>JAEEVN010000018.1 GCA_016290885.1 Caryophanales bacterium | reverse complement strand
CTCTGGTTACATTGGAAACTCAAGACTAGAATCAAATGATACTGATTTAAAACACATGGTAGGTTATAGAGTAGCAACTTCTACTGAAGATTCTACAAGAACAAATTCAACAACATGTGTTAACTCAACAGCTACATCAGACTGTGCTAAAACAGGAAATGGATATGCCAAGGTTACTTTAATAAAAGGCCCAGCATTATTGAGTGATTTAGAAATTGCAGAGGGGAAAGGATATTTAAAAGAAACATTTCAAGACACAAAATTTGATTATACATGGGTAATACCGAAAGGTATAGATTATTTTACAAGTGATGACTTAATTCCTACAGCAGCATCACCATATTTTAATATTTCATTCCCAACAACATCAATTACCTATACACAAGATGGAGATACTTTTAATATTCAAGTTTTTGAGGAAGGAAACCCTGAAATTAATACATATACATTATCTCTAGAAAGATTTGTGTCTAATGATGGAACTTTATCTAATATCACAAGTGATAAAGGTCAATTCAAAGAGGAATTTGATTCTGGTGTTAGGGATTATACTTTAGAAATCTTTGAGGATGCTAGTTCAGTTACTTTAACTTCTATTGCCAATGAACAAGATAATCAAGGAATAACTTATTTCTATGGAGAAAATGGTGAAGAATCGAATTCGACAGGTATTATTCCACTAAATGATTATGAGGAAGATGTAACAATTCAATCACAAGCTGAAGATGGTACAATAGAAATATATCATATTCATATTATTAAAAATATGTATTTAGAAAATATAGTTATTAATGGGTTAGAAAACTATGAATGTGGAGACGAAAGATGCGTTTTAAATCCAGAGTTTAACCCTTTAATTGAAGAATATGAAATTACTGTCCCTTATGAGTATGAGACATTAAATACCACATATATTCCATCTCATAATGGACTAAAAGTAGTAATAAAAATAAATAATCAAAACTATGCAACAAATCCAAATTTGGCAAAAGTAAAAAGTACTATAACTTATAATATCTATAATAATGCAAATAATTTAGTTAAAAAATATAAAGTGACACTATTAAGAGAAAAAACAGATGTAGGAAGATTAAAGAGTTTGGATATAGTAGATGGTAAGGGTTATTTAAAAGAAGATTTTAAGGGAAATAAATATAATTATACGTGGGTAATACCAAAAGGAACAACTAGACTCACTGCAGATGATGTTATTGCAAAATTAACAGATTCAAAATCATCATTAGATATACAACCTGTTACTTATTCACAAGATGGAGATACATTTAATATTACTGTAAATACACCAAGTGTTGAAGAATTTGGATATTTAGGAGATGTTCAAGAATTCATTGCACCTTATACAGGTACATATAAACTTGAAACATGGGGTGCAGAAGGTGGAACATTTAGTAATAATAGTATTGGTGGATATGGTGGATATTCATCAGGATATATAGATTTGTATCTTGGAGAGACATTATATATTTATGTAGGTGGAAAAGGGCATGGATGCAATGGTAGCTCTGGAACAGGATATAATGGTGGTGCCACTGGAGGTGGCTGTAGTGGAGACCACAGACAAAACGGTGGTGGAGGAGCAACACATATTGCTACTACATCAGGGGTATTATCTACATTAAGTAATAAAAGAGATGATATATTAATTGTTGCCGGCGGCGGCGGTGGCGGTTATTGGCATATTGCAAACATATATGGTTCTGGAGGATCTGGTGGAGGATTCAAAGGTAATGCTGGAACAAATAACCAAGCAGCTAGAACACCAGGACAAGGTGGTAGTCAAACTGCTGGAGGAGCAGGTGCTTCTGTTGGTTCGTTTGGACAAGGTGGTAATCTATGCGGAGGCGGCGGCTTCTACGGCGGCGGCGGAGTTGGCGGTGGCTCCGGAGCATATCAAATTGCCGGCGGTGGCGGTGGCTCTGGTTACATTGGAAACTCAAGACTAGAATCAAATGATACTGATTTAAAACACATGGTAGGTTATAGAGTAGCAACTTCTACTGAAGATTCTACAAGAACAAATTCAACAACATGTGTTAACTCAGCAGCAACATCAAATTGTGCTAAAACAGGAAATGGATTTGCTAAAATAACTTTAATTGATGCAGATCAATTATCTAAAACCTATACACTAACTCTTCAAAGAGAGTTATCAGATGATGCACGTTTAGCAACATTAACTGCTACAACTCCAACATCTGAACCAAATTTCCCTAATGGATTTGATAAAGATCAAACAGATCCAGTTATTATAGAAGTATATAATAATGTATTTGAAATAACATTAGATGGTACTCCATATGAACAAGATGCTACTGTAATAGATGGTTTAGGTACAATAGAATTAAATGAAGATGAAGTAGAACATAATATTACAGTACAAGCAGAAAATGGAGATATAAGAGTATATCAAGTAATTATTCGTAAGAATATGTATATAGAAGATATGGGATTAACTTCTACATCTTTAGATGGTAAAGCATGTAAGGCAGGAGAATGTGTTCTTGAACCAACATTTGATCCTGGTACTACAGAATACTTTATAAAAGTACCAGTAGATTATGATAATTTATATGCTTATTATTCATTACCAGATACACATCATACATCTGTTATGACTGTAGATGGTAATCCATATGTAGATGGATATGAATTACCAGTAGAAGGTACAGTAGTAGTAAAAGTAGATGTATATAATGATGATCCTAATAATAATCAAGTAGTTAAAACATATACTATGAGAGTTATAAAAGAAGTAGAATATCAACAAGAATTTGACTATACAGGAGATTACCAAGTATTCATAGCACCTTTCACAGGTAAATATAAGATGGAGACTTGGGGAGCTTCTGGTGGAAATACAGCTAAACTAGCAAACGATGGACTTATTGATCACGCTTATGGAGGCCGTGGAGGCTATTCAAGTGGTTATATAGAACTTCAAAAAGGTGAAAGATTATACATTTATGTTGGAGGCCAAGGTACTGGCACTGCTCAAATTGGTATTGGACAAGGTGGATATAACGGCGGTGGTGACGGCCAATTAAGAGTAGTTCAAAATTGTTTTAGACAAGTATCAGGTGGTGGAGGTGCCACTGATATAAGATTAGTATCTGGTAATTGGAATAGTACACCTTCACTAGCATCAAGAATTATGGTAGCTGGTGGTGGAGGTGGAACACACCAAAATAATTGCTCTGAAACAAATTATTCAATTATTGATGGAGGTGCTGGTGGTGATTTAACCGGTGGAGCTGGTGTAATCAGATCAACAGGAGGATTTACTCGTATAACTCCAACAGGAGGAACACAAACAACAGGTGGAATGAGTGCTGGTGGAACATCGCAGAGTGATTGGCATGATAGTACAAGTTATACGACAACCTATATTGGATCGTTTGGACAAGGCTCAACACTTTTAAATCCATCAACTGAAATAATTTCTTCAGGTGGCGGCGGCGGCGGCTTCTACGGAGGAGCAACAGGAGTATGGAAATCAGGTGGTGGTGGTTCATCATTCATTTCTGGATATCTTGGCTCAGTTGCTGTTACTTCAGAAAATAATATAACACCAAAAAGTGGATGCGCTGATCAAACTAATGATATAACATGTTCATATCACTATTCTGGAAAAGTATTTACTAATGGCGTTATGAAGAATGGAACTCAAGATATTCCAACATATGATGGAACAGGAACTATGAAAGGTAATACTGGTAATGGTTATGCAAAAATATCTTATATTCCAGAACCTGAAGATGAAAAAACTGAATTTGGTTATACAGGCGATTATCAAACATTTATAGCACCAACAACTGGAAAATATAAACTAGAAACATGGGGAGCTTCTGGTGGAAATACATATGATTTTGCTGAAGATACTCTTAGTGATCATGCATTTGGAGGCCGCGGAGGTTATTCAAGTGGTGTTATTGAATTAAAGAAAAATGAAGTATTATATATTTATGTTGGAGGCCAAGGTACTGGCACTGCTCAAGTAGGTATTGGACAAGGTGGATATAACGGCGGTGGTGACGGTCAATTAAGAGTTGATAATTGTTTTAGACAAGTATCAGGAGGTGGAGGCGCCACTGATATAAGATTAGTATCTGGTAATTGGAATAGTACATCTTCACTAGCTTCAAGAATAATGGTTGCTGGTGGTGGAGGTGGAACACACCAAAATTATTGTAATGAAACAAATTATTCAATTATTGATGGAGGTACTGGTGGTGATTTAACCGGTGGAGCTGGTGTAATCAGATCAACAGGAGGATTTACCTCTATAACTCCAACAGGAGGAACACAAACAACAGGTGGAATGAGTGCTGGTGGAACAGCACAGAATGATTGGCGCGATAGTACAAGTTATACGACAGCCTATATTGGATCGTTTGGACAAGGATCAACACTTTTGAATCCATCAACTGAAATAATTTCTTCAGGTGGTGGCGGCGGCGGCTACTATGGAGGAGCAACAGGAGTATGGAAATCAGGTGGTGGTGGTTCATCATTCGTTTCTGGTCATCCAGGAGCTGTTGCTATAACTGCAGAAGACGATTTAACTCCAAAAACAGGTAGTGATTCAAATGTTCACTATAGTGGTAAAGTATTTACTGATACTGTTATGAAAGCTGGTAATGAATTAATGCCTTCACCTGATGGTGTTACTAATCAAGTTGGTAATAATGGTGATGGACATGCTGCTATTACATTAATTGAAGTAGAAGTAAAACTAGATGATTTAACTGTGGATTATGGTGCTTTAACTGAAAGTTTTGATAAAGATAAGAATGATTATGTATGGCAAATACCTAAGGATACAGAATATATAGATAAAGAAGATATACATTATGTACCTTCTAATCCAGATAGTACTGTTACTGATACATTACCAATTGATGAAGTTCACGCAGGTGATGTTATAGAAATAACAGTTACTGGAGATGATGGAGTAACTACTAATGTTTATACTTTAACTGTTGAATATATTAAAGATACTGATAATAGATTAAGAATATTAGAAAGTGATAAAGGAGTATTTACTCCAGAGTTTAATCCAGATACTAATAGTTATGTATTAGAAATATATGAATATTTAGATGAAATAACTTTAACTGGAGAACCTATGTCTGAGTATTCTACTGTAGTAGGATTAGGTACTATAGATATGGAAGAAGATATAGTAGAACATGAAATAATTGTTACTGCAGAAGATGGTTCAATTAATATATATAATATAACTATTAAGAAAGATGCTTATTTATTATATTTAGGATTAAATGGATTAGACAGTGTACCATGTGTTGAAGATGAATGCACATTAGTACCTCCATTTGAACCTAGTTCAAATGAATATAGTATTAAAGTTCCATATGAATATGAAACTTTAGATGTATATTATTTAACTTCTACACCTGAACATAGTGTTAAGATTAAAGTTAATGATAGTGAAGTAAGTAATTATAGGTTACCTGAAGGTGATACTTTAGTTACTGTAGAACTATATAATAAGAATAATATTCTTGTTAATACATATACAATGAATGTTAATAGAGCTAAAGGTAACTATGCTACTTTAGATAATCTAGAAGTTAGTGTAGGAGATTTAAATATACCATTTGATAGAGAAACTACTGAATATACATGGATTATTCCATTTGAAGTAAATAATAATTTAGAAGATTATTTAACTTATAGTATTACTGATCCAGCTGCTACTGCAGAGTTAATACCAAGTACAATTAATTATACTGGTGATGGTCAAACATTTGATATTAAAGTAACTGCAGAAGATGGAGTTACTACCAAGACTTATACAATTACTCTTCAACAAGATATAATTGAAGATATTGAAGTAGAAGATAATATGTTTATTACTGTCGGTGAAACTAAGAATTTATATATTAATGGTTTACCAGAAGGTTGTGTAGGTAAATATCTATATGAAGTAGATCAAAGTGCTATTGTATATGTATATGATAATGGTGATGTATATGGTATATTCCCTGGTGAAGCTAATATAACAATAAGTGTTAAGAATCACCCAGAGATAACACCAAAGGTAGTACATGTAACAGTAGTATCTGATAAGATAACAAGTAGTATACTTGATGTTCTTGATAAAGATTTAGCAAGAATAATAATTGGTGAAGAACCAGGAGTTAATATAAGTGATTTCTTAGATAAGTTAGATAATCCAAGAGAATATCTAGAGGTATATGACTTAGAAGATAACTTAATATCTAGTGATGATTATGATAGTGTAAATGTTTATACTGGTTTAAAAATTAAACTTGTTATTAATGGCGTTTTACATGATGAAGCAATCGTAATTATTCGTGGTGATATTGATAGTGATGGTATAATCTCTGTTTCAGATGAAGCTATGCTTACTGATCATATCTTAACAATTGATTTAATTAATGATTATAGAAAGTATGCTGCTGATGTTGAAGAAGATGATTTACTAGATGTAGTAGATGATTCTATGATAACAGATTATATCTTAGGAATTATTGATTCATTAAATGAATAAAAAAAGAAGGTTTACCCTTCTTTTTTTGATAATTCAATTATTAAATCAAAGTCATCATCATTAGCCATAATATTCTTATGTAATTCTCCACATTTTTCACATTTATAGATAATTTTATATGTATCTTTAAACTTTTCTATATCAATTGGCTTTAGTAATCCTTTGCAAGGATTTAATCTATCACCAGGATTAATATCTACATGTTTTGAATAAAGACAGTATGGGCAATGATCTCTAGCAGTATATCCAAGTTCATTTACTTCTTTATTACAATGTTCACAAATAAATTTTTCATCAATCATATTAAATCTTTTCATGCTTTAATTATATATTAATCCTTTGTATTTATCAAGAAAAAATGATATAATGATTAAGGTAGGTGAAGCATATGGAAACAAACTTTGTTATTAACGACTTTGAAGGTCCATTAGATTTATTACTTCATTTAATTAAAACTAATAAAATGGATATATATGATATATCTATTTCTAAGATAACTGAAGAATACTTAGATTTTATAAATAAAATGGAAGAAATGAATTTAACAGTAGCATCTTCATATTTAGTTATGGCTAGTGAGTTATTAGAAATTAAATCTAAAATGCTATTACCTAGTTATGATGAAGAAGAGGAAGAAGATCCAAGAGAAGATCTTGTTAATAGATTAGTAGAGTATCAAAAGTATAAAGATATGATATCTTCTTTTAAAGGTTTAGAAGAAGAAAGAAAAGAATTCTATACTAAAGATCCAATTAATTTTTATAGTTTAAGTGATAAACATATTGAAAACGATGGATCAATATCTGTTGATGATTTAGCTATGGCACTTGCTAAATTCTTAGAAAGAAAAGAATTAGAAAAACCAATAGAAACTAAAATAACTACTAGAGAAATATCTATTGAAGAAAGAAGTAGAGATATTAAGAAAATACTTAAATCTAAAAAGAAAGTATCTTTCTTTGAATTATTTAAAGAAAGAACTAGAGAGTATGTAGTAGTTACATTCTTAACAGTACTTGAAATGGCTAAGAATAAAGAAATAATTATTACACAAGAAAATAATTTTAATGAAATATATGTAAGCAGTAGGGATGGTGAAAAAGATGATTAGTTCAGTAGAAGCATTATTATTTGCGGTAGGTAGTGAAGGATTATCTAAAGATGAATTACTTGATATATTAAATATTAGTGAAGAAGAATTAGATAATACTATTACTAAAATGAATGAAAAATATTCTAAAGATGATTCTGGAATAGAACTTAAAGTACTTGGAAATAACTATAAATTAGTTACTAAAGAAAAAGAAAATGAATATTTAAAATCATTAGCTTTAGAAGTAAGTAATAATTTATCAGATGCGGCTTTAGAAACACTTGCTATAATTGCATATAATGAACCTGTTACTAGATTTCAAATAGATGAAATAAGAGGTATTAATAGTTCTCAAATGCTTAGAAATTTAATAGCTAAAGGATTAATTGAAGTATCTGGTAAAGATGAGAATAGTCCAGGTAGACCTAATTTATATAAAACTACTGATGTATTCTTAGATTATTTTAATTTATCTAATATTAGTGAATTACCAGAAATAGAAGAACAAACTGAAGTACTTGAAGATGATGATTTATATAATTCTAGATATAAGGAAGAAGAGATATTATGATAGGAATTTTAGTTACTTCTAAAATTGAATGGGAAGCATTACTTAAAGTATATGAAATAGATAGTAATCTAACAGATAAATATATTTATGGAGATTATTATAAGACTAATATTTATAATAAAGATGTACTTCTTTTTAGAAGTATAGGTAGAAAAGCAATGTCTTCTGCAGCAGTTCAATATATGATAGATAAATTTAATTTAAGAAAAGTAATATTTATAGGTACTGCTACTTTAGTAGCAGATTATCTTGATTATGGAGATATTATTATTCCAGATAAAGTATCAGAATATGATTTATCTATTAGAGAAATAGAACCATTAATTAAAGAAAGTAATATTATAGAACTTAATAAAGTAAATGTATCTATGAAATATTTTGAGGGACTTCTTGGTACTAGTGATAAATCTTTAGTAACTAAAAAAGATTATTTAATGGCTAAAGAAACAGACATGGTAGCATCTGATACAGAAGCTGCTGCTATTGCTAGAGTATGTAAATTAAATAATATTGATATAGTTATAATTAAAGGTATTTCTGATAGAATATCAGAAGAAGGAGATTATTCAGCTCAAACAGAAGAATATGAGGAGACTGCTCCTGGAATAATAGATAATATTACTCGTAATTATTTAAATGAGGTTTTATGAAAAAAATATTAATATGTTTATTATTAATATTCTTTATATGTGGATGTACAAATACTTCTATAGAAAAAGAAGAATATTTAAATTATATTGAGGAACTTAAAAAAGTAAAAGAATCTTCAAAAGAATATCCATTTAATATAGAAATTAGATATGATCAAATAACTAAAAAAGAAATAAGATATCAAGTTATACTTGATGAAGTAAAAGAAGATATTACGGATATTACTATGATTTGTTATCATAATAAAAAAACAGAAGATATATATCCTTCTATAGGTATATTTGATGATAAAGAATCTCTTTTAAAAGATAAAAAACCTAGTGGTCTTATCTTAGTAGGATATATTCCTTATGAAAAAGATTTAAAAATTACTATGAAAGTATTAGTAAAATATAAGATAAATAATAAAGAATATAAAATATATTATGTATCAAAAAAATAACATTTATATGTTATTTTTTTATTATAAATGTTATAATCTTTGTGTGGTGATTTTATGAAATTATATTTAATTAGACATGGTCAATGTGAATCAAATGTTATAGGTAGATTTAACTATGTTAATGAAGACATTAATGAAGTGGGAATTAAACAAGCTGAAGATTTAAGAGAAAAGATTAAAGATATAGATTATGACATAATTATATCTTCACCATTATTAAGAGCACTTCATACTGCAGAAATAATTAATGTTAATAATAAAGAAATAATCACTGATGACAGATTACAAGAAAGAAAACATGGCTCTTTAGAAGGAGTATCTTGTTCATTAGTAGATAGAGATGAACAATGGAATTATTATTCTGAAAAGAGATTTGGTACTGCAGAAATGACCAAAGAATTATGTGATAGAGTAAAAGAATTCTTAGATGAATTAAAAGAAAAAAATTATAAAAGTGTTTTGATAGTAGCGCATAGTGGTGTATCTAAAGCATTTTATGTTTATTTTAATGGTGTTCCAGAAGATGGAAAATTATTAAATTTAGGACTAAAAAACACTGAAGTAAAGGAATATGATTTATGAGACTTAGAAATAATAAAGATGCTAAAGGAATAATAACTGCATCAGAGTATGTTATTAATAATCCTAAGGATTATAAAGGAAAATGGAATACTGTTTTTAATAACAATAATAAATTATATATAGAAATAGGATGTGGAAAAGGTGATTTTATAATAGCAAATGCTATTAATCATCCTGAAAATAATTATATTGCTATTGAAAAATATGATACAGTTTTAATGTATGCAGTTAAAAAGATAGATAAAAATATTCCTAATCTTAGATTTATAAGAATGGATGCTTTAGAAATAAATGAAGTTTTTGATAAAGAAGTAGATCTTATTTATTTAAACTTTTCTGATCCATGGCCAAAAGAAAGACATGCTAAAAGAAGATTAACACATGAAAGATTTTTAAAACTTTATGATGATATATTTAAATCTAATAAAACTATATTTATGAAGACTGATAATATTCATTTATTTGAGTTTTCTATAGAAAGTTTAAGCGATTATGGATATAAGCTTAAGAATATATCTTTAGATCTTATAAATAGTGATATTAAAGAGAACTTTATGACTGAATATGAAAAGAAATTTAGTGAAATGGGGACTAGAATAAATAGATTAGAAGCATACAAAGATTAATTTTAAAAAATACTTTAAAAAAGTATTTTTTTTTGATATAATTAAAGGAGATAAAAGTAGGTGCTTAAATGAGATATAAAAAGACAATTCTATTTTTATTTATCCTTTTATTTACTGGATGTTCTATGGTAAATATTAATACTAATAATTACTTAAAAAATATAAATACTATCTTAAAAAGAAATAGTAAATATACTAGTGATAATGCAATTGGATATCAATATAAGTTACCTATGGGAGTAACTAAAATAGAATCAAATGAATTTAATGAAGTATTAAAATGTAATGATTCTAGATATTACTTATATGCAGATGTTGTTAGTTATTATTATAAAACTGAAAATAAATATAAAGTAGATAAAAAAGCATTCTTATCAAGTAAATTAGAGTATAAAGATAAGAATGGTTATGTAGAAGTCAATGAAGACAAAGGTAAATACTTTGTTGAGATGATGTATAATTACTCTAAGATTGAAGGTTATGTAAATAAAAAAGACTTAAAAGATGCATTAAATAATATGGCATATATATTATCAAGTATAAAATATAATGATAATGTTATAGAAAATTTACTTGGAGAAGAAAAATATAATTTAAGTGCAAACCAAAAATATAATATATTTAATGTTAAAAAGAATAATAATAGATCATTTATAAAATATGCAAGTGAATATGATACCTATAATGGGGAAGAAGCTAGTAAAGAATTAATTGAAAAGAAAGAAATAGAGCAGGATGAAGATTAGAGGTGAGTTTTATGAGTTTTATTAATAAGGTAAAAAACTTTTTCTATGAAGATGTAGATGGAGATTATGAAGAAACAAAACCAGTAGAAAAGAAAAAATTTAATCCTTTCAAGAAAGAACCTAAGTTTGAAGAAGAACCAAAAGTAGTAGAAGAAGTAAAAGATGTTAAACAAGAAGCTAATAATGATTTATCTGAAAGAGAATTATTTAGAGCAGAAAGAACATTTAATTTCCCAATGGATATGGGAGATGATATATTTGATAAAGAAGAAAAAGAAGAAGTAAAAGAAGAAACACCTTATGTTAGAAAAGAACCAGTAAAAGAAACTACATATACTAGAAGTATTTATCATAATATTTCACGTGAAGAACCAAAAAGACCCGAAGAAAAGAAGAAATTTAAACCAACTCCAGTTATATCTCCAGTATATGGTGTATTAGATAAGAATTATACTGTAGATGATGTTGTAGATGCAGATAAAACTAAAGAATTTTCTCTAGATAAAAAAACAGTAGATTTTGATAGTGTAAGAAATAGAGCATATAAAGATTTAGATGAAGAATTAGAAAAGACTATGAATACTGAAGTATTCTATAATCTTGATGATGAAGAAAATGATGATTCTAAAGAATCAGTTATTATTACATATGATGAAGTAGAAGAACCAGCTCCATCAGTAGCAGAAGAAGTTGAATTCAAAGATGTAGAAATACCTGAAGTAAAAGTATCATCAATTGAAGAAACTGAAGATGAATCTGAAGAAGATGATGATCTAGCTCCAGATGTAAAAATAGAAGTTCCAAAAAGAACTAGAAGAAGTAGAACAGTAGCTTCAGTAATTGAAGAAACAGAAAAGAAAGATAAAGAAGAAAAAGAAGATTTATTTAATTTAATAGATAACATGTACAATGAAGATGATGAGGAGGAAGAATAATGATGGAGTATTTAAGTCAATTATTACCTATAATAATATATATTTTATTAATTGCACTTATAATTCTATTAATTATTATTTCTATTAAAGCAATTAAAGCATTAAATAAAGTTCAAACAGTAGTAGATACAGTAGATAAAAAAGTACATAATATGAATGGTGCTTTTGATGTAATAGATATTGCTACTGATAAGTTATCTACATTCAGTGATAAACTTATTAATATTATCGCAGGAGCTATTGAAAAGGTATTCAAAGTAAATGATAAAAAAGAAATTGAAGAACCTAAAAAAGAAACTAAAAAATTAGCAAAGAAAGAAGAATAATTGACTAATTTAAAAAAATAAAATATAATCATTAATAGTTAATGAAGACGATATTATCAGTAATTAATATATTATTTATTAGAGATTAAGTGTGTGGTGAAAACTTAAATTAATATATTAATGAAATACAAATATCATAGTTAACACGTTAATTACGTTATAATTTAAGATGCATAGAAGTCTATGAAGTAAGGTGGTACCGCGGTAATTCGTCCTTACATCGTAGGCTTTTTTTCGTTTTTAAGGAGGTAATATGATTAAAAGATTAATATTTGATGTAGATAATACTTTAATTACATGGAAAAATGAATACTATGATTATAGTCTTAGTAATACATTCAAAGACTTAGGTATTCCATATGATAAAAGTATAATAGGATCATATGATGAAGTAGTAGAGGATTATGAAAATTATTATGATACATATAAAAGAGAAGGTTTTATTAAATTATTAAATGAAAGATTAAATTTAAATTTGCCTAGTAATTATATTGATGTATGGATGAAATATCTAAGTAATTGTATAGAAACCCCAAGTAAAGAATTTATAGATACTTTAGAATATCTTAGTAGTAAATATGATTTAGTTATATTATCTAATTGGTTTACTGAAAGCCAAGTAAATAGAATAAAAAATATGGGAATAGATAAATATTTTAGTAAGCAAATATACACTGATAAAGTAAAAAATAAACCTAATAAAGAAGCATTTATGGAAGCTATTAAACCATATAATATAGATGAATGTATTATGATTGGGGATAGTAAAGGAAAAGATATAAAGGGTGCAGAAAGTATTGGTATGAAGGCAATACTTATAGATGAAAAAACAAAAATAGAAGATTTAAGGAGGATATTATGAAATTTTATGATGAATTAAAATGGAGAGGTTTAATTAAGGATGAAGCAGGAGAAGATTTAGAAAAAATACTTAATGATTGCAATGCTACTTTCTATTGGGGAACAGATCCAACAGCAGATAGTTTACACATTGGGCATTTTTCTAGTCTAGTTACTGCAAAAAGATTAGCTAAAGCTGGGTTCAAACCTATTTTATTAATAGGAGGAGCTACAGGTATGATTGGAGATCCAAGACCTACTTCTGAAAGAGAAATAATGCCTAAAGAAGTAGTTTTAGGAAATGTAGAAGCGATAAAGAAACAAGTAGAAGAAATATTTAATGGTAATGTTGAAGTAGTAAATAACTATGACTGGACAAAAGATATTAATATTCTTGATTTCTTAAGAGATATAGGTAAATATATTAATGTTAATTATATGCTCGCTAAAGATATAATAAATAGAAGATTAGAGACAGGTATTACTTTTGCAGAATTTACTTATACTTTATTACAAGGATATGATTATCTACACTTATATCAAACAAAGGGAGTAACATTACAAGTAGCAGGTTCTGATCAATGGGGTAATATAACTACTGGTATAGAATTGATTAATAAGAAATTAGGTAAAACAGCATATGCATTTACAATGCCATTAATACTTGATTCAACAGGTAAAAAATTTGGTAAGAGTGAAGGAAATGCTTTATGGCTTGATAAGAATAAGACTTCTAGCTACCAAATATATCAATATTTCATTAATTCCGCTGATGATAAAGTAGAAGAATATCTAAAAGTATTTACATTCTTAAGTAAAGAAGAAATAGAAGAATTAATGAAAAAACATATAGAAAAACCAGAAGAAAGATATGCACAAAAAGCATTAGCATATGAAGTAATAAAAGATCTACATGGAGAAGAAGAAGCTAATAAAGCAATTAAAATAACTGAAGCTTTATTTAGTGGAGATATTAAATCATTAACTGAAGAAGAATTAGTTGATGCTATGGCAGGAGTAGACACATATAATTCTACTTCTAAAAATATAGTGGATTTACTAGTAGATACTGGTATACTTTCTAGTAAGAGAGAAGCTAGAGAATTTATATCTAATGGATCTATTTCACTTAACGGTGAAAAAGTAAATGATTTAGAAATGGTTGTAAATAAAGAAACTTCATTATATAATAAATATGTAATAATAAGAAGAGGTAAAAAGAAATATTACCTAGTTATAATGGAGGATTAATATGAAATTATTTTCTAAAGAAAAAGATTTATTTTTAAAAATAGTAAACTTAATACTTATAGTAGGAGCAATTATATCAATAATAGTTATGATATCTACAGGAGTTAATCTAATTAACAAACCTGAAATTTTAACATATGATGAATATGCTAAAGAAGTGTGTACTATTGATAAACTAGAATATGAAGGAAAAGAAATAGAAAAAGAAGTAGAAGAATCTTGTAAGAATTTCTATATAATAGATAAACAAGATACAAAAGATTTTAATAATAGAAATAGAAATAATTTCTTAATATCATTAGCAACTACTATAGTTTTAATAGGAGTAATGATTATTTTAAATAAAAAGTTATAAAAAAAAGAGGATATTATTTATCCTCTTTTTTTAATATACTTGTGTAGAATTCTTTCCACATTTCAAGAACATGTTCTTTAGTATAGAAATCACTAATATAAGTAGAATTTTTAACTTGTTCTTCATAATATTTTTTATTATCTTTTAATTTAGTTAATTCATTAACAAAATCTTCATTATTATTTCCTTTTGGATATTTCTTGAATAATATATCTTCATATAAATCTAAATCTCTAAGAAGTAATGGTATATGACAGTTAGTGCTTTCTAATATTGTCATAGGGAATAATTCATTATATGAAGGAGCAAAATAAACATTAGACATATTAAATAAAGAATTCATTTTATCTCTATCAACTATACCTAAGAAATTAACATTCTTTGGAGGATGATTCATAACTTTCTTAAGTTCTTCATGTCCATCAGTTATAGCACCAAAACTAAAACCTCCAGCCCATACAAATTTAACATCAGGCATCTTTTTAGCAACTTCAACAAAATCCATAACACCTTTTCTAGTTTGTACTTGTCCAGCGCCCATAACTATAAAGTCTTTTTCATCATATCCATATTCTTTTCTTATGGATTTCTTTTCTTTATCATTTAATTCATAGAATTGTTCTCTTGATACAAAGTTTGGTATATAAGTTATTTTATCTTTATCTAAACCATTTTCTACCATTTCTTTTATAAATGATGGATTAACTACTACTAAATGATCTGCTAATTTATAGAATTTAATAACATACCATTTAAATATTTTAAAGAATAATTTAGGAAGTTTTATTGATCCATCTAATGTAGTAGGTAAGAAATGTACATAAACTACTTTTACACCTTTAGTCATTTTTAATTTAATATAATTAATTGGATCTACTGTATGAGCATGTAATATATCAAATTTAGTTCCTTTATTAATGGATACATCAAATACATCTTTAGCATCCTCTCTTAATAATTTTATTAGTTCTAAGTAAGCTGAACCAACTCCTTGTCCTGCGACTTTATCTGCAGAAGATAACATATTAATTGTTATTTTTTTCATTTTTATCACCTAGAACAATTATACTATAAAAAGATGACAAAAAATAGGGGAATTTTCATTTTTTTAGAGAATATAATATATGGAGCACTTTGAGTATCATCCTCTTTTTCTGAAAGGAGGTGATGAAATGAATAAAAGAGTTTATATAATTAAACTTCTTAAGTATATTTCATTCATATTATCACTACTTACCTTATTGGTATTAGTAATAAAAAAATGATACTCTAATTGAGTATCATAACCACATTTGGGGATGACACTCAATAATAAGTGTTCCCTTAAATAAATTATAACATATATTAATAATTTGCACTATATAAAAAATAATAAAAAATGTTGTATTTATAAGACTTTTGTGGTAAACTTAAAAAGTTAATAAAAAAAGGGATGATTTTATGAATATAAGAAACATAGCAATAATTGCGCACGTAGACCATGGTAAAACAACTTTAGTAGATCAATTATTAAAACAATCTAATACTTTTAGAGATAATGAACAAGTAGCAGAAAGAGTAATGGACTCTAATGATATTGAAAGAGAAAGAGGTATTACTATTTTAGCAAAACCTACTTCAATTATCTATAAAGATTATAAGATTAATATTTTAGATACTCCAGGACACGCTGATTTTGGTGGAGAAGTAGAAAGAATAATGCACATGGTTGATGGTGTACTTTTATTAGTGGATGCTTATGAAGGTGTTATGCCACAAACTAAATTCGTTTTAAAGAAAGCACTAAATGCTGATTTAAAACCTATAGTAGTAGTTAATAAGGTAGATAAACCAACTGCAAGAGTTAGAGAAGTTATTGATGAAGTATTAGAGTTATTTATTGAACTTGGTGCTACTGATGAACAATTAGACTTCCCAGTAGTATATGCTTCTGCAATTAATGGTACTACATCACTTAGTGATGATATTAATACACAAGAGCATACTATGGATCCAATATTTGATTTAATAGTTAATCAAATACCAGGTCCTAAAGGAAGTATTAATAAACCACTTCAATTCCAACCAGCATTACTTGATTATAATGAATATGTTGGAAGAATAGGTGTTGGTACAGTTTTAAATGGTACTATTAAGGTTAATCAAATGGTATCATGTGTAAGACTTGATGGTTCTATTAAGAAATTTAGAGTACAAAAATTATTTGGATATTTTGGTATAAAGAGATTAGAAGTAGAAGAAGCACATGCAGGTGATGTAATCGCTGTATCAGGGCTTCCTGATATAGAAGTTGGAGAAACTATTTGTGAAGAAGGTAAAGAAGAAGCACTTCCTAAACTTAGAATAGATGAACCAACACTACAAATGACATTTGCTGCTAATTCTTCACCATTTGTAGGTAAAGAAGGTAAATTAGTTACAGCTTCTAAAATAGAAGAAAGATTAAGAAAACAAGCAGAATCAGATGTTGCTTTAAAAGTTGAAGAAAATGGTAGAGATAGTTTCTTAGTTTCTGGTAGAGGAGAACTTCACTTATCTATATTAATTGAAAATATGAGAAGAGAAGGATTCGAATTAGAAGTATCTAAACCAAAAGTTATCTTAAAAGAAATAGATGGTGTTATTTGTGAACCATATGAAGATGTTGAAATAGAAGCACCAGAAGACACTGTAGGACCAGTTATTGAAGCCTTAGGTGTTAGAGGTGGAACTATGGAAAATATGAGTAATCTACCTGGTGTAGTTAAACTTCATTATGTTGTTCCATCAAGAGGATTAATTGGTTTTACAACTGATTTCATGACAATGACTAAAGGTTATGGTATATTAAACCATACATTTAGAGAATATCTTCCAAAGAATGCTGCAGATGTAGGAGAAAGAAAATTAGGTGTACTAGTTTCTATGGAAAATGGTAAATCTACTGCATATGCACTAGGTGGTTTAGAAGATAGAGGAATAATGTTCATTGAACCAGGTGTAGATGTTTATGAAGGTATGATAGTAGGAGAATCTAATAAAGAAGGAGATCTTGCAGTAAACGTAGTTAAAGGAAAACAATTAACTAATACAAGAAGTGCTGGTAAAGATCATACTGTAGTTCTTAAGAAAACTAAATTACTTACTCTAGAAACTGCACTTGAATATATTAACAATGATGAGTTAGTTGAAGTAACTCCATTAAACTTTAGATTAAGAAAGAAAATTCTTAATACTGAAGAAAGAAAAAAATATGATGCAAAAGTAAGAACTGAAAAGGAATAATATTCCTTTTCTTTTTTTGACTAAATATTACATTTATGATAGTATATTTAGCCAATGTGAGGAGTTAATATGAGCCTATTTGAAGAAATAAAAAATTTAAGAGAAGAAGAAATAGATAGTTATATTAAACAACGAGTATCTGTTTTAAGAAATAAAGACTCAAAAGAAATAGGATTTAATACAAGTAATACAATTTATAGTGGATTTTTAGATGACAAAGTTCTTATTAATACTATTGGATGGTGTAATCCAATTCCTGGTTATCAAACAATTAGTTTGGGAGGACTAGTAGTAGATGATAATGAAATGTTCAAATATTTAATAGAAGCTGCAAAGAAAGAAAACACACCATTAGAAACTGTTATGAAAGCTACTGATGAATATTTGTCACTAAATGATCCTAAGAGAAGAAACGGATGTAGACTTGAAGAAGTTAGAAATAGATTTTATGATATTTTTTCATGTGGAAAAGAAAAAAATATATCTATCAAATCATTTCATAAACATGGTATTGCAGAGTGCTCAGAGATAGCAGCAGTTGCTCATAATATGTTTCAATTTCTAGGAATAGAATCAGATTATGCTATTGGGCAAGTGGATAGTGTAGGTCATGCGTTTAATATAGTATATCCTTTTGGAAGAGAAGATAAAGCGATATTGTTTGATAACAATCATGGAGTTGATTCTAATGCAGGGATTTTTATTCTAGGTAGTGTTCAAAAAGAAAGAATATTATCATTTAGACACATAAATGCCAGCGCAGGAGATATGATGTATTCATATGAAGAATTGTTTGGAAGAGAAATAGAACCTAGAATAGGCCGTCATAGTTATTTAATATTTAAAGAGGCATTTTATAAAGTAGATGGTGCCATGCAAGTTCCATCAGATAATAAAAGAGTATTAAAATATAAAATACTATAATAGAAAAGGAATATTATTCCTTTTCTTTTTTTATGTTTTATGTTATTATATGCATCAATTAAGGAGCGAATATGGAGAAAGTAGAACGCATAGTTAGAAGCATACAAGAACTTAAAGAGAATGAAATAGATAGTTTTATAGAAAAAAGAATATCTGAATTAGCAAATTCTGAAGAAAGAGAAATTGGTTTTAATACAGATACATATATGTATAATGGATTCTTAGATGAAAAGATAAGAGTAAACTTTGGCGGTATCATTGGTGAAAGCGAAGGCTGCGAAATGGTCATGTTTAGCTCAATGAGATTTAATGATCCAGATATGTTTAAGCCGTTAATACATGAACTAAGAAGTAGAGAGTATACTTTGGGGACTCCTTATGTTTCGGTTATTGAAGCTACAGATAGTTATTTATCTTTAAAAGATGAAAATCGAAGAGATAATAGTGAATATTATGCTGATGTTAAGACATCAATTGCGGTTTTATCTGCTGTGAGTGAAAAGACATATCCAATACAAGTTTATAAATCACTTGGAATAGGTACATGCACTCAAATAGCAGGTGTAAATCAAAATATGTTTAAGTTTTTAGGAATAGATTCAGATTATGCTATAGGAATGTGTGGAGAATGTCATCATGCATTCAATATAGTATATCCTTGGGGAAGAGAGGAAGATGCAATACTTTTTGATTCCATGAGACCTGTTGGCTCTGATCCATATTTATATCTCTTAGATGAAGATAAAAAGAGAAAATTATTTTCTAATGAAGTTTTAACTTTAAAAAGAGCGGATGTAAAAAAAGCATATAAAAAACTATTTGATATAGATCCGGAATGTGATATAGATGAAATAGATCACTATGTTTTGATAGATGGTGACTATTTTGATAAACCAGTACCAGATTTAATGCCTACTTCTACAAGACACACATTAGTATTTAGAAGAGTAGATGATTTAGAAGATGAAGAAGAAAAAAAATAATTCTTCTTTTTTTGTGTTATAATTATATTAGGTGATAATAATGAAAAAAATGATAATGGATGGTAATACTGCTGCTGCTCATATTGCATATATGTTTTCTGATGCAGTAAGTGTATATCCAATTACTCCAGCATCACCTGGAGCAGAACACATTGAAGAGTGGAGTTCTAAAAACAAAAAGAATTTATTCGGTGAAGAAGTTAAAGTAGTCGAGATGCAAAGTGAAGCAGGGGCTATAGGAACAGTACATGGTTTACTTCAAACAGGATCATTAGCATCAACTTTTACAGCATCACAAGGATTATTATTAATGATTCCAAATATGTATAAAATAGCAGGAGAATTATTACCTTGCGTTATTAACGTAGCAGCAAGAAGTTTAGCAACTCATGCACTTTCAATTCTTGGAGATCACCAAGATATATATGCTACTAGAGCAACTGGGTTTGCATTCTTAGCATCTAGTTCTGTTCAAGAAGTAATGGATTTAACAAGTGTTTCTTATTTATCAACAATTAAAGGAAAAATTCCATTTGTTAATTTCTTCGATGGATTTAGAACAAGTCATGAACTTCAAAAAGTAGAACTTTTAGATATGGAAAAAGTTAAACCATTAATCGATAAAGAAGCTTTAGAAGATTTCAGAAAGAATGCTTTATCTATCAATAAAGTTACAAGAGGAACAAATATAAACGACGATTTATATTTCCAAATAAGTGAAACAAGAAACTTATTCTATGATAATTTACCAGATGTAGTTAATGACTATATGAAGGAAATTAATAAAATATGTGGAAAAGATTATAAACCATTTAACTATTATGGTAGTAGTGATGCTACTAAAGTAATAGTTGCTATGGGTAGTGTATGTGAGACAATCAAAGAGACTATTGATGCACTAAGTGAAAATGGAGAAAAAGTAGGACTATTAGAAGTTCATCTATTTAGACCATTCAGTGCTAAGTATTTCTTAGATGTTTTACCAAAGAGTGTTAAGAGTATAGCAGTTCTTGATAGATCTAAAGAAAATGGTACTAGAGAACCTCTATATTTAGATGTATTAAATGTTATTAAAGAAGCAGGTATGTATACTGAAGTAATCGGTGGTAGATATGGATTATCAAGTAAAGATACTGCACCAGATGATATTAAGAGTGTATTTGACTTCTTAAATAGAAGAGATAAATATAATGGATTTACTATAGGTATAGTAGATGACGTAACTAACTTAAGTTTACCTAAAGCTCATTTAGATGTTAATAGTGGAGCAAGAGAGATACTTATCAATGGATTTGGTTCGGATGGAATGGTAAGTGTATCTAAAGACATTCTTAAGATAGTAGGAAACAATACTGATGCTTATGTACAAGAGTATTCTGAATATGACTCTAAGAAGAGTGGAGGAGTTACTCGTTGTCATATAAGATTATCTGATAAACCAATTAGATCTACTTATTATGTTAGAAAGCCTAACTTAGTAGTATGTACTAAAGATACATATCTAAAGAAATTTAGAATGCTTGATAATATAGAAGAGAATGGTACATTCTTATTAAATACATCTAAGAGTAAAGAAGATGTAATTAAATATATGACTAACCATGATAAGTCAATTATCTCTGATCGTCATATTAAATTCTATGTTATCGATGCTAATGGACTAGCTAGTGAAGTTGGTCTTGGAAATAAGATTAATACAATTATGGCTACAGCTATATTCAAA
>JAEEVN010000017.1 GCA_016290885.1 Caryophanales bacterium | reverse complement strand
AAATAATATATAAAATCTTTTATTTGTAAACCTTAATTAATTCATTTACATAATTCTCTAAATCATCCTCTTCAAATTCTATATCAGTATCTATTAAAGTAAATAAACCTTCTATAGAAAAACCATTAAGTTCATTTTTCTTAATCTTATCCCAAACTTCTAAATTGTCAACTTTATATCCTACAAACCAAGAATAATCTTCAATATCTTCAAAACCTTTAGGTGATATACCTTTCTCTGTATCTTTTATAAAAGATTGAATAAGATATATATCTTCTATATCTTTAGAATGCTGTAGATTTACTTTATTTGGATTTTTCATAAATTTCTAATAAATATTTTTAATAGAATCTTTATCAAACATCACATAAAATTCTTGATTATCTGTTTTTCTATAAATAGGAAAATCACATCGTAAAGCAACTCCTAATACAATATGCTCATCTTCATCAAAAGATAATTTAATAGACTCCTACTTTTCAAATTTAAGAAAATCTGACTGAACAGCTGGAGTAGTAACTAAAGACATTTTAGCTATACCTTCCTCATCGTCTGTTACAATTGCTTTATAAACTGGAATACTTCTCATAGTTTTTTATTTTAATAATATATAAAATTAAAAAAGTGTAAATTAATATCTTGATTCAGATTCAGCTACCTATACTTTAGATGTAGTTGACCTAATATCACCTTCAGTTACATAAACTCTGGTGTCACCAACTTTCTACTCTAAAGTTGCTCCTTGTATTGCTTCTGAATATTCAGTTGGAGGTACAATAGTTGAATTTATAGCAGAAGAAGAAGGAGTAGCAGAACTGACAGATGATGAAATATTTTTATCACCAAATTTTGTCTTTGAAATATTAGCTATTTCAATTGCACCTGATGCAGCAATTAAAGCAGCATTTGTAGCACCCAACGCCTGTGCTAGAATAGGACCTACAACTGGAATGGCATTAATACCTGAGTTAGTAGCAGCACCAATATATGCTTGAATTGCACCTGTTATAGTAGACAGAACAACTGATGATATTTGGAATGCTTTACTTGCTTCAAATGCCTCCTCGCTTTCATCACCTATTAAATCTGCTATCTTACTAAGTGAAGATGAAAAACCATTTATTAAGGTTAGTGCTCCACTCATCTAAGATGTAAGCTCATCTTTCTAAAGTTTATCTCTTTGTTTCTGATACTTTTCCTGAATAGCAGTTTTTGAATTTTCATACTCCTCTGTCAGGGCTGTTGTGTCTTCATTATATTGGATAAGTAGTTCTTTTTCGGATTCATATTTAGTTCTTAAACGTTCAAGTTCAAGTTCTTCCTCTTCCATAGAAGACTCTTTTAATCTGGTCTAAATATTTTTAATATTTTCCAGATCTTTTTCCATCTACTTTGTATCAACAATAGGTTTAGGTTCAGGTGTAGACTCTTCATCGGTCTTACTCAGCTATTTAACCTTTAATAATTGATCATAATATTCTTTACTACCTTCTTTATATAATTTAAGACGATTTTTCTCAATCTTTAAAAGTTCCTCTCTTTGTTTAATTTCATCATCAATAGTAGCCTTTACTTTAGAAGCTTCTGTATCAAGTTGTTTATTACGTTCTTTTACATATTCTTCCCAAGCAGCGACTGATTTTTTTACTGCTTCCTCATTCTGTTCTACAATCTTATTTTGAACACCTTCGTTGTAGGATTTTGTAATATCAAAACCTTGTTTAATAGAGTCTAACGCGCCAGAGAAATCACCTTTAAATAATTTACCAAAGGATGTAGCTATACTTTTAACAGCTGTTAACGCTACGTTAGTTACACCACCTAGAACTTGACTGAATTTCTATAATTGATCTTCACTAATACCTATTGCTTCTGTAAATTCCTCCCAGTTTGCAATAATTGAACCTAATACTACAACTAATGCACCTAAACCAGTTGCTATTAAACCTTTCTTAAAACCACCTAAAGCTTTAGTACCTAAATTAATAGAAGCGGATAAAGTCTTAAATGATTGTACTCCTTCTGTTATACTTTTAATACCTTGTGATAAGGACATTAAAGCCTACATTCTTTCAATAGATTTAGCTACTGATTCTGACTCAACACCAAATAAAGCAAGTGCTCCTTGTGCTGCCTAAAATCCCCCTACTATACCAGCCGATGCTTTAGCAATATTTTCACCTAAACTTTTAGATGATAAATTTAAGGCATTTAATTGTGTTTTATAATTATCTAATTCTTTAGATGTCTTTGCGAACTCTTCAGAATTAATTTCACAAGTTTTTAAAGAATTAGATAATTCATTAACTTTATTTTCTAACTAAGAAATAGTTTTTACAGAATCTCCACTGTTAATACTAATTGTATAATTTGCGTCTGCCATAATTAATTTAATATTTCATTATAAATGTTTGTCCTATATGCTGACGGATTTTGAATAGTAATAAGCTCCATTTTAGTCGGCTCATTACTTGTCAGGTTAAAGTCAAATATACGGTTGACAAAGTACAGCTGATTGTCTATATTTACAAACTTATTAAATTCAAAATTCTGATACTCCTCCGGTGTGATATTAATATAACAAGTAACAACCTTATTATTCCTGTCATAACGCTCTTCTATGTAACGCTTCCAGAATAATGTGTATATGTCGTAACTTTGTTTACCTGGTAATGGATTTACAGTTGTATAGGTTTTTAATGGTGTATTAAAAGTTGAATATAACACAATAGGTAAACTATAATACTCTGTATAATTTGAATATAAAGGATAAACAGTAGCTTGTAAAGAATTTCCAGACTAATTAAAACAATACACATTATTTTGTGTTTCTGTTAAACTATCGTCTGTTATTATAACCTGTCTTAATGATGAAGATTCATCAAAAGCACCTATTTCAGATACAAAACCAGTCAACCCAAACATATAAATCTACTTATTACCTTCATCTTCAAAGTTTTCTAAATAACCTTCACTTGGTATAGTAAATATTATTTTTTCATCATATAAATTATTCCAAGAAACAACTGTAGGAGTATAAGTAACTCCTATTTTTATATTATTAAATAGATTTTTATCTTCCTCATTAAAGTTATAGCTTGTTATTATTTGTTTCTCACCATAATTAAAACCAAACTATTTGTTATATTTAGAGTTTGAACGTGTGTCAAATCCATCATAATTAAATTTAATATATTTGTTTTCCCAAGATATTGGTTTAACAACAAAATCTTTGCTATAGTCAACCTTATCTGTCCAGTCTAATGAGTTGTCACCCTCATTTAAATATTTGTGAATAGGTTTAAAGATAACTTTCTTCTGTTTATCATCAACTCTAATACCAATACGAAACATCTTACAATAGTTCAAAATAAATTCAAAAGGGCTGTGCTCATTATCCCATAAATCATTATAATCAAATTTACTATAACTACGATACTATTTATATGTTTCAATATTTACACTTTGTTGAGAACCTAAATCTATCTAATATGGAAGTTTTATTTCCATAGCATAATCATATAAAGTACTTGAAGTAACTATAAAAGGATTTTCACTAGCTCCTGTTAATGGTTCCCAAGATAAAATCATATTAACTCTAAACCTATCACTAGTTAAATTTAAAGTCTGTCTATCTATTTTATAATTAGGAATATTTATAGTCCAATACCATATTGAACTTGTTTTTTGACCTTGACTATTAATAATAATATCAAAGTAATTATCTGGATTTTGTTTATCTGCGTTTGAATAAACATAAAAAGGTTGTTCTAATACTACTGTATTTGTATCTATATCTAAAAACTAATAATTTATTTTTAATCTATAATGTCTCCAATATATATTATTACTTATAGAAATAGGTGCTCTAGATTCTGTTGATAGACAAAATGCAGTTGATGGTATATTGATAATATCACAATCTTCTAAAAATTGATAATATGAATTATAAGCAGTTGTTCCTACAGCATAAACTGGTTTTTCAATATTAACATCTCTCATATAAAAAGAGCACTATATTGGATTAGTCCAATCATTATTTGTTGTTGTTTGATAATAACCTCCCCAAAATAAAATTGAAGGGTAAGTTCTACAAGTTATATTATTTACATTATAAATATTTGTAAAGGACTATCTTTCCTCCTAAGGTACTACTGGAAAATCCCTTACTTTAATAATCCAATTTCTCCAATAAGGATTGTTAACAGTAAACCAGTTATCACTACAATCCCAAGTATATCCAGTTATTATTTCAGCTCTTGCTTGAAATATCTGCCAGAACATATCCCACCAATAAAATGGTAGTTGGTTATAAGAACGGAACTCTCCTATATCTCTTGGTTTTAACCCATCAGAAATAATAGTGGAAGGTTGTATTCCAGTACTTTGAGCAAAAGTAGAAGGTAATGCATCTTCAAATTTATGATTTGCTTTATCTGGACCTATATAAGATTTATAATCAAAATCTTCTGAAAAAGCATTATTAGGTAAAAACCCTACAAACTATTCAGGATGTCCTATAGCAGATGCTATATCTAAATAATTTCTTGGTATATTTTCCCAACTGCCTAATACTAACTGCCTATTAATACGCTCTTGATAATATTCCCAGCCTGGAATAACATATTGCGCATCTTCAGAATTTAATAATGCCTTATCAAATGTTATTTTCTTCAGCTCCTGAAACACCTTGCCTAAAACTCCGTTAAGAGTCATAGAGTAAACAGTCTTGCTCTAAGTCCTTTTTATTTCATTCAGTTTGGCGTAACCTTCCATAACAGTGGATTCGTTCCATTCAAGACGGAAGTCCAGCTTACGATAAGGATCAAAGTAAACACCGAAATGTTTATAGTCAAAAACCTTAGCAGCCAGTGACACATTGAAATCAAGGTTTATATTACTTACATTTCCCCACTGCGCAGTTGTGAAGTCAATAATAAACGTGTATTCTACGCCTGGCGTAAACATATCGTGATTTATTCCGTTCGCGATAACAAATGAAGGGTAATAGTCAGCACCTCCACTGGCTGCAATTTTAATGGCGTTATTATGTTCGGTTGCTGTAAATGTCAGTCTCTGCACACCGCTGCTAACATAGCCTAAAAGATGTTGGTGTGTTAATTGATTATAAGGTGCACTAGATGCAAGTTCACCCACGTAAACTGCAAACTAAGTTAAACTGCCGCTGCCAACATTCGGAGTCGGAGTCATTGTGATATGAGCATAATTAACATTCACATCAAATGTGGTGTTGTACCTGCTGGAAACAGGAGAATAATAGGAAGTGGTCAGTTTATTAGACTCAGTTTTGATAAGTACAGACGGAACTGATTCATCTACGATGATCTTATCCGGAGAGTAAATATGTCCAAACACCTCATCATTATGCTGAGTTGAAGGAATCTCCACGGTTTTGCTCCACTCATTTATGATGATGGTCGGGTTTGTTATATCTTCAAATTGTTTATTGAGCAAGAATTGGACACTATCTTTCAATTCTATCTCCTGATTTTCTATAAATAATTTTATCAGCATACTTGTTTCTTAGCTAATTCTAAGTTTAATTTTAGATTAAACATTTTTCTATTTTGGTTTCTGAATGTTTTCTCAGTATAAGATGTGTCTTTAACAATTACATTGTAATTTATGTTATCGACGGTGTCAATCAAGGTCAGACTTCGGCTTATAAATATTGACTCATAACAGGGGTAAACATCAGCGTCAATCCAGCCTGAGTTTATTTCCCACGATGGTTGGACATCAGTCTGAGTTTTGACACGGGTCAGATTCGCCTTTTGGATCTCATCGTATTTGAATTGCTCCTTATATGTTGAAGCTTTCTCAAACGGCTGACACTGGAACCCGCTGTACCTGTCCTGCCACATTAAATAGTATCTGCTGCACGGAGCGAAGTCAATATTTGCTATTTTAGTGTAATCCCCGTTTATTTCAAAATATACTGAGTCAACTGGAAAAGTTGGATCGTTATATTGTAAATGCAAATAACCAGATTTAACAGCTGTACCTTGTATGTTATCTATTAAAACACTCTAACTATCAAATCCTAAATATTTATAAGTCACATAAACATCACTTGTGATATTTGCACATTGGTAACCTATAAATATATCGGAAACTGCCCAAGTTCCTTGTGTTCTCATAGGAAATACTGGAGTCAGCAGCATATTTTCACCAGTTGAATCACCAAAGTCTTTAGGAAATATTTTACCTGGAGTAAATTCGTGCCCGTTACCTTGTATCAAAGTTTGAATAACGTTAGAATCTTGAGTGACTACATCATCACCAATCATCACCTCTAATCTGTCGTGATAGTTAGGGTATCTTATAATATCAACCGCTGTAACATATTGTGTGCCCAATAGATACTCAGGTGCAACATAATCATTATATAAGTTAACTTGTACTGTTTTAATAACAAAATTCTCAACAGCAGTTGCCAATTCCATATTATACAGCTCATCATAAGTCGGTTTATATGTCAACATCTGTATAAACGGTGTGATATTTAATTTAACTTTAGTTTCACCAGCGTTTATAAATTTGTTTCCATAAAATACAACCTCTGTCCAGGTCTGCCCGTCCGCACTTAATTTAACAGTAAACGGATACGTCTTAGACTCCGGAATTGGCGTTGAAAATTGTAGTGTTGCTATAACGTCATTATCAGAAAAATCTCTTGTTTGAGTAATCATTTTTTATTTCTAATTTGTTTTAACATTTTATCCTATTCTTTATCTTTTACTAAACAAAAAGACATTAAATAAAATAGTAAACTCACTGATTTATTCATTATACTATCCCAGTTTTCATTAAATTCTCTACATACTCTTGAGATATAAGGGACTATTCCAAAACTTGTAATTCCTTTTGAATCTACTTTTTCTTCTCCTGAGTTAAGTTCATCGTCTTTAATTCTTTCTTGAAAAAGTAAAGGAAAGTTCTGATGAACTCTAGATAAAATTGAAGAAAAAAAAAGTTAATTCCATAAACTAAATCAATAGGTAAATCTAAAATATCTTCTTTTACTTGTTGTAAATCATACCCATCATTATAATTATGCCCTTCTGGAATTATAAATACAGATAGTAATTCATTATATTTTGGGTTTTTACAATAGTTTTGGTAATCAATATACTAAGCTACTTTAATTTCTGTTAAATTAACGTTAGTATTATAAGTTCTATTATTAACTGTAATTTTTAAAGGTATATTTTTAATAGGTGTTATAGGTTGTTTAAGAAATTCAAGTTTCTCCTTATATTCTATAAACTAATTTAAAGGTAAATTACTTGAATCAATTCCCCATATAAGATCAATTATATTACAAACTGTGTAACTATCCTCTACTTCAAATATATCCTGTAGTTTATTAAACTACCTTAATGTTATATCACTCCAATTCATAGTTTTCCTTCATAAAATAATGTAAAATGTTTATCTAACTCTTCTTTATGTTTTTGAAATATTACCCTTAATACTTTATTTTTAAAATTAAATTCAGTCATACTTTTTTCAAGTAAATGTGTTGCTGGTAAACCTTTTTTTCCAATACTTCTAGCTATCACATAAGCTAACTATTTTTTAGTTATAGGTTTTTTATTACCTCTAGGTAGTATTTTTTTAACATTTATCCACGATAGTATATCATCAATAGGTGGCATCTTACCAGATTTTCTACCATATTCAAGATACTTCCAATATTCCTCCATTTTAAGAGTTATAAGCCAATTATCGTTATTATATTCTACCTCAAACGACTAAGTGTTAGCTAACTAACCAGAAGCATTATGTCCAGTTTTTATTATTTTATCTTTATAATACTTCTAAAACTCTGTAATAATTTTATTTAAAATTTCTACCTTCATATTATAAATAAGACCAACAATAATCCACTATAAAAGCTAAACTCATAACTAAATCATCGTGATATCCAGACTATGCATTATAAGTAATAAGTCCGCTATCTTTAACTTGACATTCGTATGTTGTTAATTCACTTATTAGTTTTTTATTATCTGTAATAACTATCTATAAATTCTAAAACACAGTTATTAACTATTCTATTATTCTCTTTTTACTTGAATTAGTTGTATTAAAACTAATTATATTAAGATTCAACTCATTATTATAAGATACTCCACTGTTGTATAAATCCTAATATTCATCTAACTTCTCAGCTAGTAATTTATAATAAATACTACCTATAGAATTTTTCTCAACAATTAAAGTTATATCTTTATAATCACTATAATCTTTAATTATATTTAAAATATAATCTATAGTTTGATTAGGTGTTTTATCATTAAAAGTTATACACTCTTTAATATTTATTTTATTATTTAATAACTAACCTAAAATAATAGCAGTATCGTCTGCACCAACTCCAGCTGACCAATCAATACCAATAATTAATTCATTCTAATTGTTAAAATAAGGCTCTCCAACACATTCTTTTAAATTAGTAAATAAAACACTACCTCCACTTATAAACTAACCTAAATACTCACTCTAAAAAGCTAATTTAGGCATTTCTTTACTATACTTATTTAATAAATCTGGAGTTAAATACTTAGATAAGTCATAATTAGTCCAATCAAAAGTTTTAGTATTCTCTTCATTTAAACCCTACATATAAAGATTATAAAATAATCCTTGTGTATATTTAGGAGTTGAAGCTATTATTATATCGTTATGACTTACATTAACAAAAGGTACTACTACACTCCAGTAGAAATCATCTTTTATATAAGCTGCCTCATCTACAACTACTAACCCACTTCCTTTTACATTATGACCTCTAAGATTATCTCCAGATTCAGCTGAAAAAAACTTAACTATACTTCCGTTTATAAATTCAACTTCTAATAAAGAAGCATTTTCACTTTTAATTAGTTGTTTTGCTATTTTAACTGTATCTTTATATAACTTTCTTGCTTGTGCTGCGATAGGTGATATTGCTATACTAACACTGTCTTTTTCTTTTAAAGAAAAGTATATAAGTAATATTTCTAATAATGAACTTTTACCAACCTGTCGTGGAGATTTAATAACAATTGTTTTATTTTTTGGGTTATTATTTATATAATATAGTACGTCTTTTTGGTACTATTCCATAGGTGGTAATATTACTTTCATTTTATTTCTAATTCTATAACACTATTATCAATATTTACTTGTTGTTCTGTACGTTGTACATAACCTCTATCTTTTAATTTTCTATCACAGTAAAAAAGAATTGCTTTAGTATCTCCTTGCTTTATCTTTTCAAGTAAAGCACATTCTCCATAATCTCTGATACTATCTTGTATTACATCTACTCTTTCTTTAAACCAAGGATAGCACTTACACCAATTATAAAATGTAGCAGTTGTGATTCCAAACTTTCTACAAGATGTAGTTACCATCCCCATATTTGCTTCAAATATTTTTAGAAACTTTAGTTTCTTTTCGCTTTTTGATACGTTTGCCATAATCCTCTAAATATTGATGATACAACCTAGATAATATATTAAATCTCCCAGCATTACATTTAACACAAAATCCTTTATAATACTTAAATCCTAACTCTTCAATTAGTTTAATAAGTCCAGGTGATAAACACCCAGACTTATTAGCTATAACTTTCTTTATTTCTTCTAAATGTTGTTCTATTAATGCAATTTCTAAATCAGTCATAATAATTTTTTTAATATATAATATTAAATTTTAAATCTTTGTAATCAATTTTTCTAATCTACAAAAAAAGTTAATTAAGAACTTATTTATAAGATTAATTAAAATAGTAATATAAGTTGTAGAATATCCCGCAACTAAAGATACTGCTATATATAATATAATTAAATTAAAACTTATTGGGTGAGTTATTAATAAATATAATAAGACTGACCAAGTAGTACAACAAAGTGAACACTACAATATATAAGGTAATTTAATTTTATCTGGAGTTATTTGCTTTTTAAAGATAAAAGATAAAATCTACGCAAATAAGTTGGGTATAAACCCAACTACATCAATCACATAAGTAATTATAAAAGTTATAAGAATTATTGTCATTTGTTTATTTTACTTAACGAGTTATTAACTATCTTATAAACATAAGTCCTTGAAACTCCTAATAATTTAGCAGCTTCTGTACCTCCAAATTTAGCATATAAATAAAAAATAGACTACTCTGTAGGATTTAACTTTTTAAACCTTGTTAATTTACATAACTAGTTATCATCAAGACTTACTCCATCTGTTAAATGTGATAAGTCATCTTTAAAAGGTTTTAATGCTTCCTTTAATTTCTCATTATTAAATTCAATCTTCGTTACTGCCATATTCTTCTATAGATATATAATTAATATTATACTGATATTTCTTTAAAACTCTCGATTTCTGGTTAGTTAAATTATAAATACAAATACTAGCTACATAATTAAGTAGATTCATCTAACCTTGATTATATAAATCATTTAACTTACCTTCTGGAATATTAAAAACCTCTAAATATAAATCCTATATAATATCTTGTATATCTTCATACTTTATATAGGACATTAGTTTAAATACAGTTTTTTCTATTGTGTTACTTTTATTTATAATATTAAAAATCTACGTATTCATATTTGTAATTTTGTTTAAAGTGAATAAAATGTTTTTTAACTTGGTTTTTATTTTCAAAATCAGTAGTCTTATTTGCATAAACTACATCTTCATATAAAGGTGTCGTTTTAAATGAACTTAAAGTAATACAATCATCAAATAAACATACTAAATAACCCTCATTTATTACTTTTTCTTCTAAAGCATTCTTAAACGCTTTATATTTATAACATTCACAAATACCATCATTGTATTTAGTTGATAACATATTTCTTCGTTTTAGTTCAAAACGATATTTTTTACCTAACCTTTCTGCTTCTATATCATACCAACAAAAAGGTTGATCATTCTAAGTTGGTTGTATATTCTCAAATTTATGCTACTACAACCATTTAATAAAATAATTGATACTCTCTTGTTCTGTAGTAAATTTCATAACTTCTAAAAATAATGGTTAATATTAAATAAATACTCCCTAATCCTATAAAAAGGATAAATAAAAATGTAATTAATGTAATAAGTGCTGTTGTCATAGTTGATTAAATAGGTTACTTATATAAAGTTTGGAAATATTTAAATTTAAAAATATAATAATTGTTTAAGTCTAATTCTAGTTTTTAACATTTTATCTAAATTAAATTCTAAATTTTGGTCTTATAATTGTGTATCCTTCTACTCTCTTACCTTTAATGGTTAAACGATTCTCTTTAACATCATACCATTTAGTTATATCTGATGCACTAGGTTTCTCTTTAATTTCTAAAATAGAGAATAAATCTGTTAATTTCTTCTTACAATCTGCTTTACTTATAAAGTCTCCAGTTTTTAAGTTTAATCTCTTAGTAACTTTAACATCTAAAGAAAGATTATCAATCTTTATTAAAGCATCTTTAATATCTTTCTGTACATAACGTAAAGTTTCGATCTTTTCAAAGCCTAGTTTATTAATAGCTTCTTTTAAAAAAGGATAATCATAAGAATATTGTTGAAGTAATTCATCATATTTTAAACTATATTTATTCTCTTTCTCTTTTCTTAATTCTAATATTATATCTTTAAATGTTTTAGACTCTGTATTATTTAAATTTAAATTTTTTATTTTTATAATATCTTGTTGAGTAGTTATTTCAAATGACTGCTTACAATATGCATCTGTTAAATTAACTCTTACTTGATAAGTGTTGAGAATATTATAATTAAAAGAATCAACTAACATCATATTATGGTCTAAGTTAAAATAATTATCTGATGATTTATAAATATAGATATTGTTTGATATAATATCTTTTCTAGCTATCTCATCTAAACTATTATAAGTTTTTATAATTTTAAGTGCTGTTCTCTCTAATTCATCTTGATTCTCTTTAAACTCTTTATAAGATAATCCATTATATCTAGAAGTATTAAATAAATGACAAATTGTATTGATATACTTACTGTTTCTAATACGACCAGATATTTGCTGAATTGAAGTACTAATATCAAGTAAAGTGTGAGTGTAAGTGTTATCACTTATAACATAAATTTTACCTTCCTCATCATAAATATCAGAACCCTCAAATGCTGTACTAGTTAAAAAGTTTATTTTCTTCGGAGCATCTAAAGTAGAACCTCTTTCAATACCTAACTGAATTTTATTACCTTTAGAATAAATAACTCTGGTGTTTTCTGAGTTTAATTTTAAAGTATTAATTAAATCTTTAATAAACTTAGTAGAATTTACAAATAAATAAGCATTACCTTCAATTTTACCAGATAAATGAGATTTAATTAACTTAATTGTGCTTGCCTTTACACTATCACATTTAACTGTTATAACTTTCGTATTTAAAACATCATTCCAACTCTGTCTTACTATCGGTATATCTTTTAGTTCATCTAAAATAAACTCTTCTTCTATAGGTGTTGCTGTCATAAAACACCATTTTTTAAATAATTTAAAATTATTTAATACATTATTAATTGCTTCACTTCTAAAAGCATACTGAGTAAGTAGTATATGATATTCATCTATTAAAAGATTAAATTCTTGTGGATTAATACAAGATAATACTTTAGGTAATGAGTCGTAAGTAACCATAATTTTAGGTATTTTTACCTCTCTAAGGTAGTATTTAATATCCATAATTCCTACCCCTTCCATTACTCCTATTATCTTACCTTCTGGGTATTGTTTAATTTTATTTTCAATTAAAGACTGAAATGGAACACAGACAACATAAGGCTCATCATTCTCTAAAGCTAAGGTTGTACCTCCACAACCTACCTTTCCTTTATCAAAAAGACAATTTTCTGGAAGATTTTTCCTAATTTCGCTTAAATATTTCATAATTTTTAATTTGTTGATTATTAGATTGTTATAAATTACCTGTCATTTTTTTTAATTATCTATATACCTTGTTTTGACTTTTTTCCGACATCTAATGGTAAAAAAATAAGAATAACTTTTTATATTAATAATATAAAGTACTTCAAATCTGTAAACTTAAATTTTAATCCTAATCTTAATTTTACATTAAATTTCTACTCTTTTTTTTGTTCTTTTTATGTTACTTTTTTATTTCTTTAAGAGAACTTCCCCAAAAAAAGTTACAAAATTATATAAAAAATAAGAATGTAATTAAACACTCTACTTTTATAATATTAATTTCTGAAAGTTATAAACTTAATTTTTAATAACAATCTTGGTTTTCTGTTAGCTCTCTTATTTTGATAATACAAATATACAAATAATATTTCAAATAAACAACAAAAATTTACAAAAAATTTTTTAATAAACTAAGAGTAATCTCAAGTTAATATTTTAGATATAAATCTATATTTTTATATCAAAATTGAACAGAGATTGCATTTAATTCATCTAAATAGTTTAAAACATATTGTTCATTCTGAAGATTATTTTCATATATCCATTTATTTATAAGTTTAAGTCTTTCTATCTCTTCTTTTAATAAATTTTCCATAATAATTAAATTTAGCTGACCTACTAGGACTCGAACCCAGACCTTTGCAACCAAAATGCTACTCTTTTAGAGAGAGTTGTGCTACCATTACACCATAGATCAATAATACAAAGATACAAAATATATTTATAAATAACAACAAAAATCAGGTAATTTTAAGTTTTTATTCTCAAAACTACCTGATTTTCTTATTTAAATCTATAACCCCAACCAAACTACAAACTAACACCTACAGAAGGTCCTAAGTTTTTAAAATCAGTACCATATCCTATATAAGGACCTACTGATATACTCCAACCAAATGGTTTTCTTTGTGGTTTAGTTTTTATCTATATATTATCTACACTAGCGTTAAATCCAGAATAATCTAATTTTATAACAGAATTAAATACTGTGTCTTTATATGTTTTATGCTCTATAGGTAAATCTTTTAACCATACAGTATCACCTTTTATATAAAAAGTATCTATATGGGTTACATATTTAATTTTTGTTTTTTCTACTATCCTTATAGAATCTATATAGATAGTATCTGTTTGAGTTATAACTTTATTATTACTTTTATAAGTATAACATAATCCTAAACTTAAACAGACTATAATAATTAAATAAATTAACCGTTCAAACATATATTTCTATTTTTACTTCTTGACCACTAAATATGAATCCAACTAGATTTTTCTTTTATAAGTTTATCAAAACTATGATTATTTATTATATAATCTATTAACTCATCGTCCCATCTAATATCGACTGCCAGACCTTTCTGGTGGTACGAATCAGCTACACCTCCGACTGCTTTGTTTAATGCTGGACACCTGTAACCACTGTTTATGATAATAGGTTTTCCGTAACCCTCTCTTACTTCATCTAATTTAGACATAATATAATCTAAATTATCTAATATTTCTGGATCTATAGGAGTATTATTGATTCCTAATTTATCAGCTGTTACTGATTTACATAATTCATTTAAAGTAAAGTATTTATGATTCTTCATTTAATAATTCTTTTTTAGTTAATCTATACTCTCTTATTATACCTTTTACATCTACTCCAACTACACAAGCAGCAACGGTTACTAAAACTCCTGCTGCAATAAGAACAGAATGAGATATTTCTCCAGGAGGTTCCATATATAAACCAGTTATTAGTAAAAAAGAAGCAAGTAAAAATAATATATAAAACCTAATTTCGCGTGCAAGATTGAATTTACTTTCGTTTGTCATTTTCCCAATAATCCCTAATTTTCACTTTTCTATAATGTTCCAGACTCTCTTCGTCAACCCACTCAGCGAAACCAAGTGAGTTAACGAAGAAAACTCCGTTATCTGTATATCTAATGTTCATAATAATAATTTAATTTATTTTGTCAGTTCACGAATGAGAAATACTCCAGTTAGCAGGAAGTATTGTGCTTAAATCACTGTCAGAAATTGTACCTAATGAGTGAATTACACCTGTTGTTCCAACTGCAGTATCTGCCAACCAGTTCGCTGCTGGAGAAGCTCCAAGCTCATTTATATAAACTGTTAAAGAGTTTAGTGCGGAACAACCTCTAAACATACCCATATAGCATCTACTTGCAAGTATTGTAGCAGTCAGTGCAGGCACAGTTGTTAATGATGAACATCCTTGGAACATATACTGGTAGCAATTACCAGAAAGTGTTGTAGCTGGTAGTTCTGGTGCCTCAGTTAAATTAATACAATTCTGGAACATATATCTATAGCAAGATGGACTAAGATTTATAGCCGGAAGCTTAGGTGCCCTTGTCAAACCGTGACAAATACTAAATAAACTAGTGAAACAATATGCAGGAGCGGTGTCAAGCTGCATAGTCGGATCAAGAATTGACATAATGTTACCATCACCTACGACAGAACCCAAAATTACAAAACGCATATAATTTAAACGGTCAAATACGACATCTTTGTTATCTCCTCTGAAATAAACCTTATCACCAACATTTGCAAGTGTGATCGTATCACCAATATTATATGGAGTCCACGTTACGTTATCGGTTGAATACTCATAAGATGTATCTAGTGTTCCTGATTTTCCTAGACTTACCGTTGAATTTGCTTCATTTGCAGTGAAATTCAATGGCACTGGTATAATATCAATAATAGAGCTCCACTGTGACCAGGCTGTTATATAGTCGTTATAGCTTGATTCAGGAACCAATATTTTCTGCACGCCGGTAAATTCATTGGATCCAGCCAGAGTAGGAGGCACAGTCGGCAGCATTGTTATAGTCAATGCAGTGTCACCTGAGAATGCGAACGCGCCTATTGAAGTGACACCAGAAGGAATTGTTATAGCAGGCAGAGCAGGACACTGAATAAACGCACCAGACTGAATAGTGGTCAGACTTGAAGGCAAAGTAACACTGGTCAATGATGTGCAGTTTCTAACAGCATTCCGTCCTATGGTGGTTACACCGGATGCAACTGTCAGTGTTGTTGTATCATCTGGATAACCAACGCAGGCAAATATTGTTCCGTCATCACTGTATAAATTGCCGGTGCGGCTTTCCCATACACCATTCACCATATAAGCACCCCAATATGGATCATTCGGTCCATAAGAGGCCGTTCCGGTATAAACTATGTTTTTAACACCGGTAAAAGCTGCGTGACCGATTGAAGTAGTTCCAGCTGGCACTCTTAACTCTTTAATATCAGTGGAAGCAAATGCATAGTCACCTATAGTGGTAACTGTGCCAGGAAGAGACCACGAACCGTATAAATAATAGCACTGGAAAAACGCATTATCACCTATTGTAACAACTTCAGTAGGCAGATAAATGTCATTTATATGTGTATTTCTGAATGCAGCGTTTTCCAGGTCTGTTATGGTCCTGTCAAATTCAATAGCACCAACTTTTATATTGTTATTGTAAATATGAGCTGTTATGGTTCCACCACAGAAGGTAGAGCCAACTGCATATTTAGAATCATTCAACATAGTATCATTATAATAAACCAACCTGTTTGGTGCGGGGTTCCTGTCAAATACTAAAGCCTCATATAGTTCGTCTAATATGATATATTTAGATGTGATATTTTCATTTAAGATGTGTCTCTCACTTAGAAGATAAACCAGCTGACACAAATAATTGTATGTGGTGTCATTTGGGATAACTGACACACCAGACATTTGTAAGATTTTATATAGTATTTCATTGACGGTTTCTCCTTGTATGCCATACATACTTGCGAATGATGTGAGAACCTCATAAAAAGTCTCACCTGGCAAAGTGGCACCACCAGATATCAGCTTAACAATCTCTTTAAATTTCTATGGTATATTACTTATCATATTAAAAATTTAATTTTATTTAATAATGTCATTATTCAGCCTCAGTGCCATTTGGCTCCGGTTCTGGCTGTGGTTGAGGATGTTTGGACTCCCATTCTTCACGTTCTGTCTAAGTACACTCTGGCCAAAATGGGTCATCATCTGGCAGACTTATCTCCTTTTCAAACAATCTAAATTGGTCATCACAATATGAGTAGTACAACCAATTATCTTCTTTAGTTACTATTTGTGTTTTCATTTTTTATTAAAAATTTTTAAGCACTCACGGTATAGCCTTTATCTGTTAGTAATGTCCTATTTTCTTCGTCCATATAACTATACCAACCAAATCGAATAACCTTAAGGCCTACTGCATCGTGTACATCTATTAAATTAGGGATAAAGTACCTACGTAAATTTTCATTTAACATAGCTCGACCCTCTTCGGTTGCAGTCCAATATGTGGGATTCCACGTACTAAGAGATATACCAATAGAATAATCAGGACTAGTGTATCTAACATCACTTCCAGGACCAACTTCTATTGTATGCAATTTTGGAGTGTTGCCAAACGTGTTATATGGTATTAACTGTGTCAATGTACCTGTACGGATCACTTCAAGATTCGGACATCCACAAAAAATAAAGTTCATTCCACCAGAAGCCCAACCTGTCCAGTTAGGAAGTCGTATCTCTTTGGCTGCACTCCCTCTGAAAAAATTGGTCCATATGTTTTTTAAATTTGTTAATGTAATTGTAACCTCACTACCAACCCCACTAAAACAGTAAGCTCGTAAAATAGAATTCCACTCACTATTTGGAAATATTACTTCAATGTCAGAATTTATACCAGTAAAAATCATTTGATTTGAAGTTTCCGTAGGAAGCAGACTTAAATCAAGAGGTTGCAGCCACTCAGGTTGAATCTTATCTGCATAAGCACCGGTACTATTATTTATGAGCCACAGCCACATATCAAAAGGTGGAACACTGACATTAGCTTTATCATAAGCAGTGACGTCATACTCTCCGTTTTTTGTTATGTTAATAACAGCCGGCACAAACAAATCATCTGCACATATTTCTTCAGCTGGAACCTCCATAGTAAATGTGACATAAACTCCGGCACACAGGTCAGCGAATTTTTCTGTGAAAGGATTGTACGTCTGAGAAGTTATATTCCAATTATATATTTCACTTAATTTATTTATTATAGATTGTAAAGATCTTATACCTACAGTCTATATCTCTATTTTATTACTCTCATCATCTAATAATCTATCTATATAATACAAGTAACCATTAATAGTTTGATAATCACCATTTACTAATACAGTATCTATAGTTAAATTTACAGTAGGATATAATTTATCTTTTTCCTCATTTAAATTAGTATAAATATCTCCTTCTGTAAATCTATTTATAAGTTTATGTTCAAGAGTAATTTTCTTAATTTGATTTATAATGTAATATAAATTATTCATTTTCTACAGAATTTAATATTTGGAAAGTAAATACCACTAGTATTAACATCTTCTGCTACTTCGTAATTAATACATTTTTTATATTCTGGAAAGTGTATTACATTCTTTAATATAAAGTTTTTCATTTTATTTGCATAAGCAGCCGCATAATGTTCATACTATGATTGTATTGCCCTACTATTAGAATAATCTAATCTAGACTTCTTATCATCTTGATTTTCTATAACACCACTATTTGTTATTTTATAATTTAAAGCAATTTGTATCTAAGACATTACTTGCCATACTAAGTATTCTGTTATATACTAATCAAGTAGATTTTTATAATAGATATTGTCTGGATTTTGTATATCTCCACTATCAACTAAATCACATATTTTATTTAAAAGTGCCGTTCCTATAAGTGTATCTAAATCTATATTTTGACAAATATCAATTATTGATGTTATATACTGACCATCTAAATTATTGTTTATAAGGCTATGTTTTTTTAAAGTTGACTCACTTATTAAATATATTTTACTCATCTTTCGTAAGTTTTAATGTCTGTTTCCTCTCTATTATAAGTAGTTATATTAGGAATAAAATCCCCGTATTGTGCTATACCAGATCCAACAACTTCATTATTTAAATATATATAGTAATCATACTAACCTATTGAAAATTTACTTATATCTATATTAAAAGTGTAATAAACCTAATCAGGAGTTAAATCTTCAACAGATAAAGTAATTATCTAATGAGTTACTTGGTTTTTAAAAGTTAAAGTATCACAACCTCTAACATCAATTTTCGGTATATTTAAAATTTCTTTAATATATATCATTTTAATTAAAATCTATTTTAAAATCTGTAAATGACAAATCCACTCCCATATCATTAAATGCTTTTATAATATTCTTTTGTAAAGGTTTTATAACTGTTTTATTATAAAGTTTAAAGATATTTTCATATTCCACAGCTGAAAAACCTGTTGGTACATTAACACCTAGTAGAACAGGATTTATTCTAAATGCAGTGTATAAATCATTTATACTACTATCTTGTAAAGCAAAATACTAATCTCCAAAATCATCAGCCTATAATCTCTAAATAGTAGGAGCGTGCTCTTTATCTGGTGCATTAATTATAATTACCTTTCCAGCATTAACTGAACCTTGATAATTATATTCTAATTTCTGTTGTATATCCTCTAATTCTTTACGTTTTATTGTTCCATTATTAATACTAATAAGAGAAGAAGCTGAAAAACCATTCTCTAAGTTTTTAATATGAAACTCTCTAGTATTATTTAAAATTAAAATACTCTTAAAAGCACTTATATAACAAGGTATTGGATTTATACCTCTAGTTAAATTACCTCTAAAATAATATATAAAATGAGGTTGTTTTTCTTTATTATTAAACAAAGGTAATGTAATTATATTATCTCCAGTATAACCTTTCCATTTATTTGATATGTAAGCAGTTGTTAATTTTTCATCAACTCTTACATTCATAACATTTATATAGTTAATTAAAACTACATCACCTTTTTTATTTCTAATACCTTCTAAAGCAAACCCTCCAAATAATATAAAGTCAAATATAGTTTTCTATAAGTCAGGTATATTAATACTACATTCAACACCTTCTCCCATAATATAATCAACCATAGAATTAACTATAGAGGATAATGTACTATTTTTTAAATAATTATCCCATAGTATATATGGTAATTTATTATCCTCACCCCAACTAACCCATTTATTATTAGTTTTTTTATCTACTATATCTGAAATTCCTATTCCAGATGGAGTATATAATACGCTCCCAAATTCAAAATTTTCTTTTTTAGCCATACTATTCTTTTTATTAAATATAATATTTAATTTAACAATTTTGTTAATAAAAAAAGGACTCATTTTAAGAGTCCTTTCACTTACATCTAATTAATTACATTTTAACCATTAAACTAGAAGGCTATCTATATCTAAAGATGGGGATATAAAATAAGGAAGTTCTTTTGAAACATCATTAAAAGTAAGAGTAAATCCATTTAAGTCAGTATTAGCGGTACCTGACTGCATAACAGCATTAGTTATATTTACTTCATTATCATATCCTAAATAAATCTTTTCACCATCTAATGCTTCAACTATAATAACTGCACTAGCATTAATGGCATTTTGTATTGCTAATCTTTTAAGTGCCTCAGCCTTAGAAAACTGTAGGTTTACTTCAGTCGTAGCGAAACTGTTACCTATTGCTACATCTTGTGTGACAGTAGAGGTGTAAGAACCAGTGTTTCTACGGAACTTCCACTCGTAGAATGTTTTATCTTGTGCCAAAGTTATGGCAGTTATTTGGTGTGTAGAATTATCTAGTGTAACACCTGTCACATCATCTTTATTAGCAATAAGAATACGCTTGATACCACCTATAGACTGGTCGCAACGAGCATCTATAGATTCAAGAGTTACAGAAGAACAAGATTCGTATGCCATATTTTTAATTTTTTTTTAATTTTTAATTGTTAAAAACAGGCGGCTGATTTTAACCGCCCGTATACTCAAAATTATAGAGAAGCTTTAACCAACATATCAGGGAATGCAACCTGAACACCAACTGCCATTTCAATAGCAAGACGGAATTCGCGGTTATCTTGTGAATACCAGAAGTCGAACTTCTCTTCATCACCCTGAAGGTCTGTACCATAGATGAAGTTATCTTGATAAGATGCATAAACATCACCAGTTCCGTCAAGACCAGCTACACCGTAAACACGTACGTTTGTACCAGGTATTAAGATTGAATCTGGCATTGCAACATCATTAAGACCAGTTGTGATAACTGGGTTACCGTTAGCTATAAGCTCCTGTATATATGTACGATACATATCAGAACCCATAAACATAACAACCTGACCTTTGTTGAAAGCAGCAGATGGTATAGCAGCATAAGTTGCGTTTACAATAGTTGTAACTGAAGCACCAGACTGATAAGTCACAGGAACAAATGATGTACCAGTGATAACAGTTTCGATACCGTCAAATGCATCACCACCGCTTACTGAACCAGTCCAAATCATAGTTTCAAGCTTAGCCTTAACATTTTCGATAACACCAGCGATGAAATCTTCCTCGAAAGGCATAGTTTTCTGACCAGCAGCAACTTTAACTTCATAGTTAGCATAAGTCTTCAAAAGCACCTTGTCACAGAATGACATATTTACTTTTGGATAGCCTGGAGTCAAAATACGCTGTGATAAAGTTGAAGTACCAGCGTCGTCCCAACCACAATCAGAACCGTCACCGAAAACAACGTCAGTATTTAAAAGATTAAGTGCTGTAGCGCCCTTAATACCAGTTTGCAGATTGAATAATGATGCAGACTTAGCACCAATGACTGCATTACGGATTAGACCGAATTTCTTCTCTTCCACATAATTAGGAAGACTTGTTACAATAGGATTTGCCATAAATAATTTTATTTTTTTAAATTAATTAATTTTGAAAATATCTCAAAGCAGGATTTGCTTTAACTTTTTGATCATCAACAACTGCCTACATTTCAATAGGCTCTTCTACTGGTTTGTTGATTTTATCCTCTAACTCTTTAATTTTAGCTGTCAACTCAGATATGATAGCGTCACGATCTTTTAACAGACCTTCAAGTTCAGCTATTCTCAAATCTTTTTCATCTGATTCTTGAACAAGCTCTTCAACTATAGGTTGATTATCTTCTATACTCTCTATTTTACCGTCTTTAATAGTAATTTTTTGATTTTCAGTAACATATTCTCCATCTGTTGCAGGAATATATTTACCTTCTTCAGTTTCAATAAAAACCTCAACTCCTACAGCAAACTCATCTGTAATAAGTGTGCCTTTATCTGTTGAAATTTCTTTAAACTTCATTACCATTTTAGCAAGTTTAAGTAATTTACTTTTATCCATACAATTAAAAATTTAGTTAATATTTACTTAAAATAATATATAAAATCTTTTATTTGTAAACCTTAATTAATTCATTTACATAATTCTCTAAATCATCCTCTTCAAATTCTATATCAGTATCTATTAAAGTAAATAAACCTTCTATAGAAAAACCATT
>JAEEVN010000016.1 GCA_016290885.1 Caryophanales bacterium | reverse complement strand
CTTTCTTAGTATCAGTACCTTCAGTTAATTTTCTTGAATAATCAATACCTTTATATATACCAAATCCTACTGCTATTAAACATACAAATGTTATAATACCAGCCATAATCATTTTTGCTTTACTATACCTCATGAACTACACTCCCCTATTGTATTTATAATTATATCATAAGAGTAATCTTTTTTCTATATCAAAAATAAAAAAAGATGATATATTTATATATCATCTAAACTTAATATAACAATTATCTTTTAAAAATTTACTTATCTCTTTTTTATTATTTGTTTCATAATAATTAATAAGTAATTCTTTATATTTATTTATCTTATCTACTGGTATCACTATTAACCCTTTCCCTTTTGATATTAAATAGTGATTAGCAAATATAACAGATGTTCTTTTATTACCATCGATAAACATTTGTTTTCTTACAACATATAAAAGTAATTCTATTGCAGTATCAATAATACTCTTAGAACTATTAACTATTTTATCTATATCGTTTTTGACTTCCATTTCTATAGGAATATCTGGTTTCCAAGTAGTTCCTCCAATATCTACTGGCAAAGTTCTAAGCATACCAGCATTATAATAAAATCCCTCTAAAACTAATCTATTTATCATGCTAAGAGTATTAAAATCTGTCTTAGATAAAATAATATTCTTATTTAATATAAATTCCCATGCATGTTTTAAATTAATGATTTTAAGAATATCATTAGGAGTCATATTATTAACTATTCCACCCTCGATTATATTTTCAGTATCCGATAGTGTTGTAACTACTCCTTCAAGAATAGCTTGTTTATAAATAGTATTAACTAAATTTCTTTTAGCTAAATCTATATTATCTGATACTTTTCTAGTTAATTCTTCATCAATATAATCAAGTCTTTTTAGTTCCTTTTCAATATTTTTAATTTCTTTCTTTAATTCTTTAGCTCTTAAGTTATTACTTAGAAGTAAGTTATATAAAACATCAGTATATTCTCCAACATACTTAGTTACTAATAATCCATTTTCTCTAGCATGTATATAAATATATTTATCCTCTCTTACTTCAATTGATCCATATATTAAAGATTCTAACTCAAAATTTTTAACTTGCTTTTGACTTATTAAAGCTAATATTTTAATTTTGTCATACATAAAAATCACCTAAGAATATTATATAATAAAAAAATAAAAATGTGAAACATTTTGATATATTTTTATATCAATTTGTTTCACATTATATTTATAACTTAAATTGAGAATTATATAATCCTGCATAGAAACCATTTTGTTTCATTAATTCATCATGTGTTCCTTGCTCAATTATATTTCCTTCATTCATAACAAGTATTAAATCTGCATTCTTAATTGTAGATAATCTATGTGCAATTATAAATGAAGTTCTTCCTTGCATTAATTTATCCATAGCACTTTGTACTAATTCTTCTGTTCTAGTATCTACATTACTAGTAGCTTCATCCAAGATTAAAAGTGGTGAATCTTCAATCATACCACGCGCTATAGTAATTAATTGTTTTTGTCCTACTGATACTGTTTCATTATCCCCAATAACAGTATCTAATCCTTTTGGTAAAGTCTTAATAAAATGACTTAAACCTATCTTATCACATACTGCCATTACTTCTTTATCAGTTACATTTTTCTTATTAAATACTATATTTTCTCTTATAGTACCATTAAATAACCATGTATCTTGAAGTACCATAGTAAATAAACTATGAATGTTTTCTCTAGATAAATCATATATAGATTTACCATCAATTGTTATATTACCATCATCAATATTATAGAACTTCATAAGAAGATTAACCATTGTAGTTTTACCTGCTCCTGTAGGACCTACTATAGCAATTTTTTGTCCTTCTTTTACTGAAGCGCTAAACTTTTTAATAATTGGTTTTTCTTTATCATAACTGAATTTAACATTATTAAATTCAATATTACCCTTAGCTTCTTTTAATACTAATTTAGCATCTTCTTTTTCCATTTCTTCTTCATCAAGGAATTCAAATACTCTTTCAGATGCTGCTCCTGATGATTGAAGATTAGTTAGTGATTGTGCAATAGATGTAAGTGGTTGACTAAATAATCTTACATATATTATAAATGCTACTATTACACCAAATGTAATCTTATTATTATATACAAGCAATGCTCCTACTATACATACCATTACATACCCAAAATTGCCTATAAATCCCATTAAAGGCATCATCATACCAGATAAGAATTGACTCTTTCTATTAGCTTCTTTTACCTTGTTATTTAATTCATCAAATTTCTTATCAGATATCTTTTTAGCATTATATGCTTTTACTACTAATAACCCTGAATATATTTCTTCTATATGAGAATTTAATTTACCTAATTCTTTTTGTCTAGCATTAAAGTATTTTTGTGATTTACTTAGTATTATACCCATAAATGCAAAACCAATAATACTAGATCCTATAGCAGTTAATGCCATAATAGAATCAGTCTTAAACATCATTATTAATGATCCAATTAATAATGTAATAGACATTACCATATTAGATAATGATTGATTAAGTGTCATACCTACTGTATCAACATCATTTGTTACTCTAGAAAGAATATCTCCTACTTGATTATTATCAAAATATTTTAAAGGTAATTTATTTATCTTTTTAGATATTCTTTTTCTTAAATTCCATGCAAATTTATTAGATACTGTTGCCATAATAAATGATTGTCCAAAACTTAGAATAGATGCAACAGTAAATAATATAATTAAGTTTATAAAGATAGACTTAATCTTCACCATATCCATTTTAGGTTCTATTACTTTTCTTATATTCTTAGGTAATTTATCCATTTGTTTATATATTTCTTCATTAGATGCATCTTTATCTAATTTAGATAATACTTTTAGATATTTAACTTGATCTTTAGAGGTAATAGTAATACCTTTTATTTCAAAATCTTTAAATAAATAATTAATAGTATTATCATCAAGTGAATCTAATACTTTAGTATCTATTTTAGTTTCTTTTTTAGTACTAGTACCTTGAGGCATTACTTTCTTAAAGTTACCTTCAATTGTTTTATTGATCTTTTCAATAGATTTAGTATCTACGATTAATCCTTTAGATATATTATCTGTTAATACTGATAATTTATCTGGTGCAATTATTTCTAAGATAGAACCACCAATAGAAAATAATGCTGCTAGTAGTATAAATACTACATATATATTTAATTCTTTAAATAACCTTGCCATTGCTTTACCAAAGTTATTAGATTTTTCATATGTTTTTCTATGCATTTTCTAATTCCTCCTTTGATAATTGAGATAAGGCTATTTGTTTATATACATCACAAGATTTAAGTAATTCTTTATGAGTACCCATTCCTACACATTTACCATTATCTAGTACTATTATTTTATCTGCTTGAAGAATAGTTCCTATTCTTTGTGCTACTATTATATTTGTTGCATCTTTAGTATATTTCTTTAATTCTTTTCTAAGATTATAATCAGTCTTATAATCAAGTGCAGAGAATGAATCATCAAATATATATATTTCTGGATTTCTAGCTATTGCTCTAGCCATAGCAAGTCTTTGTTTTTGGCCTCCAGAAACATTAGTACCTCCTGATGCTATATGAGAACTATAACCTTCTTCCATTTTTTCAACGAATTCTTTAGCTTGTGCTACTCTAACAGCATCTTTTATTACTTCTTTAGTAATCTTATCTTTAGCTTCACCAAAAGAAACATTATAGTTAACTGATCCATCAAACATAACAGCTTTTTGAGGTACATAACCTACTATATTATTAAGTAATTCAAATTTATAGTCTTTAACATTAATACCATCTACTAATACTTCTCCATCAGTAGCATCATAGAATCTAGGTATTAAATTAATAACAGTACTTTTACCAGAACCAGTAGATCCAATTATAGCAATTGTATCTCCCTTATTAGCTTTAAAACTAATATCTCTAAGTAAATATTCTTCTGCATCTGGATATTTAAATGATACATTTTTAAATTCAACAGTCCCTGTTTCTTTTAAGTCTTTAATATTAGAAATATTACCTTCTTTAATAGTAATTTCTTCATCTAATACTTCATTAATTCTTTTTGCAGATACAGATGCTCTTGGAAGCATCATAAATGTAATAGCAAGCATCAAAAATGACATAATAACTTGCATAGCATATGTAGAGAATACTATCATATTACCAAATATAGTTAATTTATCAGATAGCATTGCTCCTTTTATAAGGTAAGCTCCTACAAAGAAAATAGTTATATTTAATGTATATAAAACTATATTCATAATAGGATTCATAAATGCAAGTGCTCTTTGAGTAAATAATTGCAATCCAGTTAAATCATTATTAATATCATTAAATTTATTTTCTTGATATTTTTCAGCATTAAATGCTCTAATAACTCTAATACCTACTATATTTTCTCTAATACTATTATTAACATTATCTGTCATCTTTTGTATTAATTTAAATTTAGGTATTAATAATACCATTAAAATAGCAATAGATATTAAAAGTATTGCTAAAGCTATACCTGTAAGCATACTCCATTCAAAACTCTTATTAAGAATCTTAGTAATAGCCCATACTGCAGTAATTGGAGCTTTAATCATCATTTGAAGTCCCATAGCTATTAACATTTGTATTTGAGTAATATCATTAGTAGTTCTAGTAATTAAACTACTTACTTTAAATTGTTTAACTTCATTAATAGATAAACTTTCTACTTTATCAAATACTTTTTTTCTTAAATTCATAGAGAAATTAGCAGATACATAAGATACTAAGTATCCTACTATTATCATTGCTACTAAACTTCCAAATGAACAAAGAAGCATATATCCACCATTAATTAGGATATCATTCATTTTACTACCTTCAGTTTCTACTAACCTAGTAATAGTAGACATATATTCTGGCATTCTTAAATCAAGCCATACTTGAAATACTATTAAAACAACGCCAATTAGCAAGAATAAAATGTCTTTTAATCTTAAATTTTTAAATAATTTTAGCATAAATAATTCCTTTCATTTTTACAACATTCCTATTATAACATAAAAAAAGATATTATATATATAATATCTTTTAATAACAGACTAAATCAAATTTTAGTTCATAATCATCTTTACCAAAAGGACTTTTTGGATAAATAGTAATCTTGGAATTAGCTCTATCACATTTTTCTAATGAACTATAAGTAGTACCTCCATTACTCTTATTTTCAATATATATTTCCATATCTCCAAGAGATATAGTTAATCCAGTATTAATATATTTTCTTAAATAATTTTTAACATTATCATCAGTATTATTTTCATCATAATAGAAACTATAAAACTCTTTAGTAATCTTTCTTATATCTCTTCTAGATAATGATTCTTTACCTATTTTACTATTAACTAATATAAGTATTCCTGCAATTATAAATAATATAATTGCTATCAAAAACATTATTTTTTTATTTTTCATATTAGTTACCTGCTAATGTAAGATCAACAGTATTTTCTCTACCATTTCTAATATAAGTAATAGTTATAGTATCTCCTATATTATGTTGATATAAATAGTATCTTAATTTAGATATATTATTTACTTTTTTGTCATTAATTTTAATTATTACATCTCCTTTATTAAGCCCACTATTATAAGCTGGTCCATTAGGATCAAGGGCTGCTATTGCAACACCATATGTAATACTACTATCTAATCTAATACCATAATAATATAATCTATAAGTATCATCTACATTTATTAAAGATACACCCATTTGTGGTCTACTTACTTCTTCACCTTTTTCTAAAGATTGAACATAAATTTTAACATCATTTATAGGTATAGCAAAACCCATACCTTCTATTTCAGAAGAAGCTAATTTCATAGAAGTAATACCTATTACTTCTCCTGCTAAATTAACAAGTGGTCCACCACTATTACCAGGGTTAATTGAAGCATCAGTTTGAATTACTTTAGTTACTACATCATCTACTTCTATAGTTCTATCTTTACCAGAAATAATACCTCTAGTAACAGATCCACTATATTCTTCTCCCATAGGACTACCTACAGTAAATACTGTATTACCTACAGATATCATATCACTATCTCCTAAAGTTGCTACTTTAGTTACTTTATTTTTATCTATAGATAATACTGCTAAATCAGAATATGCATCTCTACCTAGTAAACTAGCACTTACTTCTTCTCCTGTAGATAATATAACTGTATAATTATTTCCATCTTCAATAACATGATTATTAGTTAATATATAACCATTATCTTCATTTTTATATATAAAGCCAGACCCAGTTCCTATTTTATTATCTCCATAAAAACTATTAACTGTTACAACTGCATCATATACATTACCAATAGCATCTTCTATACCTTTTTCAGTAACTACTGTCTTATTAATATTTTCAGTAATTACTTTAGATTCTATTGGGAAATATTTAACATATAATATTACTGCTACTATAGCACTAATTATTGTAAATACATAGAATATAAAGAATACAAAAATCTTCTTTTTATTCATCTAAACCACCTCTTATGTCAACTATATCCATGTAATTTTCTGGGAATCCCATCTTATTATATAATTTATTAATCTCTATAGTATTAATATGCATATTAAACATATCAAAGCATGTATTAATTTCTTGTATAAACTCTTTAAATCTATCTGCTTGTAATACTTGTTTTAATATAATTATTAATGCAAATAAATCATTTTTACCTTTAGTATATTCTCCTAAATCATTTTTAGGAATATTAAGTCTACTATGATAATATGTATCACCTATGTAAGTTTGTGTTCTATGTTCATAAACTATATCTTCATGAGCACATAAATTTCTATAATTAGAAAGTAATTGCAAATATACTTTTAAATCATCTGAACTCATCTTATAGAAGTCTGCTATTTCCTTTTGATCTTCTTCTTTTAATATTCCATATAATTCATTAATTAGCCCAAAAGACAATACTTTTACTAAGATCCATAAAGGTATGTAATGATATTTAGTAATATAATGGAAAGTAGCAGTATGCTTTTCTCCATTAATTCTAATTTGTCTATTCATTTTATATATTACATCGTCTACTCTTCTTTTTTCTTTAATATCTTGATTAAAGTTTTTAGGATTTAAATAATCTTTTTCTTTATAACCATATTTCTTACTTAATTGATATGAAATAATACTTTTAATATTATTTTCGAATACTAAAATATATTTAAATAATATATTTCTTAGATTTCTATCAAATAAAAATAATGAATATAGTTCTTCAAAAGTAGTCCCATTAATAAATTTTCTATCTTTAGTATAAAATAAGCTTCTATAACCATTAATAAAGAAATAGTTTTCTCTAAATAATATATCTTTAGCTTTATCTATATCATTTACTTTAAGGCCTTTATTAATCATTATATTAACTTGCTCATCTAAAGTTCTAAATTCCTTTTTATTCATATAACCTCCATTATTTCTTTTGAAGTTTTTCTGCTAATTCTCTTATCTTTCTTAATCTATGATTAACACATGATTTAGTTATTTTATTCTTTGTTTCTACAGAAATTATTTCACTTAATTCTATTAAAGAACTTTCAGGATATTTAATTCTATATTCTGCGACAGTTTTTACTTTATCATCAAGTAAATCATATGCATCATATGCTTTTATTATCTCTATATCTTTGATTTGTCTATTTGATGATGCCATACTTTTTTCTACATTAGCTTGTTCACAGTTATTAATTCTATTATTTAAATTAACTTTTTCTCTATATGCTCTTATATCTTCAAAGTACATAACACCATTAAATGCTTTAATTAATTTTAAGAAATCTCCTATTTTTTCAGCTTCCTTAATATATACCATATAACCTTTTTTTCTTCTAAGTACTTTAGAATTTAAGTTATATGAATTAATTAATCCATTAATAAACTCAGCTTGATCTTCAGTAGATTCAATTATTTCTAAGTGATATCTACTAGTTTTGGGATCATTAACTGATCCACAAATTAAGAAACATCCTCTTAAATAAGCACTTTTTAAATTATCATCTGCTACTATTTCTTCTCTTGGAGTAGTTTCTATTTTAAAACCAGTTTCATTCATTAAACCTATATCTTTAATTATTTCAGGTACATTCTTTTTAATTTCTATAATATATACTTCATTCTTCTTAAAGTTATAATTCTTTTTAACAGTAATATTACTAGTAACATTATATACTTCTTTAACTATTTTAAATATTCTATTCGCTGCATTTAAGTTTTCTGTTTGTACTCTAATAGAATATAATTTAATATCAGCATTAGTACATAATATACCTGATAATTCTGATATATATTCTATTTTTTCACTATCTATTTTAGATATTTCTTCTTTTATTCTTCCTGAATATGTCATATACTACTCCTTTTCTTTCTTAAATATTAATATTATCCCAAGAATAATACTAATTATTGATACTACACACGCTATTTTAATGTTAAATAGCATTAAACTATCTGTTCTAAATATTTCTATAATAAATCTTAATACTCCATACCATATTAAATAAAATGATGTAGGAATACCTATCTTTTTAGTTTTCTTACTAATAATCATAATAAGAATGAATCCAAATATACAAAATAAACTTTCTATATAAAATGTAGGTAAATAATAATTACCTTGAATAAACATACCTTTAATAACAAAATCTGGTATTAATAATTTTTCTAATAATCCTCTAGAAACCATCATTCCATATGCTTCTTGATTAAAGAAATTCCCCCATCTACCAATGGCTTGTGCTATTATTACTCCAGGTAAAATAATATCTGTTAATTCTATAAAATTTAATTTATTCTTTCTAGAATATAAATATACAAATAAAGCTCCTGCTAATATTCCACCATGTATAGCAAGACCTCCATGCCATACCATTATTATTTCATTTGGATAATTTAAATAATAATCTAAATTAAATAATACATAATAAGCCCTTGCTCCTACTATTCCACATAATAACCCATAAAATATAATATCATCTAAATATTTTGGATTTATATTATGTTTTTTAGATAATTTTCTTATTACTATGTATGCTACTATCACTCCTAGTAATATACATAAAGAATAATATGTAATATTTAAACCAAATATACTAAAACTATTATTCATACTACATCTTCCTCATTAATGGTTTAAGAATTACTTCTTCTAGTATAAAATGTATTACACTAATAGAAACTGCAATAAATAATCCCCACCATATACCATATATATCAAAATGATTACCTAAAACAAAATCCACTATCTTTAGCATTAAAAAGTCTATAACAAAATAAAATAAACCAAAAGTTAATCCTGTTATAGGTAATGTTAATTTAAATACTATCTTCTTAATAGTTTTATTTAATATAAATAAAATTATTGATCCCCAAAAATAATATAAGAGATTATCTACTTCAAAAGCATTAAAAATAACATCTACTAAATATAATGTTAAAGTATATCCAGATATATAAATAATCCAATCTAATAATTTATTTATTCTTTTATCAGCATTTTCGCTAACAAATGTCTTCATATTATCATCCTCATGAAAAATTATAGCATTTTTTAGTAAAAATAAAAAGATATTTTGTAAAAAAATATCTTTTATTTCATTAAGTGTTCTAAATAACTCTGTTTGTGTATCACATTATCTTGTTTAAGAATATACCAGTATAGCTATTTTTGTCTTTAATTATCTCTTCTGGAGTACCTGTAAAGATAATTTCACCACCATTATCTCCTCCTTCAGGGCCAATATCTATGATATGATCAGCTACTTTAATAACATCTAAATTATGTTCTATAACTATAACTGTATCTCCATTATCTACTATTCTATTTAAGATAGTAAGTAACTTTTTAATATCATCTGTATGAAGACCTGTAGTAGGTTCATCAAGAATAAATAAACTCTTACCAGTAGGTTTCTTTTGTAATTCTTTTGCAAGTTTAACTCTAGCAGCTTCTCCACCAGATAATGTTAATGAACTTTGTCCTAGTTTAATATAACCAAGTCCTACATCTACCATAGTTTGTAATTTATTCTTAACTTTAGGTATATTTTCAAAGAATACTAATGCTTCATCTGCAGTCATATCTAAAACTTCGCTAATATTCTTACCTTTAAACTTAATTTGAAGTGTTTCACTATTATACCTTGACCCATGACATACTTCGCAAGGTACATATACATCCGGTAGAAAGTGCATCTCAATTTTCTTAACACCATCACCCCAGCAAGCTTCACATCTTCCACCTTTAACATTAAATGAGAATCTTCCTTTTTCATATCCTCTTATTTTAGCTTCTTTAGTTTCTGCAAATACATCTCTTATATCATCAAATACTCCAATATATGTTGCAGGATTACTTCTTGGACTTCTACCAATTGGATCTTGTGATATATCTACTACTTTATCTATATTTTCTATACCTTTAATAGATTTATATTTACCTGGTTTTTCTTTTGTTTTATATAGATTATTTCTTAATATCTTATATAATGTTTCATTAATTAATGAACTCTTTCCTGAACCAGAAACACCAGTTACACATATAAATTTACCTAATGGAAATTTAACATCAACATTCTTTAAATTATTATGAGTACATCCTTTTAATTCAATATACTTTTTATTACCTTTTCTTCTAGTCTTAGGTACTTCAATTTTTTCTATACCTGAAAGATATCTACCAGTTAAACTATTTTTATCTTTCATTACTTCTTCAGGTGTACCTTTAGATATTACATATCCACCATTAATACCTGCTCCTGGTCCAATGTCTACTAGATAATCACTAGCAAGCATAGTATCAGTATCATGTTCTACTACTATTAATGTATTACCTAAATCTCTCATTTGTTTAAGTGAATTAATTAATCTTTCATTATCTCTTTGATGAAGACCAATACTTGGTTCATCAAGAACATAAAGTATTCCACTTAATCTTGATCCTATTTGTGTAGCAAGTCTAATTCTTTGACTTTCTCCACCGGATAAGGAACCTGCGTTTCTTGATAAAGATAGATAGTCAAGGCCTACGTTTATTAAGAACCCTAATCTATCTTTAATATCTTTAATTAATAAACTAGATATTTTTTCTTCTTCTTTATTAAGTTTTAAATTATCTATAAAATCATATAGATTCTTAATACTTAATCTACATAAATCATCTATATTCTTTTTATTTATATAGATATTTAATACATCTTCTTTTAATCTAGAACCATGACATACAGGACAATCTTGTTCTACTGCATATCCTTTTAACCATTCTCTTACAAAGTCACTAGTAGTTTCCATATATCTTCTTTCTAGATATTTTAAAACTCCTATATTTTCTTCTAATTGATTCATTTCATTACCACTTCTTGTTCTGAAGTTATAATGAATCATTTCATTATTACCATTAAATACTATATCTATTTCTTTTTTAGTTAATTTTTCTATTGGTTTATCCATATCAATATTATATTTATCACATAATATTTCTAGTTTTCTAATATTTATATTAGCATCATCCATGTTTTTAAATGGAAGAATTGCACCATTATTAAGTGATTTAGTTTTATCTGGTACCACTAAATCATAATCAATTATTTCTCTAAAACCTAATCCCTTACATTCAGGACATGCACCATAAGGAGCATTAAAACTAAAAATACGAGGTTCTAATTCTGGTAAAGAATAATCACAATAAGGACAAGCATAATTCTCACTCATTATTATTTCTTTATCCCCAATTACATCGATTACTATTTTACCTTTAGATAGTTTAATACCAGTTTCAATAGACTCAAATAATCTACTTCTAATACCATCTTTAATTATTAATCTATCTACTACTACATCTATATCATCTTTAGTATTCTTATCTAATTTAATTTCTTCAGATAGATCTAATATTTCACCATTAACTCTAACTCTAGCAAAACCTTCTCTTCTTAAGTTATCTAATAAATCTTGATGAGTACCTTTTTCTCCATGACATACTGGAGATAATATCATTATCTTAGTACCTTCTTCTAGATTCATTACTTTATTAGTCATTTCTTCGATTGTTTGGCTCTTTATAGGAATATTATGGTTAGGACAGTATGGAACACCAATTCTAGCAAAAAGTAGTCTTAAATAGTCATATATTTCAGTTACAGTACCTACTGTAGATCTAGGGTTATTATTAGTAGTCTTTTGATCTATACTAATCGCAGGACTAAGTCCTTCGATAGAATCTACATCTGGTTTCTCTGATACTCCTAAAAATTGTCTAGCATAACTAGATAGACTTTCTACATATCTTCTTTGACCTTCAGCATATATAGTATCGAACGCCAAAGAAGATTTACCACTTCCAGAAACACCAGTCATTACAATTAACTTATTCTTAGGTAAATCTATATCTATATTTTTTAAATTATTTTCTCTAGCTCCACGAATTATTATTTTATCGTTCATAAGACCACTTCCAAACATTTGATATTATAACTAAATTAAATAAAAAAAACAATCGAACAGATTGTTTTTTTCATTATTACCATTGAATTTTAATTAGACAATCAGGTCTAGAATTGAACATATTATCATAATATTCTAGTTCTACATAGTTTTCATCATTGTTTAATGCATAAGCAGCTTCTGCTGTAGTCCTACGTCCTTGACTGATTGAATCAGCATATTTATAGTCAACAGGATATGTTTCTAGACTAGTTCCAGCTTTATCATAAACTTTAAAATCATATTCGCTAATGTATAAATCTTCATCTAAAGAGATGTTTTCATATTCATAAGAAATAATAATAACTCTATTAGCTTGTTTATCAGAGAATTCATTTCTGTCCCAAGTTTCTCTTATACCTGTTACTTTTAATCTGTATTCTCCAGAACTATTTTTAATATAAATATCTTGATTCATACCATATTCAGTTTTATTATTACTTGATGAACTACCATATGGTGAATCACTCGTACTAGCACTTGATCCACAACCTGTAATTAAAAATACTGCTAACACTGCGATAATAGAAATCAAAATTCTTTTCATTCAAACCTCCTTTCTCAATCCATACAAACAGAATACATATACTATATAGATTGTATCTATAATAAATATAGACCATATATCTAAAAAATACAAGTACTTTTTGTAAAATTATTATAGAGGATTAATATTATGAATAATTTAAAGAAATATAGAGAAGAAAAAGGAATAACACAAATAAGATTATCAATCGAAGCAGGAGTATCTCAAGAAACAATTAGCGCATATGAAAATGGCAAAGCTTTTCCTAGTGCTGAAACTTTGATTAAAATGGCCGATTTTCTTGGAGTATCAATAGATTTCTTACTAGATAGAAGTGATAATCCACTAGTAAATACTAATAAAGATATTAATTCTGAAATGATGGATATTTATAATAAATTAGATAAAGTTCAAAAAGAAGATGTTTTAAGATATGCAAAAATAAGAAAAGAAATGTAATTGCATTTCTTTTTATTATTCTATAACTTTTAAAATTTCTTCTAGATACTTATTATTTTCTATTAAATTAATACTAAAGCATTTCTTACCAAGATCTTTGAAAGATGCTCCACAAGCATATAGTGTTTTTCTATCCACTATAATAAATCTATCATGAAATGAATTATTATCTATAAAAGTAACATTTTTATATTGTGATAAATATTTTTTCTTTAATACATCATTAATATTACTGGATACTATAACTATATTTTTATTAATGTCTCTTAATATGTCTAATAATTCTTTGCCAGCATAATTATCAATTATAATTAATTCTTCCTTAGCCTTGTCAAAAACTTCTAACAAGAATGAATATGCATCATAGAATTGTCCTTCAAAAAATATAGAATCCTTTGCTATATCTTTTGAATCAAATTTATCAAATAATTCATCGATACGTTTAGTATTATCATCTACCCTATTTTCTAATAATAGAATCCTATTTGGCAATAACATCTTATTATAATTAATATAATGTCTCATCTTAACAAATGTGTCCATTATTCTTATGCTTACTTCAGTCGCAACATTTGATTTTAGTATCGTAGCAAGCATATATATGCCTTGTTCAGTAAAGGCTCTTGGATTATATTTGCTATATTTTCCTTGGCCTTTTATTTCTAAGGTCGAAAATTTCGACCTTAGAATACTAAGTGATTCTTCATCTAGTATAAAGCTATACCTTATAGGGAACTTCTTCGGATTGTTTTTAACCGCCTCATTAATTCTCTTTGTCTCAACACGATATAACTTGGCTAAATCACTATCTAACATTACCTCCTTTCCATTAATTTCATAAATCATATCTCCTATGTCAAGGATATCTTCTTTAATTATTTCGTTCTTCATAAATACCTCCCTTCAAAATAATTATTAGTATTAATTACCCTAAAAAAAGCAAAAACGGGATATACCTCCCGTTTTAAAATAGAAGGTATATCCCGCAGCGTGCAACTTTTCTATCCTACCTTTAGAAAAGAAACTTTAGCGTCCCAAATTGTCATATTAACTATTGGTAGGTAATCAATACATTTTAATTATACCAAAATAAATAAAAAAAATGTAGCGAACAACTACATTTTTTATTAATTATCTTCTGGATTTCTTCTTAGTGTTAATTTGTTTGATCTTTTTGGTAATGTTGATGGTGCTGTAGGTACTCTAGTACTAGATTCAGTATTAGTACTATATGTTACATTACTTACTGTCTCAATATTCTTTTCATTATGTTTTTTAACAATATTAGCTATTCCTTTAGCAGCATAATATATTACTGCTCCTCCAGCTATTACTGGTAAAAAAGTATAAAATAAGAATGTTGAAGAAAAGTTTCCACTTCTTGCTGGTTCTCCACTGAAGAAAACATCTAATTTTTGATCAATTTCTCTTAATTTCATATTCTTTCCTTTCTTTTAATCCATTGTGAATAAGTATTTCATTGGATTCTTTTGATTATTAATTTTAACTTTTACTGGAGTACATACATAATTTACTATTGTTCTTCCGTGTCTTTCTCTTGTTCTTTCCTCAATATTATAAACATTGCTATTATCACAAATATCTACTAATACATCATTTTCAGAATCATATTTAAGTATTACACATCCAAGTTCATTATCTTTATCATCAAATATATAACTATGTACAAAGTATTGTGTACATGGAGAACTAGCGTTATTTACCATAATTTCATGTTCTGATTTAGATAATCTAAATGCACCATCTTGTCTAGAAGCTTTTACTGCTACTAGCATTTCTCCATATGGTTCATGGCTTAATAAATCGAATCCATATCCAGTACCATATATACTATTTACATCTTCTACTTTCGTATGGATACCAGTATCCTTTAATGCTCTTAATGAACATTCTTTTGCTATTTTATTAAGCGGATTTGAATCATTATCTTTAGTATGCATATATAGTAAAGTTTCATTTTCTAAAGTTTTTCTATCTTTTCTAGGTTGTGAACTAATTTGTTCTCTAAAATCTACTACTTCTTTAAGTATATCTCTTATATCTTCTATATTCATTTCTGCATATCTATAGATACCACAACTTCTACAAGCTTCTTTAAAGAATAATGGGAAATCAAAAAATGCTCTATTCTTCTTTGGAGAAAGTGTTTTATCAGTACACATCATAGAAGATAATTCATAACCATAAGTATTAAATACTTCTGGAAAATCAGTATTATATGCTAATAATCTTCTAAAATTAGGTTCATTATCTATACTTGAGTCTTCTAATACTTTCACAAATTTATTAACAATTATTTCAAAAGAAGGTTTAATATATCTTATATATTTATAATCTAATAAACCTTTAATTTTTTCTTCTCTTATTGTTTTTACATCTCTCTCAATTCTTGCTGAGCCTAAACCTTGTTTAACAGATGCTGCAACTTTTATATATTCTGCACTTTTCATGTAATATTCTTGTTCTGCATCATTATAATAATTCTTTGCCATAAGTCCTCCGTGATAGTTAAATATATTAGCATAAATGTGTTTTAAAGTAAATAAAAGCCGCATTGTTTGCGACTTTTATTACTTATTATTATCATTATTATCAGTAGGTGTTAAGACTAGTTTTTTACATCTAAATCTTACTCTAGGGATTTTTGCTTCTCTTTCTTCTCTATCATAAACAAAATATCCTTCTAATTTACATATATTAGAGGAATCTTTAACATCTACTAATACATTCTTTTCTTTATCATATTTATATACTTGATGACTATTTATTCTAGCACAATTTTTTGAATAAGCACAGTCATATTTAATTACAAGATATTCAGTATTTGGTAATGATGCTGCGTCTCTCATTACTTTATATTCTATTCTATTTAAACTAAAATCTTCTCCTGCTCTTGATGCCTTTACTGTAATTAAGACTTCTTTTTTATTTCTTTTATCAAGATGTACTATACAGAAACCATAACCATCACCATATTTTGTTGCATTCCATTTCTTACTATTATCTATAGAATTATATACATGGTCTATTAATTGTTCTGTAACATCAGATCTATTATGACTAGGTGGTGCTGGCATAACCATATTATGATCAATCATATCTACATAATCACTTAAATAAAAACGTAATTTTTCTACATCCATAGAAGCATATGGTTCTATATTATATTTTTCACATATTCTTTTAAAGAAATGAGGAAAACTCTTAAATAATTTTTCATCTTCTTCAGTTATTTCTGTACCTTCAGTTAGATATGCTCCTAATTCGAAAGAAAAAAGACTATAAAGTTTTGGAAAAAATTGAAAACTACTTAAACAATATTTTCTAAAATATTTATATAGTTTTATCTTTTTAGATTTCATAGTATCAACATATGATCTTAATAGTTTTTCAAGTTTTTTATCAATTTCTTCTTTTTCAAAATATTGTTCTAATTCCCCAGTAGCTTTCATCTTTCTGATAATATCTTTTTTAGCAGAAAGTGGTAAATCTTTACTAGAATATAACTTCATAATAGATCTACGAATATCTACAAAATCTGGTTTCATGCCATCCCCTCCTCACGCGTTCCTATATAGTACCACAATTATATTGTATGTTCAATAAAAAAACAGCATTTTTTGCTGTTTTTTATGCTGTTTTTATAAATCTTTTTTTCTTTGGAGTACATTCATGTCTAATAACTTGTACACCATTATCATCTATAGTCTTTTGCTCAATAGTACATATACTTTTTGGATCAGCTATATCTACTAAAACGTTCTTTTCTTTATCATACGCATATATATTACGGCTAACAATTTTGTTGCCTTTAAATTTATATCTATGAATTTGACAACAAAATTGTTGCATAGCTAAAAGCTCTTGACATGTTAGATAGAAATTATTATCATCACTAGCTTTTACACCAATCATAGTCTTTGATCCATCGCCATTAACAACTTCTAAATCAAATCCTTGATTTGGATCTTTAAGTCTTGCAACACAAGCTTTACTTTGTCTTAAAGCATTATATGATATTTCCATGGCAATTTGTTCATAAATTGATTTTTCACCTTCTGTAGGTAATTCCATTAATTCAATATTCTTCATAATATCCCTCTCATTGATAGGCAAATATATTAACATAAAACAGATTAAAAGTCAAAAAATCAGCAGTAACTTACTGCTGATTTTGATTATGGATTATTATATCTAATCTTTTACAAATCGAATATATAAATAAAAATACAAAGAAAGAAATAAAACCATATATAAGCATCTGAAGTAATATCCAAAAATTCCCTTCATCATATGCATATGTATAACCTACGAAGAAAAATATAACTAAGATTGTTATACCTGCAGCAAAATAAACGATTTTGTTAAGTGAATCATCGATTGTAATCTCTTTCACTTTTGTAAAATGTGTCATATTAACTATTTCTTTATATTTTTCCATACTATATACCTACTTCTCAATTTGCCAACTAAGTTTATCGCTTTTTTCTAAATTATCTTTGGCTTTTAATAATTGCAAATTTGAATAATGACATAGTTTTATTATCTCTCTTTCTGTTGTAGCTGATGCCAATGGTACAATGTGGTCAATATGAACGTCTTCAGTTCCATCCCATTCTATACCATAATTATTATAATATGTTTCTAACAAATGATTTGCAAAAAAATCAAGTGTACATCCAAGCAATTCCTCTGTTCTTTGCTTTTTTACTGACCCCTTTCTATTAAATGATCCTCTTATTAAATTTCTAACTTGAACTTTCAACTTATACATTGGATCTGTCTGTCTTTTTATTTTTGCGTATTCTACGGCATGCTTCATTAATCTTTCTTTGTTATCTTCTTTATAATTTTTATTATATTCTTTAATTTGATCCTTATTGTCTTCTCTATACTTAGACATGTACTCTTTTATTCTTTTTATGTTTTTAGCTCTATAATGCTTTCTCCACTGTGTCAACTCTTCAATATTATCTTTTCTATATTTATCCATGTATTCTTTAATTTCATCTGAATGATCTTTTCTATATTGTTTTATTCTATCTTGATTATTTTTTCTCCATTTAGCAAGTTGTGCTGCTATTTCTTCCTTATGTTCTTCTCTATATTCCTTTTTATATTTTTTTCTTTTTTGATACACATCGTCATTTAGCTCTTTATGTTTTGCCATTAAATTTTTTTGTTGTTCTAAGATTTTTTCTCGATTGTTTTCATAATATTTATTATTATACTCCCTGTAATGTTCTTTATGTTCTTCTCTATATTTTTTCTGTGCAACTGAATATTGTTCTCTCTTTTCTTTGCTTCTCTTTTTACATTGCTCATTTTCACATTGTTTGCACACATTTAAATACCATCTATCTCTTTTTCTAAATTGGTCTAACTCTTTTTCAATTCCACACACTTTGCATATTTTTGTTTCCATATATTTTCCTCTTTTTTATATTATACCATAAATTTAAAGTCTTTTTTATATAAAGTATTAAAAAAAACGTATCCAAAACGTATCTAGAAGCTTTTTTTGATGCAAAATTACCTAAAAATTGTAAGTAGCAAAAAGCTCGCAAGTCCTTTATTTATAAGACTTTGCGAGCTTATTTACCACAACACTGTTTATATTTGCGTCCACTGCCACATGCTCCCTTTTTGAGCATATTATCACTATATTTGGTACATATAGTATTATGGCTTTTAGCCTTATTTTATAGACATTTAGTACATATTATTATCAGTATTATTTGTATTATAAATATTACTAATAATTTGTTCAATGTGGACAAAATGTGGACAAAGTCATCATACATTTTATCTTTTGTTTCCAAGAAAATTATATCATATATTGATTGCTTAATCAATGTGGACAGGCTTTTTTCCGTCACCCTAAAGTGGTTGTGATATTTTATTCAAAATAAAAAGTTGGATATCACCAACTTTGCTTATCTCGGAATATCTTAATCTTCCGATTGTTCGTGAAAACAAAAACATTCCGAACATCGCAATATCTTAATATTACAAACAACTAAAATTCCTTTTTTAAATATATTTTTTTAGAAATTAAATAAGAAATACCTATAAAAATAATAGATAATATTAAAAAGATAATTAATCCATAAGAATCAAGGAATGTTATTATACTAGTAGGAATACTTATATTTATAACCTTTTTTAATAAAATAATTACTGCAAATGCTCCCATGCCAAGAATAAACATTGCAATTCTTCCTTTTTCATGTCCATACTTAAATAAAAATGGAAATAGCATAGAAACTAAAATAAATATTGCAAATAAACAACCACTTATAGATGAAATCGCATCACTAAAATTAATAGTTGTTTTAAAATTGCTAATTATAAAAGTACAAATAATACCTATAATAGTTGCAAATATAATTAAAGTAATAGTAGTTATATATTTAGATTTTACAGTGTTAATTTTACCTTGAGGCAATGCTGATGCAAATGAATACCAATTATTATATTCATCATATCCAAAGGTTGAAATACATATCATCAACATCATAAAAGGAAGTATAAATGACATATCCGCCTCAAACATAAATGTATAGAATAAATAAATAAAAATTGCGAATATCAAAGTTTTTAAATTATTTCTTATCATAAATATATCTTTTTTTATCATTCCAAGCATTTTACTTTCCTCCTTTAATCATAAGTAACATTAAATCTTCAATAGTTATCTTGTCTATCACAAAATCTTTGTATTTTTTTCTACATTTATCTTTATCATTTATTAAAATTTCATAACTGTATTTACTTTTTCTAAAAGATACAATATCATTTGTATCAATTCTATCAAACTCATCAATATCACATTTTAAAATACCATAGTTATCAATTATTTCATCTCTTGTATTTTCTAATACAATTGTTCCTTTATCAATAAAAATTATGTAGTCTGCAATATGTTCTAAATCACTTGTAATATGAGTAGATAAAATAATGGTGTGTTCGTCATCTTTGATGAAATTTAAAAATAAATCTAAAACCTCATTTCTAACTATTGGATCAAGTCCACTTGTTGCCTCATCTAATATAAGCAATTTAGGATGATGAGATAAAGCAGTTGCTATTTCAACTTTTTTTCTCATACCTTTTGACATTGTCTTTAATATTTGATTATCTTTTATACCAAAATCTTTTAAATATTTATAAAACAATTTACTATCCCAATTTTTATAAATATCTTGCATAATAGAATCTATGTTTCTTGAATTAAGTGATTCAGGGAAGAAAGTATTATCTAATACAACTCCAATATCCTCTTTTATATTTAGTTCCTGTTCTTCTAAATCTTTATCAAAAATTTTAATCTTACCATCATCTTTCTTTATAATATTTAAAATAGATTTTATTAATGTAGTTTTACCTGCACCGTTTTCTCCAATTAAGCCAATCACTGCACCAGATGGTATTTTTAGTTCATCAACTTTTAAACTAAAATCAGGATAGTTCTTTTTTAAATTTTTAATTTCTATAGCATATTTCATTATTTATCACTCCCATAAAATAGATTAAATACATCAATTATTTCTTCCTTTGATATATTAAATTTCGATGATATATCTACAATTTTTGATATATATTCTTCAATATCTTTTTGTGCTTTATCTTTAGCCAGTTCTGTATTTTTAGGTGCTACAAAAGTACCCTTTCCTTGCCTAGAAATAATGTAGCCATCTTGTTCTAATTCATCATAAGCTTTTTTAATCGTCATTACACTTATTTTTATATCTTGTGCTAAATTTCGTATAGATGGAATCATCTCATCTTCTTTCAATTCATCATTCATAATTTGTTCAATAATAGAATTTTTTATTTGTTCATAAATAGGAACTGAGCTACTATTACTTATAATCATTTTCATAAGAACTGCCTCCTTACATATAACACTATATAACATTGTATAACATTTGTCAATAAACCATTAAAAAATAGGTATAAAAAAATATACCTATAAGGATCGAAATATTACTATTTTACGAATTATATATTCCCTTATTTTACCTTTTAAAAATATAATGATCTAAAACTGATCTAAAGCCTTTCTTTGAATAATTTTTAAGAAAAGAAAAACTCGCGTTTTCCCTTATTTTATTGGGGCTTGCGAGTTATTTGCCACAACATTGCTTATATTTTTTACCACTGCCACATGGACATGGATCATTTCTTCCTACTTTTTTTGCTACTTTTTTAGGGGTTGATTTTACTGATTCTTTTCCATCGTTAGTTCTAATATTCTTTACTTCTTCTCTTTCAATATTTTGTCTAACTTCAGCATTAAGTAAGAAATTAGATATTTCTGCTTCTGTTGATGCCATCATATTATCAAACATTTGGAAACCTTCTAATGCATATACTTGAAGTGGATTAGTTTGAGCATATCCTCTTAAACCAACACCTTCTTTTAATGCTTCCATACTATCTAATTGATTCATCCAGTTTTTATCTATTACTCTAAGTGAAATAGATTTTTCAAAATCATTTTGTATTTCTTCAGGAACATCTTCCAATTTTTTATTATAATCATCTATAACAATGTTATATATATTATCTATTATTTCTTCATTAGATTTATCTTTAAAATCTTTATCTGTTAGTTTTTTCTTCTTTAATAGATGTGAATTAAATGTCTCAATAATATTATTAATATCATTTTGAGTTAATACACCTTCTGGTGCTAGATGAGAATTAATTTGATTAGTTACGAATGATTTAAATGTTTCAAGTACTCTATCTCTAATACTTTCTTGATCTAATATTTCATTTCTTCTATCGTAAATAATTTCTCTTTGTTTTGCTATAACATTATCAAAATCAAGTAATCCTTTTCTTCTATCGAAGTTAAATCCTTCAACTTTCTTTTGAGCAGATTCTAAGCTTTTAGAAATCATTTTGTTTGAAATAGCTTGATCTTCAGCTACTCCTAAACCTTGCATTAAATTCTTTATTCTATCAGTACCAAATTTAACCATTAAGTCATCTTCCATAGATACAAGGAATCTTGTAGTACCTGGATCTCCTTGTCTACCAGAACGACCTCTTAATTGGTTATCAATTCTTCTTGAATCATGTCTTTCAGTACCTAGAACATATAAACCACCTAGTTCTCTTACACCAGGTCCTAATTTAATATCAGTACCACGGCCAGCCATGTTTGTTGCGATTGTAACAGCACTCTTTTCACCAGCATGTTCAATAATATGTGCTTCTCTTTCATGA
>JAEEVN010000034.1 GCA_016290885.1 Caryophanales bacterium | reverse complement strand
CATGATCTTTAGTTGGATATCCTTTATGCTTTGCATATCCATATTCTGGATATTTTTTATCTAATTCAATCATCATTCTATCTCTTGTAACTTTAGCAATAATAGATGCAGCACTAATAGATGCTGATTTAAAATCGCCTTTAATCATAGCATTATATGGCATATCAAGTTTTGGTAAATCCATAGCATCAATTAGTACATAATCAGGTTTTACACTTAAACTATTAATAGCATCATACATAGCTTCGATAGTAGCTTCACGAATATTTATTTCATCTATTCTTTTATTATCTTTTATTCCGATTGAATAAATACAATCTTTTATTAATATTTCATATAACTCTTCACGTTTCTTTTCACTTATTTTCTTTGAATCAGTAAGTCCTGGAAGTGAATAATTATCAGGTAAAATACAAGCACAAGTAACAACCGGACCACATAAAGGACCTCTACCTACTTCATCAACACCTGCAATTAAATTATATCCTTCATTTTTTAGTTTACGCTCATAACGCATATTATCTAATGATGCTAAATGCATTTCAATAAGTTCACATAGTTTCTTATTCTTTTTATAATCTTTCTTTAACTCAGATAATATGTCTTCTAACGATAAAAATTGATAGTTAGGTATACTTTTTATTGGAGATAAATCATATACTTCACTATCAATTAAAAATCCTTCAATTTCCATTAGATTCTATCGAATGTAATTCCTTTAATGTTTTCATTTCTAATATCATTAATAACAGATGTTGAAACACGAGCGTAATCTATTTCTCCACCTCTAATGATATATCCTAATTTTTTACCAATTCTATCATACATTTCTCCAATATCATCATTATCAAAGAAATCTAGTCCATATCTATTCTTTAAATATTCAGGATAATATTCACTTAATTTATTTAATACATGAATAGCTACTTCATCATTATCATATACTTCCATCTTTATTGCACTCATGGCAGCTAAGTTTCTAGCAATCTCTTGAGAATCAAACTTAGGCCATAAAATACCAGGAGTATCAAGTAAAAGAATATTAGATTTAGTTTTAAGCCATACAAGGTTTTTAGTTACACCTGGCATATTACCTACACCTGCAACTTTTTTGCCAGCCATTCTATTAATAAATGTAGATTTACCTACATTTGGTATACCAACTACTAATGCTTTTAATTCTTTTTCTCTTAAACCTTTTTCAATACGTTTTTTATTTATTTCTTCACCAATTTTCTTGGTTTCATTTAAAACGTATTTTAAATCATCATTATTATTTAAATTAACTAATACAACAGTATGTCCTTCAGACCTATATTTTTGAATCCATTTATTAGTTTCCTCTAAATCACAAAGGTCCTTCTTAGTCATAATAATAATTCTAGGTTTATTCTTAACAATATTATCTATATCTTCAATTCTAGAAGATTGGGGTATTCTAGCATCTACGATTTCATATACTAAATCGATTAATGGTAATAAATCATTAATCTCTCTTTTAGTTTTAGCCATATGACCAGGATACCAATTGATTTGGCTCTTTTGAAACACCTTTTCATTATCTTGATTATTCATTAGAAATCACTTCCTTTTTTCTATAACATTATATCATAATTATTAAATAGAATTTATATCTTCCTTAAAATTAATCTCAACACTTTTATCTTCATGAATAAAAATATTTTCAATATATTTTACAATTCTATTTCTTGTTAACTTTTTTATTTCTTTGTTTTCTACTCTTTTTAAATTCATTTGTTTTAATATCTCATCGTATAATTTGTTTTTTTCTATAGAATGATTAGTGCAAAGGCCATTTGTTATATAACTTTTACAATAATAGTAATCTTTATTTTTTCCTTTCTTTATATACATTGACTCACCACAATCCTTGCATTTAAAATAACCAGATAAAATATCTTCTCCATTACTAGTTTTATTTCTTTTAGGTGCTTTTAATAATTCTTGAACCTTATTAAAAGTATCTTTATCAATAATTGCTTTATGATGATTTTCAGTTATCGTCCATTCTGATTCATCATTTAATACTTGATTATGATTTCTATAACTTATATTTCTATATTTATTTTGTATTAAAGTTCCTATATAAGTTTCATTTTTTAAGATTCTATCAACCATTTTAGCTTTCCACTCTCTTGTATTACTTTGTTTAGATTTACCTATATTATTTTCAAATTTATAAGTTGCAGGATTTGGTATATTATTTTCATTTAAATACTCTGCTATTTCTATTTTTGACTTACCAGACAAATACATTTTAAATATATTTCTTATATTGTCAGCAGCTACTTCATCAATTATAAAATAATGATAATCCTTAGGGTCTTTTCTATAACCATATGGTACTGACGAACCTACATGTAATCCTTTTTTCTTATTAATATCAAAAGAATTTTTTACCTTTTTTGAGGTTTCATATGCAATATAATCATTCATTAGATTTGTAATTGGTACATCAATTCTTTCCATAATATTTTTAGTCTTTAAACTATCATAATTATCATTAATAGAAAATACTCTTACATTAAGTGATGGAAAAATATCTTCAATATATTTATTAACCTCTATATGATTACGACCAAGTCTAGATAAATCTTTAACCATTATCATATTAATTTTACCTTGTGTTATGTCATCTAATAATCTATTAAATCCTGGTCTATCTAGGGATGTACCACTATAACCATTGTCAACATAGAACTCTTTTAATTCACAATCTAATTCAATATTAGCAATTATTTTAATTAAGTCCATTTGTCTTTGAATACTATCTGATTCACTATAATCATCATCTCGTGATAATCTAACATAACCACCAACTTTATATTTAGACATATGAATCACTCCTTTCTATATTATACCATAGAAAAACAGGATTTTACTCCTGTATATATATCGCAATATCTTAATCTTCCGAGCATTACTTATTTTTTGTATTCGCTCTTTTTTTCAATCTTAAAACCAAATTATTATTTGATTTATTTAAATTATCTTTTTGTTTATTTATCTTCATGTAATTATTAATAATAGCTAATAAACCAATTCCTACTCCTGAACCTAATAAATAAGATGCTGCAACTTCAAAATTGAATATATCTGAAGAAAAATTAATTTCATTAATAATAACTGCCAAAACAATAAAAATGAATGATAAAGTAAATGCACCATTAATCTTTTTTATTTTCTTTATTTCTTCAACTGTATTATACTCTAACAATTTATCAATTGTAGTTTTTAATTCTTCAAGTTCTTCTTTATTAAGTTTTCTTCCATTTAGCAATTCTGCAACACTAACATCTAATTCATTGGCAACTAAACTAATTAAACTTAAATCTGGTAATCTTCTACCATTTTCCCAATTTGATATAGCTCTATCAGTCACACCTAATTTTTCTGCCAATTCTTGTTGAGTTATATTTTTTTCTTTACGACATTCAGCAATAAACTTTCCAATATTCTCTTGATTCATTATTATCCCTCTTTTCATAAATAATTATAACAAATTTTTAATAAGGCGTAACCAAACATAACGTGGAGTTTAACTTATATATTTATTTTATCATAAATTTGTACTTTTCTTGAATTTAGATTGATCGCAATATTACTATTTTCCGAATTGTTTAATCTAGATCTTTTAAATCAAAATTTAGTTTCCATTCAATATATTCATGAGTTGATATTTCACCATTTTCTCTTTTTTCTTTCATTTCCTTTCATTCTCTAAGTCCATCTAATACACATTTGCCATAATCAGATAATTTAGATGTTATATTATCTATATTTATATCAAAGAATGGCATTAATTCTTCTTCCCACATAGCAATATATACTAAGTCAATTGGATCTGTTAAATCATAATCTCTAATTGCATCAATACTTACATGATATAATTCTACAAGTTCTTCCATTCTTGGTGGAAGTGGATTAACACTATTATCTTCATAATTTCTAATAGTTCTATTTGGATCTTTACCTCCAAATCCAAAATATTCTGTTACTTCATCTCTTTCCATGCATCTAAATACTCTAATAAACTCTAATCTAGCTCCCTTTGTTAAATCTCTTAATTTTGGTCTAAAAAAATAATCATTCATAAATCAAAACCTCCTTTAATTATTTTTTTCAACAAAAAAAGAGTCACTTTAGACTCTTAATAAATATCCCTTATTATTCCTTTAATTAAATAAATCTTGGCAGTCACCTCCTTTGCACCCCAAGAGTTGCTATCCTAGATTGATTGCAACTATATTTTTTTATTCTTATAAGACTAGGTAAAACCACTAGTAAACTCCCCTTTATTCTTTTTATATAATTCAATAATCCTCTTTATTGCACTAAAAAAGAGCTTTTCAGCTCTTTTATGTTTTATTATTTATCGTATGCCATCACATACTAATTTTTGCGTCCTTTGATTGCGGCTTGTACTGCATAAAGGTTCGGAACGAAATAAGGTACTCTCGTACGGACTAATCTGACTTTTTTGTCATTTTTATTATAACGTTTTATCTTTTTTTATAAAATTTGCGATTTTTTTCATTAAAATTTCTATTTTATCTTTACCCTAAAAAAACACGCTTATAGTTGTTGTCAGAGTAAAGAAGCTGTGTTC
>JAEEVN010000033.1 GCA_016290885.1 Caryophanales bacterium | reverse complement strand
CATTATCAGTATGACACTTAACATCTACACTTTTATATTTTGATATTGGTCTTATGATACATTCTTTTTTAGAAATGGCTATCTCGTAACTTTCATATCTAAGTATTTCAGTATCATCTTCTTTAAATATGTACCAAGCACCTTTTCTCCAATCATTTATAGATGTTAATTTTTTATCTAAAGCATCTTTAAACATTATAAACTTTGCATTAAATGTTCTATAATTAAGTTCTTCTACTCTTAAATTTTCTACATATATTTCATATCCATCAAGTTTTCCAACATATTCTTTCTCTCTATCTTCATCTATATATATAGACAATATATTGCTTATACCTTTTAAATTATATTGTTTATTATAAGCATATAGTATTACAACAAATATACTAATTAATAAAATAACACATAAAATTATTGGAATTATTTTTAATTTATTTTTTTTCTTATCTTTTTTATCAACTTTCATTTTTATTTTCCTTAAATTAAATCCTATTATTTTGTTAATTCTAATTTCTTAAATTGTTTAAATTTATTCTTACCATAAACAAACTTTTTATCATTTGTATTTTCTGGTAATTCTATTACTTCAAGAATATAATCATGAATATTAACCAATAATTTTAAACCATCTTTTTTAATTAAATAATATGGTGTTGTATCATTTAGTGCATCTACAGTTTCCATTGCACCAGCACCAATTATCCAATCACTTACTATTGAAGCAAGTTTTCCTTTGTTTTCACTTCTTAATAACTCATAAATCACCCAAGGTTCAGTATAATAGTCCTTTAATATTTGCTTATAACCTTTTCCATTCATTTCATATTTATCTTTATCTAATTCTTTCTTCATAGATAAAGCTGGTAATGAATTATCATTATCTAATAAATAATCAACTGTAAGATTAAATACTTTTGATAATTCTTGTAAATTACTTACATCTGGAAGTCCTTCATCACTTTCCCATTTAGTTATTGCTTGTCTTGAAACATTCATTATTTCAGCAAGACTTTCTTGAGATAATCCAAATCTTTTTCTTATCTCTTTCAATTTTTGACCTAATGTCATAATATCTCCTTCTTTCTGACTTTAATTCTACATTGATGTTTCATTTAATAACAGCAACATTACTTTACATTTATGCTACTTATCGTGGCAATCAATACATCTATATAATATTTTACCACAGAAAAAGAGAATTTTTACATTCTCCTAATATCTTAATCTTACGATTATTATTTATTTAGATAATACTTACCATCTTTTGTTTTTACTAAAACCTTTTGCTTAATCAATCTTTCATTTATTTTATTAAATCCATTAGGATTAATAATTCCAGCTTCAGTAAATGTTTTAGCTGTTTTCTCAGAAAAAGCATTGCTCTCTGTTAATTTTTTTATTATATGATTTTTTCTTATTAATGGAATTGGTGGAAAAAATGTCATATTACTCAACTCTCCTTCGATAACTATTATACCATTATTCCTAATTTTTTTTTAGTAGTTAAGTTACTTTGTATAATTCCTTAAATAAACCTCGAAATTAACAAAAAAACTTATCTAATCTCCTTTTTTGAGGCTTAATTACCTAAAAATTGTAATTATAAAAAAGCCCGCAAACCCTTTATTTATGCTGGTTTGCAGGCTTATTTACCATAGCACATTTTATACTTGCGTCCACTGCCGCATGGAATGCAGAAAAACATTTCACTTTTTGTACTTCCTAATTCAGCTGGATTCTTTTAAATGTATATAGCTAAAAATGAGTCAAAAATCATTTATTTAGCTTATCAGGGTATCTAAAAAGGTATCTAAAACTCACCTAAAAAATGTAATTTATCTTGTTTTTAATAACAAAAAAATCAATTCCATTTCTAGAATTGATATTTATTAGTAATTTGAACTAAAGTTCAACTGGATTCTTTAATGGTGCGATACAAGAGCCTATTTTGAACACTTATATCCAAAAGAACAACTAATAAATATCAGTTCTATATCCATTATAACACAAATTTTCATTTGTTGTTATTTTTTTATCAATTTACTATGGAGTACAATTCGTTTTTTACCATCATTAATATGTATGGACTAATTTGTCATTTTCATAAACAAATGGTCCGTTTTCTTTTTCACCACCAAAATACTCTTTCCTTTTTGAAAACATATCAAATAGTTCATTCATATTATTTAAAAGCGTAATTTGATAAGGTTGTTCAAAAGCAATTTTTTCAATAAACATTATTTTATCTTCTAAATGAATCAATACTCCAGTATGACCTACAAACAAAACCTTACTATCAGGATCCTCAATAACAAGTGATATTAATGATACTTTCTCATTGTTGATTTTTATACCATATTCTTTCCATTTATTTGAAAAAACATTTTGAAGTTCTTTATCACCTACATTAGATATATTAATTTCATTAAATAATGTAACAAAATCATCTCTCTTATTCTTAACAAGTTTATAATCTTTATTATTGTCTATTACATCCATATCAAACATTAAATATGTTCCTTCATCTTGAATCTTTTTACTCATTTGTAAATCTTTTTCAATTAGAGCAAATGCAGTTATTCTACAATCTCCATCAGACATTTGATATTTTTTTTCATATTTATTTGCACATTCTATCTCATCATATTTTATATCATTTATACTTGTCCAAGTAGTATTAACACCACATTTTTGATTTGATGCTATATTAAAATGATCCACCCAATTAAGAAAAACATCAACATTTCCTACATTATTATTTTTTAGTATTTCCTTAACATAATCTTTATCAGTTTGAAGATACAAATTAGTTGCTTTTAATACTTCTGGTTTGCTTCCAGTAACATTTTCGGTTTTGCTACAAGAACATAAAAATATGATACATATTAATAATAAAAATACTTTTTTCATTTTTTCCTCTCTTTCATTTGATTAATATACAGAATTTTTTGTTTTTTTTACAATCCTGTTAGAATAATAAATTCCGTTGATACAATCTTTATGTTTAAATTGATAACATTTTCAATCATTTAAAATAGAAATCAATTATTTCATTTATTTTTTTGCTATTATCATATTCTCTTATTAATTTTAATACCATATCTGTATTAACTGTTTTTAAATAATAAGTTTTATAAAAATCTTTTAAGAATTTATTGAATTTCTCATCACCCATAGCCATTCTTATTTCTTGAATGAAAATATATGATGTTTCATATTCTGCTTCTCCATAACTTTGATCATTTTCATATTTATCTGGGCTAACATTTAAATAAATGTCTTTATAATCTTCTCTAGCAGTTTCAATTAATTCATCTCTTGATTTTATATTCATTTCTATTGAAGGCGCTATATCATCTATCTCTAAAAGATATTTGTGAGCATCACCATCATATAAGCCAAATAATTGTCTTTCTAAATAAGTTGTGAAACCTTCATCAATCCATGCTTCCGAATATTCATTATTACCAACAGCAGCATAAAACCATTGATGCGCTATTTCATGAGATAATCCATCACTTAAGCTCCATGCATCCATTAGTGTTCCATCGTAAAATGAAGTTGCATTAGTCATTATTAAACCTGGATATTCCATTCCACCATAACCAAAACCAAACAAAAGTGGTGTAACATCTAATTCTTCATAAGGATATTTACCAATATTATTTGTATAAACTTTAATAGCATCTTTAATAACAAGTTCTGTTAATTTTCTATATTTATCAGTATATTTACTTTTTAAATAATAATTATTAATTTTAATTCCTTCTACTTCAAAAGTATCTTTTTCCATCATATTAGTTACTACTATTGCTACATCACGAATATTATTAGCTGTTATTTTAGTCACTAAATCACTTGTTTCTTCCTTGCCTGTCGCAATTACCAAATAATCTTTTGGATGTTTGATTTCAATTTCATAATTAGCTAAATCATAACTTCTACTTTCTCCATCATCAAAATATGGACTTAATATCCATTCACCATTTTTATTATCAGCTAAATATGGAAAGCAAAAAGAAAGAGCATAAATATATCCATCTTTTCTTCTAACATACCCAAAGCGATCTTGTCTATCTGGTATATCTGTCTTCATTTCTACTTTTAATTTAATAATATCATTAGGTTTTAACAATTCATTTAATTTAACTTTAATAATACTTTCTTTTTCAATTTTATACTCTAATTGTTGTTCATTACTTTTTATACTTATAATATTACTTTTTTGCTTGTCATTATTATAATTCTTTTTATTATATGCATGAATAGATGGTGTCATATCTCTTATGATAATTTCATCAATACTTTCGTAGGTATCATTTTTAATTTCAATTTCTACTTCTTCCATTAATGATTTCATATTGATATCTAAATCTAATTTCATGTAATAAGATATTGCATCAATCTTATTACTATTTATATCTGGTATATTGTTATCTTTTATACCATTATTTTTATTACATACTAAATATAAACCAATAGCTATAATAATTAATAAACAAATGCTTAATACTATTTTCTTTTTCATATATCCCTCTTTCAAGAATATTATACCACAATTTCATTAATTATTTTGCTCGTAAAATTACTAAATTCGGAACAACGAAAAAGACTAGAAATTTTCTTTCTAATCTCTATCATAATATCTTAATCTTCTGATCAAATCGATAAATTGTAATTTTAGTGAATAGTAACTTAATTTTCTTTTTTATTAAACATATGGCGTACTTTATCTATTCGATTATTTGGTCTACGTGATTGAATAACTGGTTCACAAGTAGCAATTTGATAATCTTTTAATTCTGTCAAAAA
>JAEEVN010000015.1 GCA_016290885.1 Caryophanales bacterium | reverse complement strand
GTATGCTAAAACAATTAGACCAATTATATTTAATGGTATTTTTGTTGCTATAGGTACTTGTGTTGTTTGTTATTATGTTAAGAAACAAAATGATGCTTTATATGAAAAATTAAGTTCTAAAAATAATAAACAATATAAATCAAGTTATAATGATGAAACAACATATACTTCTTCAAATGATGAAATAATTAAATCAAGGGTCAATAAAAAAGTTGTAAAGAAAACAACAAATAGAAAAAGAAAATAATTAAATATTTTCTTTTTTTTGTTTTAAAAAAATATTAATTATTCATAATAATAGTGGTGATTTATATAAAAAAAATATTACTATTTTTATGTTTCTTTTTTTTATTTAATACATTAGAAGTTGATTCTAATAGCGATAAATTATTATTTTATAATAAAAATGAATTATATGAAGAAAATTATCATATTATTTATTTTTATAATATTACTAGTAAAGAATTAAAAAGTATTTTAAATATACTAGATATAGAAGTATTAAGCTATATAATTGATAATAATAAATATTATGCAAGAAATATAGATGAATTAACTAAAATTTTTTGTAAAGATAAAAATATTAATGAACAATTATATTATTATGAATATGGTATTAGTATTGATGCAATTAGTATTATCTGTACAAATAATGAATTGTTAAAACTAGAGAATCTAGCAAGCATATATTAATAAAATAATATATGACTTCTTTTTTTTATTTTGTTTTTATATTATAATAGAATATGGTGATGATATGAAAAATAATGTAATAATTGATGGAAATGAAGCTGCTGCTAGAGGTGCTTATCTTTTTAGTGAAGTATGTGGAATATATCCAATTACTCCAGCTAGTCCTATGGCTGAAGTAACTGATAAATGGAGTAGTGAAGGTAAAAAGAATTATTTTGGAACACCTGTAAAAGTAGTGGAAATGGAAAGTGAAGCTGGAGCAGCTGGTATGGTACATGGTTCACTTCAAGCAGGAGCTTTAACAACTACATATACAGCATCACAGGGATTATTATTAATGATTCCAAATATGTATAAAATAGCAGGAGAATTACTTCCTAGTGTTATAAATGTTGCTAGTAGAACAGTATCTACTCATGCTCTTAGTATATTTGGAGATCATTCAGATATATATTCAGTAAAGAGTACTGGATATTCAATTATGTCATCTGTTAATACACAAGATGTTATGTATTTAACTCTTGTTTCATATTTAAGTACATTAAAAGGAAGAATACCTTTTGTTAATTTCTATGATGGTTTTAGAACTAGTCATGAACTTAGTAAGATAGATGTTCTAGATTTAGAAGAAGTTAAAGAATTAGTAGATTTTGATTTAATAAATGATTTTAGAAAGAATAGTAGTCTTGCTAAAAAACAAATTAAAGGCACTGCAGAAAATGATGATATATATTTTCAAAATATAGAAGCTAGAAATAAATATTATGATAAAATGCCAGATATAGTTAATGGTTATATGAAACTTGTTAATGAAAAGTTTAATACTAATTATCATTTATTTGATTATTATGGTAAATCTAATCCAAGTAAATTAATAATAGCTATGGGATCAGTATGTGATACTATTAAAGAAACTATTGATAATATGGATGATGATACAGGTTTAATAATAGTTAGATTATTTAGACCGTTTAGTGTTAAACATTTTATTAATACTATACCTAGTACTGTTAAAAAAATTGCAGTTTTAGATAGAGCAAAAGAAGCTGGTTCTAGAGAAAGTTTATATTTAGATGTAGTAGATGCAATATCTAAATCTAAATTAAAAATAAAAGTATATGGAGGAAGATATGGATTATCTTCTAAAGATACTACTCCAGGAGATATATTAAGTGTATTTGATAATTTAGATAGTAAAGATCCAATAGATTCATTTACTATAGGTATAGTTGATGATGTAACTAATAAGAGTTTAGAAAGAAAAGAAATTAAAGTTAATAATAAATCTATTGAACTCTTGGTATATGGTTTTGGATCAGATGGTATGGTATCTGGTACAAAAGATTTAGCTACATTAATCGGAGATAATACTAATGGATATATACAGTTATATAATAAATATGATTCTAAGAAGAGTGGTGGAGTTACTATGTCTATGCTTAGAATCGGAAAAGAAGAAATTAAATCTAGTTATTATATAGATAAAGCTCATATAGTAGTATGTACTAAAGAAAGTTATTTAGAAAAATATGATATAGTTAACTCTATTAGAAAAGGTGGAATATTTATATTAAATACATCAAAAGATATAGAGGAACTTGATGATAAGACTAAATACTATTTAGCTAAAAATGAAGTTAAAACATTCTTTATAGATGCATCCAAAATAGCAGTAGATAATGGTATACCTAATAAAATAAGTACTATTATGGAATATGCAATTATATTAATTACTAAAGTATTACCTAAAGATAAAGCACTTGATATGCTTAGAGAAAGTATTACTAATAAATTTAGTAAGAAAGGTACTGAAGTAGTTAATCAAAATATTAAAGCAATAGAAGATGTAGAAAATAATATTAAAGAAATAGAAATTAATCCAGAATGGATTAATTTAGAAATAAAAGAAAAAGAGTTAAATGGGGTATTAGATTATATTTCTCATTTAAAAGGTGATGAATTAAAAGTATCAGATTTTATTAAACATGATGATGGTACTTATGAAGTAAATACTTCTAAATTAGAAAAAAGAAATATAGCAGAAATGCTTCCATGTTGGAATACTGAAAAATGTATTACATGTAATCAATGCGTAATGGCATGTCCTCATGCAGTTATTAGACCTAAATTAATGACTATGGAAGAAGTAGAAAAAAATCCTGGAATTATATATAAAGATGTACCAGGATCTGATATGAAATTTGCTTTAGAAATTAGTTATGATGATTGTACAGGTTGTGGTGTATGTTCAAGTGTATGTCCTACTAAATCTATTACTATGGGTGATAAAAACATAGATAGAGTTAATAATAAAATTAGTGGTGTAACTAATAAACATTTATATCCAGAAACTATAGTAAAAGGACTTGCATTTAATAAACCATTATTTAAATATTCAGGAGCTTGTGCTGGATGCGGTGAAACTCCATATATTAAGATGCTTACTCAAATAACTGGAGAGGCTCTTATAATTGCTAATGCAACTGGATGTTCTTCTATTTATGGTGGATCTATGCCAAGTTCACCATATAATGTATCTTGGTCTAATTCATTATTCGAAGATAATGCTGAATTTGGATATGGAATGAGATTGAGTGAAGAATTATATAAAAATAGAATTATTAATATAATGAATAACTATAAAGATAAAGTATCTGAAGAAAATAAAAAATTAATCGAAGCATACTTAGAAAAACCAAATGATTATAAAACATCTAAAGTAGTCATGGATAATTTAAATTATGATGAAATACCTGAACTAGAACCAATTAAAGATTATATTCTAAATAAGAATGTATGGATAATCGGTGGAGATGGATGGAGTTATGATATAGGTTTTGGTGGACTAGATCATATAATGAGTTCTAATGAAAATGTTAATGTATTAATATTAGATACTGAAATATATTCAAATACTGGGGGTCAATCTTCTAAATCAACTAGAGAAGGTGCTATTGCTAAATTTAGTAGTATAGGTAAAAATACTACTAAGAAAGATTTGGCTAGAATGATGATGACTTATCCAAATGTATATGTAGCAGAAATAAGTATGGGTGCAAATATGAATCAAGCTATTAAAGCAATTAATGAAGCTATGAATCATGATGGACCATCTATGATAATTGCGTATGCTCCTTGTATATCTCATGGTATAAAAGGTGGTATGGGTAACAGTATGAAAGAAGAAGAATTAGCAGTTAAATGTGGATACTTCCCATTATTTAGATATAATTCTAGAACTAAAGAATTTAATTTAGATTATAAAGAACCAGACTTTACTTTATATGATGAATTCTTAAGTAATGAAACTAGATATAAAATGTTAGCTGCAGTAAACGAAGAACACGCTAAAGAATTACTTGAAGCTAATAAAAATGCTTCAATAGAAAGATTTGAATATTATAAATCACTTGTCAAATAGGAGGAATATGAAAAAAGCATTAGTTATAGGTGGAGGATCTGGTATAGGATTAGAAATTGCTAGAACTCTTAATAAAAACAATTATGAAGTAACATGTGTAGGAAGAAGAACTAAAGAAAACTTTGAGTTTAATTATATAAGCTGTGATGCATCAAATGTAGATGAAGTAACAAGTTTATTTGAAAAAGAAGTATATGATGTTTTAATATATTCTGCAGGAATAATATCTTGCTGTGAAGAATCAGATAATTATGATGATAATGAATTAAATAAATTAATTGATATTAATTTAAAAGGATGTATTAGAACTAATCAATTATTTATTGATAGTTGTAGTAAAAATAATATAAGAGGTAAAATAATAAATATTTCTTCAATATCAAATAAAGGATCTAAAGATTTCCCTATATATGCAGCATCAAAAGCAGGTATGTTAGCATATACAAAAAGTATTGCAAGTAGATATGAAAATATACAATCAAATGTTATTTCACCAGGAGTAATTAAGACTGATATGTCATATCAAGAATCTCCTAATTTTGATGATTATGTTCAAGATATAGTGGATAATACTCCAGTAAAAAGATTAGGTAATCCACAAGATATTGCTAATACTGTTGAATTCTTATTATCTGATAAAGCAGAATTCATAACAGGACAAGAAATAGTAGTAGATGGTGGTTATACATTACCAAAAGAATAATAGTAAAAGATAGATTTTCTATCTTTTTTTTATGATATAATGAATTAGAGGTGTTTATGAATAAAGAATTTGTAAATGATTGGTTAAATAAATTAAAAGATTATTGGTTTAATAAAGATATTGATAAAGCAGTATCTTTGTTTAATAAAACTACATATTATCAAGAAACACCATTTATGGAACCATATACTAATATTGAAGAAATAAGAAATGAATGGGAACATGTTAAAGACGAGAATATCCAAAATATTGAGTTTAATGTTCTTGCAATAGATGATAATACAGTTGTTGTAAATTGGATATTAAGACAAAATAACGAAGACTATGATGGAATATATGAAATTAGATTTGATGATAATTTAGATTGCATATATTTTAAAAGTTGGGAAATGACTAGAGGTGTTTATGAATAATATTGTTTTAACTTCATGTGGAATTAGAAATGAAGATTTTAAAAATAAATTTTATGAGATAATACCAAAAGAAGAATTATCTAATAAAAAAGTTTTATATATTACTACTGCAGTAGATGGAGAAAAAGATGATAATAAAGATTGGGTTATTGAAGAATATAAAACTATATTAAATTTAGGTATTAAAGAAGAAAATATAACTGAGTATAAGATAGGTAATCCATTAGATATAGATAAATATGATATTATTTATATGATGGGTGGTAATACTATTTATCTTCTTGATATGGTAAGAAAAAATAATTTTGGTGAAGTAATAAAAGATTTTATTAATAAAGGTAAAATATATATTGGATCAAGCGCAGGATCTCAAATACTTGGATCTACAATTAATTTAAATGCAATATATGAAGATAATTTTGTTAATATGACTGATTTTACTGCACTTAATATAATAGATAAAGAAATAGTACCACATTCTAATAAAAAGAAAGATTTATTAGAAAAAGTAAATAGAGATGATTTAATTCTTCTTTATGATGGTGATGGATTAATAATATAGAGGTGTTTTATGAAAGAGAAAAAAGAATTTAAATATGATGCTTTTATAAGTTATAGACATTGTGACTTAGATAAGTTTGTTGCAGAGAATTTACATAAGATATTAGAAAGTTATGAACTTCCTAAAAATATTAAAGAACAATTGGGTATTGAAGGTAGAAGTATTAAAAGAGTATTTAGAGATCAAGATGAATTACCACTTTCATCTAATCTAGAAGATCCTATAGTAGATGCTTTAAATAATACTAAATACTTAATAGTTATTTGCTCGCCAAGATTAAAAGATTCTATGTGGTGTAAAAAAGAAATAGAAACTTTTAAGAAAATAAGAGGAAGAAAGAATATCTTCTGTGTATTAATTGAAGGTGAACCAAGTGATTCTTTCCCTGAAGAAGTATTAGTTGATGATGATGGAAAGACTTTGGTAGAACCACTAGCTGCAGATGTTAGAGGAGAAACTAAAAAAGAAGTATTAAACAAAATTAAAAGTGAAAAATTAAGATTAATAGCTCCAATGTATAACTTAGATTATGATGATTTAAAACAAAGACATAAAATGCAAGAACAAAAAAGAAAATTAACTATTGCTACAATAGCAGCAGGAGCATTCTTATTATTCGCAATTTATTCATCAATTATGTTAATCAAAATAAATAGTCAACAAAAGATACTTAAAAATCATCAAGCATTAACTTTATCAGAAAAATCTATGTCATCTTTAAATAAAGATAGTAGATATGATGGTATAAAATATGCATATCAAGCATTAACTAAATATGAAGGTGTAAAAATGCCATATACAACAGATGCAGAATATGCTTTAAGTGAAGCACTTGGAGTATATGATGTAGGGTCTAGTTTTAAAGCTAATGATGAAATAAAAACAAAGGGCGTAGTAGATTTTATAAAAGTTAGTTATAACAGTGAATATGTAGCAACTTATGATGAATCAGAAGAATTAACTTTATGGAATGCTAAAACATTCAAAAAAATAAAGACTTATTCTGATATATCAGGATTTGCTTTTGATGAAAATGATTTCTCATTTATTGGAGATGATTATTTCTCTTACATAAATAAAGATGGAAATATAATTATTACTGTTACTAAGAATGGAGATATATTTAAAGAAATAAAGAAAGAAGATAAATCTTATCAATCTGTAAGAGGCCATTTTGAAACAAAATATTTATCATATGCTGATAGTAAGAAATTAACTATATATAGTTTATTAGAAGATAAAACTATAGGTACTATTACATATAAAGATGATTTATTAAGACAATCATTCTATTCTGAAGATGGTAAATATTATTTTGCTACTACAATTGAAAATCAATTCTCAGTAGATAAAGAACAATATGTAACAGTACATGTTATAGAAACAAATAGTGCTAATGAAATTAATAGTGTTAGATTTAATGCAGGTTATATTAGTAATATGTTTACTAAAGGTAATAATGTATATATGTTATTTAATAGAATTATGGGAGCAGATTTTAGTATGCTTGCAGTATCTTATAATTTTATTGATAATAATGTAAATTGGACTAGAACAGAAGATGGTATTTGGGGAAAAATAATAACTAGATCTTATAAAGAAGATGTTAATGATATAGGTGTTGTTCATGGAAATAAATTAGATATTCTAGATGAATCAAATGGTGATGTTAAATATAGTTTTGATATGTCTAGTGATATTATTGAGGTATTATCTTATACTAATAAAAATTTATATTTAGTATTTAATACTGATGGTACTGTTAATTATGCAAGTATGGATAGTAAACAAAATGTTATATATAATGGACAATATCAATTAAATCTAAAGAATTATACTAAAATGGTAAAGAGTGAATCTGGATATTTATTAATACCAGAGAATGAAAATAGAGTAATTTACTATACTACTAATACTAGTAAGGATGCTAAAGAAGTAAAGAAAGAATATGACTATGTAAGTACTGATACTGTTACTGAATCAGAAAAAAACAAATTAAAAGAAGAAATAAATATTAAAAATAAAAACTTAGTATCTGGTATGTTCTATAGTGATAATAAAGAATTATTATTTGTAAGTTATGTAGATAATTCTTTAGCAGTATATAATGTTAAAGAAAAGAAATTAATAAATGAATCAAATGGTATTTTAAGACCCGATCATTATTATGGAACAGATAAATATGGAAGAACTTATATTGGAAATGTAACAGATGCTTATATATTAGATAAGAATTATAATAAAGTAGGTCATATTAAAGGACTTTACGAAGTAGAAAAAGATAAAGTAATTATATCTAATAATGGTACATATTATTCATTACCAATATATACATTAAGTGATTTGTTAAAACAAGCAGAAGAATATTTAAAATAAAAAGACTCATTTGAGTCTTTTTTTATTATAACTAGGGGAATTTTTCTTTTTATTGCGAATATAATATATGGAACATTTAATTAGAGTGTCATCCTCTTTTTCTAGAAAGGAGGTGATAATAGTGAGAAAAAGAGAATACCACTGTATCCTTTTTTTAACTCTTACTATTATATTAATTCTCCTATTATTTATAATAGTAGAAATAAAAAAGATACTCTAGTCTGAGTATCTATCCAATTATAAGGATGACACTTAGATAAACTAAATGTTCCTCTAAATAAATAATAGCACAAAAATAGTAGACAATCAATTGTCTACTTTTATTTTGTATAAAAAAGAAGCAGCCCCCCTGAAGAACTGCTTCATAAAAAAGAATAAAAAGGGGTTGGCTAGTGTGATACTAGCAGCCAATTCGCCATTTGGGAATTGGTACCATATATATTACTTATTTTTTTCTTTTTGTCAAGCAGTTTTACAAAATATGTTATAATTATTTTATGAAAGGAATAATCTATGAGCGATTTATCTTATATAAAGGGTATTGGACCTTCTACAATTAGTAAATTGAATAAGTTAAATATATCTTCTATAGAGGATTTAATTAACTATTATCCATATAGATTTGAAAAACTAAAAAAGACTAATATTAATGATGAACACGCTATTATAAGTGTAACTATTATTAGTACTCCAACTGTTAGTTTTTTTGGCAGATCAAAGAATGCTATAAGATTTAAAGCATTATATGAAGATGAAAATAAATATATAGATGTAGTAATATTTAATAGAGCGTTCATGAAGAGTAATCTTATTCCTTCAAAAGCAGTAACTTTAGTAGGTAAATTTGATCAAGAAAAAGGTAAATTTATTGCCTCTGATATAAAACTATTTGATATTGGTAATAGAGTAGTAATAACTCCTATATATCATTTAGTAAAAGGATTAACTAATAACAATATAAGAAAATATATAACTGAATCTATTAACACAGTTTCTTTAGTAGATTATATTCCTTATGAATTAACTAATAAATATAGTTTTATAGGTAAAAAAGAAGCATTAAATATAATAACTAATCCTAGTGATATAAAGTCATTAAATCTAGCATTAGAAAGATTTAAATATGAAGAATTATTCTTATTTATGTTAAAAATAAATGAACTTATTAATAAGAATTCTATTAATAATATAGGACATGTTAGAAATATAGATAGAGATAAAATAAATGAATTTATTTCATCTTTACCATTTGAATTAACTGAAGATCAAAATAAAGTATTAGAGGAAATATTTAATGATTTAGAATCTTCTAAAAGAATGAATAGATTAGTTCAGGGAGATGTTGGATCAGGTAAAACAATAGTAGCTTTTCTTTCAATGTATGCATTGAGTTTAGATAAATATCAAAGTGCATTAATGGCCCCAACTGAAATACTTGCACATCAACATTATCTTAATATGATAAAACTATTTGAGGGCTATAATTTAAATATAAAAGAAATATTAGGTTCTACTCCAAAGAAAGAGAAGGAACTAATTAAAGAAGAATTAGCATCAGGCAAAATAGATATTATTATTGGGACACATGCTCTTTTACAAGATGATATAAGCTTTAATAATTTGGGATTAATAATAACAGATGAGCAACATAGATTTGGAGTTAATCAAAGAAGTAATTTAAGAAATAAAGGTGAGATGGTTGATGTTCTTTATTTAAGTGCAACACCAATACCTAGAACATATGCATTAACTATTTATGGTGATATGGATATATCTATTATTAAGTCTATGCCTAATGGTAGAAAACCTGTTAAGACTATTAATATTTCTAAGAGTGAAGAAGACTTAAAAAGAATGCTTGTGACTATAAAAAGAGAACTTGATAATGATCATCAAGTATATATAGTTTCTCCACTTATTGAAAGTGAAGATGATGAGGAAGATATTAAGACAATTAAAAATAATTTTTCTTCAGCATTTAAAAAACAAAAAATAGGTATATTACATGGTAAGATGACACCAAAGGAAAAAGATGATATAATGAATAAGTTCAAAGAAAAAGAAATAGATATATTAATCAGTACTACTGTTATAGAAGTAGGAGTAGATGTACCAAATGCTACTATGATAATAATATATGATGCTTATAAATTTGGACTTGCAACTTTACATCAATTAAGAGGTAGAGTTGGTAGAAATTCTTTAGATTCTTATTGTATATTAGTATCAGATAGAGATACTGAAAGATTAAAAATAATGGAAGAAACTACAGATGGATTTAAACTAGCAGAAGAAGATTTCAAATTAAGAGGATCTGGAGATTTATTCGGAACTAAACAAAGTGGGGATATGAATTTTAAAATAGCTAATTTAACTAGGGATTATGATATATTATTAAAAGCAAAAGAAGATTCAAATAATATATTAAAAAATATTAATAATTATCCAGAGTTAAAGAAAATATTAGATGATTCTATAAATAAAGATTAGGAGATTATATGGGTAAAAATTATTCTTTATATTCTATATATTTAAATATAATTACTGTAATAATTGGAGTAATATGTTTAATATTTAGTATACTAGAACATAAGTTTTTAATAGTAACAATTATTCTTATTGCAATGACTCTAATTGAACTAACAATAAATGTAATTAATTATAGAAAATTGAAATCAAAAGTCATTGACAAAAAGAATAAAATATAATACTATTATAGTAGCGTAACACAATGTTACGTAGCACTTTTACAGTATATAAGTGAAAGTGCAAACCAAACCCCCTGAAGGAGCCTTATGGCTCCATTTTTTTTGTTAAATACATAGATTATGTTACTTTCGATTTTTTTGTTAATGTGATATAATTTTTATAATATAGTAAAGGAGGTTAGATTTATGGTAACACTACCTTTTAATTTTGGTGGAGCAATAAGAGATTCTATCACTGAATATAGAAGAAAAAATAATATTCCAGAACCAGAAGAAGTAAAAGCATTAAGTGTGTATAGAAAAAGAGATACTTTCTTGGAAGAAGAGTTAGAACTAGTTAGAGAACTTGAACTTGATAAAAAAACATTAGAGTACATAGATTTATTTCCAAATATAACTTCCTTAACAATAGATGGATCAAATGAGTTAGAATCAGGTGATTTTAAAAGAGTTTTAGATAAATATCCTAAACTTGAAAAACTAACAATAAAAGGGCAGTCAAATATACAATTATTAAATGTTAGTGAAATGAAAAATTTGAAAGAACTTACATTAATTTCTAATAGAACCTTACATAGAATTATTGGATTAGATAAAATAGAAAAATTAGAAGAGATTACGATTTATGGGAATGAGACATATGCTACTGTGAAAGAATTATGTGAGCATGTTGCTAAATTATCTCAAAATGGAACAAAGTGTAATTTTGATGTTCTATATATGCCTGATATGAAAAAAATAGGTATACCAAATCCTGATAATTTTAAATGGTGTGAATCGGTAGGATTAGGTTTATTTGGTGATGAACTTAAATATGATACAGAAGAACTTGAAGAGGCAGTGAATAAGGCTGAAGAAGTTATTTCTAGATATATTAGACCAACAGATAATGATAAAGAGGCATATGCAATTTTATATCAATGGGTATGTAAAAATATAAAATATGATGATGAATCGCTTGATAGTAGAGTTCATACTATTCAAGGTAAAGAAGTTGGTCAATTTGGTGGAATGAATGGTACTGTTAATGGACTTGTTTATGGCAGCTGTGTTTGTGAGGGATATTCTAAATCAATGCAGATGCTTCTAAAACTATGTGGTATCCCAGCTTTTGATATTGGGTGCATTGCTTCTGACAAGCCTATGCCAATGTATAATTATGATGGTAAGAAAAAATTTCATGGAGGAGACCACTCAATATTAAAAGTTAATCTTGATGGAATTTGTTATTATAGTGATGTTACTTGGGATGCTGATAGAATTCAAAATGGTTATCCAAGAGAGTATTTCCTTTTATCAAAAGAAGATATTTCAAAAGATCATAAGTTAATTGATGAAGCAGATGTTTGGGCTTCACCAAGGAGCGTTTCAAGTGAAGAATTCCAAGAACTTATGAAGTTTGCGCAAGAAAGAATTGATACTATCGATAGTGAACTAGCTAAAAAAGAAGAAGAAAATAAACATAAAAATACTATTGCACAAGTTGCAACATTATTAGGAGTTAGTATTCCATCAGATATTGATTATATTTATGATGAAAAATTGAAAGCTCCAAGAGTTGCTCCAAAAAATGCTAGTACTTTAAGAGAAGAACAACAATCTATAAATAAGAGATTAGAACAATTATTCTATGATGGTGAATTAGATATGAAAACATATAGTTCTATGAAATTAGAAGTACTAAAAGAATATAACTCATTAGTATCAAATCTTCCACAAACTAAACGACCTGATACTGATGATGGTAATTATATGGAAGAACTTCCTTTTGGTATGCAAACTCCAACTTTACATAGACCAACAATTAGTGATGAAGTTATAAGGCAAGTTTTTTTACATGATAAAAAACAAAGACTTAATGAGCAAAAACATCAATTGTTAAACCAAGAAAGAATAATTAATGAACAAATGGTGAATGAAGAGGAAAGAAGACAAGAAGCAATAGAACAAGATAATGGAATGACTATGTAATATGAAAGGAATAGTATGAAAAATTATAAAATAAAAAGAGAAGATATAAAAAGATTAATAGATGTGAGCGGCGAATGTATTGCTACAGACAAAATAACAGTAGAGGGGTCAAAGATAGGTTATATGTATAGAGAAAATCCTAGTAATGAATATGATACTGGATGGAGATTCTTCGCAGGGGATGAAAATGTAGAATATACTAATAATCCAGATAATTTTGAAGTATATGATTTAAATACAATATGTAATTATGATGAAGATATAATACCTTATTTAATAAAGCCAATTGGAACAAAACTAGAAAGAAATGGTGGAGAATTTAAGGAAGTAGAATAATACTCAGTGAACTGAGTATTTTTTTTTGTTTAAAAAATAAAATTTTGTGATAAAATAGTAAGTCAAACAGGAGGAAATATGCCTTACGATCCTTTAGAACGTTTAAGACATGGTAATGTTGAGTTTTTATATTATCAAACATTCCGTGATGAAGAAATTTTAACTGAGAAAATAAAGAGTGCTCCAGATAGATTAGATATAATAAATGGATTTATATCTGTTTTTGAAAAGGGTCAATTTACAAGGTTTGTTTTTGGAATAATTTATGATATACCAGAATATAAAGATCTTGTATATGAATGGGTACATAATAAAGAAACTGGGGAATTATTGCTTAGGTTTGTAACTCCTGAAAGACTTAGCAATATGTTATATAATTCTCCTGTGGGGAAAAGAATACTATATGAAAATTTTGAGAAATTTATATATTTTCTTAAAGACGATGAAGATCGTTCAGACGCTAGAACTATGGAAGATGGTCTTAATGATTTAATATATCTTAAAGCAATAATTGAATATGCTTTTGGTAATGATGATAAAGACCTATTACATAAATTATCAAGATATGAAGATATGCATATACGTTTCTTATTTATGAAATATTTATTAGAAAACCATCCAAATAAAATTGATGATATATATGATGACATAACTAAATATATAACTTCAGTCACATATGAACCATTAGAACAAATATCGTTTTTAGAACCAACCCCAATGAAACAAGAATATTTATCTGAAATAGCAGTAGGTTTATTAACAAACAATCATGAAAAAGAATATGAATACCTAAAGGGATTTATTTTTAGAGAGTATGAACATAATAATTTAGCATCAGAATTATTCACGGTTCCATTTATGGCAGTTAATGGTAATCCAAAAATTCAAACTGCGGATATAAATAAATATGCAATTCAGGAGGAAGAATTTAATAGAGATGTAAATACTTTATTTGAAACTTCTGCAAATTATCGTTTTCATATTTTCTTTAATCATAGTGCAAAACTAAGGGAAGATTTATTAACTGGATTTGCTAGTAAGATGAGATATTACTTAGAAAATCAAAGAATAGATAAGTATTCAGTTAATCAGACAAAATCAGAATTAAAAAACCTTGATTATTATGGGCTATGTCCTATGTTAGAAGAATGGACAGAAAAATATATGGATTTAAGCCAAAGCAAAGAATATGGTTATGTTGGTGGAGGCGCAACTTGTAGTTGTTATAGAATTGGTGATTATGTAATTAAATTAGTACGTGCTAAGTTTTCTTTCGAAGACGTAATATGCCCTAATTTATATTTGACCGCTAAGAACTATGAAGAAATATATGTTAGAGGTAGAACAGGTAGAGTATTAGGAGGAATAGAAGTCCAAAAGTATTTAACAAGAGAAGCTAGGGATGTTGAAACTAAATACTTTGGATATTTCAGAGAAACACTAGCAGATTTAGGCTATGTTATAACAGATGCTCTTACCTATGGAGTAAATGGGGATAATGCAATGTTACTGGATAGTTACCGTGATGCAGATTGTTCTAATCCGGAAAAATTACCAGATTGGTTTAAAGAATATCCTATAGTTTTAGTAGATAGAGATACAATATATCCTATTAATGGTGGTCCTAGGAAACAATTAAGATGCATTTGTAGTTGTTAATATAAAAAATTATGTTATAATAGTAACTATTGTTAAGTTATCAGGGAGTGTAATTATGGAATTAACAGAACATTTATCATCAAAATATGGTTATGAATATATATCTACAGTAGAAGAATATATAACAAGTTTTAAATATCGTGATAAACTAGGACCATGTTGGGAATCTGATGGTGTAGGTTTTGATTATTTAGAACGTGTAATTATGGGTTATGGATTTGAAGAAAAAAGGTGCCCATTTACTAGAATTAATTCTTTTGTTGTAGCAAGAGGTAGTAATAGAAAAGTAAATCTTATCTCATGTAATTATTTTGAAATTGAATTAAATGATACTAGAATTATTTCTTCTGATGGTATAAAAGTAATTATTGCTAATGCAGATAAATGTGTATATAAAAGAAAAATAAAAGGTGAAGAATATATCAAAGATGTTATTTTCTCTAAAGGAAATGATATGATTGGATATAATTTTGTGACTCGTTCTACATTTGAGAAAAAAGATATTGGTAAATGCGTAAGAGCTAATAAAGATGAATTAGTAGTTGTACATGAAGGTAATTTAGTTACATATAAAGTACTTGAAGAAGATGAAGGTATAGATTATATAGATGTTACAAGAATTGTAAGACAAAATGATTTCTATGAAGATGATAAAGAAATAGTAAGATGTACTCCAATTGATACTGAAATTAAAGAAGCAGATAAATTTTATCATACTATTGAATCTATGCATGATGAAGTATATCAATTAGATTTTAAAGATAAAACTTCTAGATTATTAATTATTACGGGAGATAGTATTAAAACAACAGATTATTATGGTTCATTAAAATATAGAAAACCATATATTTATCCACCGCTTGATGAAAGTGAATATGCTCCTGATGAATATATGTGGCCTGATATAGGATTAACATTTAATTATAGTGAAAATGGTGAAAAGAAAGAGCTATTATTAGATGAAAAACTTAATGTACATCATAGACCAAGAATTTTAAATTTGAGTGATAGAGGATAAAATCCTCTATTTTTTGTGGTATAATTAATTTGGTGATTATAATGACAATGGCAATAGTGCTTGGAATACTTGCAGCATTTTTATATGGTGTTACCAATCATATAGATAAATTTATGATCAGTGGTATTGATTCTGGTAAAGATACTATTAAAGTATTATTAATTTTTTCTACATTTGTTGCAGGTATAATACTTATACCTGTATGGCTTATATTAAGTAAATTTAATATTGTTATTAGCTTAACATCATTAATTAGTATACTTGTCGCTGCAATAGTATATATAATTGCAGTAGTATTTTATTTTAAAGCAATGGAAGAAAATGACACATCTATAGTAGTAGTAATGTTTCAAATGATACCAGTTTTTAGTTATACTATGGCTCTAATATTATTTAAAGAAAATTTAACTATAAAACAAATAATAGGAGCATTTATAATATTATTATCTACAATTTTAATCTCTATTAATTTTGGTGAAAAAAATAATAAAAAGAGATTAAAAGCATTTGCATTTATGACATTATCATCATTCTTATGCGCAGTATATTGTATATTATTTGATATTGGAATAAGAAATAGCCTCTTATTATTCATGTGTGTTTTGGTATCAAATAGGGCTTTTATTAATAGGCATAATATTATTATGTATTAAAGGATTCAGAGTTCCTTTTATAAAAGCAGTTAAGAATAATGGTAAAAGATATTTATTTTTAAATATAACAAATGAAACTATAAATTTAGTTGCGAATGCATTATTTAATTTTGCTAATTTAACTGCTCCTGTAGCACTTTTAAATGTACTTAATGGATTTCAAGGAGCATTTGCATTTATACTTGGAGTACTAGGTACAATATTTATTCCAAAATATATTAAAGAAGATTTAAGTAAAAAAGTAGTAATACAAAAAGTAATATGTATTATACTAAGCATAATAGGTCTAATAGTTTTAGTCTATGAATAGGAGATTTGTATGAATGAATTTATGAATGTTGCAATAGATTTATCTAAAGATAATAATTGTGGTGGACCATTTGGAGCATGTATTGTTAAAGATGGTAAAATAATAGGTAAAGGATTTAATAAAGTTATTAAAGATATGGATCCTACTGCACATGCAGAAATAGTAGCAATAAGAGAAGCATGTAAAAACATTAATTCACATGATTTAAGTGGATGTGAATTATATACATCATGTTATCCTTGCCCAATGTGTTTATCTGCAATTATATGGTCTAATATTAAGAAAGTATATTATGCAAATACTAAAGAAGATGCTGCTAATATTGGTTTTAGAGATGATTATATTTATGATTTTATAGAGAATAATATGTCTAATAAATCAGTACTTGATCTAGAAGAATTAAATAGAGAAGAAGCAATTAAAGTATTTGATGAATATAAGAAAGATAAAGATAAAATAGAGTATTAGGAGGAATTATGTTCGATAAAAAAGATAAAAATAAAGATAATCAAAAATCTGGTTTATTTTCTTTTATGAATGATAATGAAGAACTAACAAAAGAGCAAAAAGATGAAATAAAAAAAGGTAATTATGATCCATGGAATTTTGAAGAAGAAGATTTAGAGGATGATGATTACTATTTTGAAGATGATAGAGATGAATAAATATAATCATTATAATAAATTAATGATATAATGAAGTAGAGGTGTTAAAATGTTTGAAAATAAAAAAGTATTTATATTAGGATTAGCTAGATCTGGATTTGCAGCAGCTAAATACTTAATTAAGCATAACAATGAAGTAATATTAAATGATGGAAAAGAAGAAGAAAAATTAGATAAAAATCAAATAGAAGAATTAAGAACATTAGGAGTTAAATTAATATTTGGTTCTCATCCAGATGATATATTAGATGAATCATTTGATTATTTAATAAAAAACCCTGGAGTACCTATAGATCATAAATATGTTTTAAAAGCTAGAGAATTAGGTATAGAAGTTATTAATGAAGCAGAAATGGCTTTTAGATTATTACCTGAAGGTATTAAATTAATATCTATTACAGGTACTAATGGTAAGACTACTACAACAACATTAACTTATGAAATAATGAAAGCTTATTATAAAGAAAAAGTATTCTTAACAGGTAATATAGGATATCCAATGACTGATTTACTTGGTAAAGTAAAATTTGGAGATTATATAGTTATGGAAGTTAGTTGTCAACAACTAGAAAATATGTCTAAATTTAAACCAAATGTAGCATTACTAACTAACTTTAGCCCTGCACATATAGATTTCTTTAAAACATATGAAAACTATAAAAGAGTTAAAGCTAAATTATTTCAAAATCAAACAGTAGAAGACATTGCTATATTAAATGCAGAAAATGAAGAATCTTTAAATGAAACTAAAGATATTAAATCTACTAAGAAATATTTCTCTTCAAAAAGAAAAGTAGAGGGTACTTATCTAGAAGGAAATGATATTTATTATAATGGTGAATATGTATTATCAAGAGATGATATAAAAATAGCAGGTATGCATAATGTAGAAAATGTTATGGCTGCTACTACTATAGTAAAAGAATTTAATGTTCCAAGTGAAGTTATTAAAGAAGTAGTATCTAACTTTAAAGGAGTAGAACATAGATTAGAATTCTCTGGAGAAGTTAATACAAGAAAATTCTATAATGATACAGAAGCTACTAATATTAAATGTACTCAAATAGCATTATCTTCATTTGATCAAGATACATTTATAATACTTGGAGGACTTGAAAGAGGACAAAACTTTGAAGACCTTATTCCATTTATGAAGAATGTTAAAGGAATACTTGCAATTGGTACATGCAGAAATAGAGTTAAAGAATTAGGAGATAAATTAGGTATACCAACTATAGTTCATGAATATCTAAAAGATGGCTTTAAAGAATTATATGATATGTCTACACCAAATTCAGTTATTCTTTTATCACCAGGATCAGCTTCTTGGGATCAATATAAAGAATGTGAAGTAAGAGGAGCAGAATTTAAGCAATTAGTAAAAGAACTAAATAGTGTAAAATAAAGGCTATTCTAGTTCTTTTTTATTTTATTAATGTTATAATTAATATAATAAGAGGTATATATGAATAAAGATTATATAACAGTTAAAACTAGTGATGGTAAAGAAGAACAAGTTGAACTTGTTTTAACTGCGAATAAAAATAATAAAAAATATTTATTATATCGAAATAGTAATAATGAATTATTTGCGTCATATATAACTAATGAAGATGATATCCTTCATAATGATTTAAGTGAAGAAGAATATAATATGTTAGAAAAACTATTAAAAGAGGCTAATGTATGATAAATAGAAATAATAATTATAGTAGTATTAATAAAAATAGTTTGTTAGATATATTAAAAAGAAAAAAAGGAACCCTAATAGCAGTTAGTGGTGTTTTAGCAACTGTTACTATTTTATCTGGATGTTCTCAAACAAAGGAAGAATTTTATAGTCAACCACAATATATGAGGCCTCCAGTAACACATGAAATAACAGATAATTCAGTAGCAATAATAAGTGAAGATGTAACTCAAACAGATTTATTTTCATTTGAACCTTCAGTACAATATATGGCTATAGAAAATACTAATTTAGATGATACTTATGAATTATCTAACTATACTAAATTAGTTCAACTTAGTTTAGATAATAATGTAATTACTTCAGCAGATGGATTATCTGAATCTCCAGATTTAATGTTATTATCAGTACGTAATAATAATATAAAAGATTTAGATTTAACAAAATTCAAATCATTAAGAGTTTTATATATAGAAGGTAATTATAATCTATATACTAAAGAAATGTTAGATTATTGTAAAAATAATAATATAACTGTTGATATAGAAGAAAAAGATGTTGAAAATGTAGAAGCATTAAAAGAAATGCTAAAAGATTTAGATTTAGAGGGTAAAACAGAAGAAGAAAAAGAAAAAATAATATGTGACTTTGTATGTAAACATATGAAATATGACACAATAGGCGCAGCATCAGATTTTAAATCCCAAGAATATAATCAAAATATATTAGAGAATTCTATTAAAGGTAATGGTGTATGTATTAACTATGCTGAAATGTTTACTGCAATGTGTCAGTTATCAGGTGTAGATTGTTTCACTGTAAAAGGTTTCGCAGATAATAGCACTTTTAATACTGGTAGAGGTGGAGCACATGCATGGAACTTAGTAGAAATAGATGGACAATATATGTTATGTGATCCAACGTGGATTGATAGTTATGGAATATTTGGAGATATATACTATAATAAATCTGGAGAACAAGGAACAAAAGATTTTGAAAAAAGACATGATAGTGGTGAAATAGTAGAATTACTAACAAGTAATAGTAATCAAAAAAGTAGTAGTATAAATAAAGCAAATTCTGGAATTGATAAATTCTTTGAAGGTGTAGATAAATATGTTGAAGTATTACAAACTGAACACGGTATATCAAGAGAACAATTAATGCAATATATGCTTACAGGAGCAGCTGCAGGAACTGTTATACTTATTGGTTCATCAGCATGTAGAAAACTTCAACCAGTAATTGATGAAAAAAAGAAAAAGAATCAATTACTTAAAGCACAAAAGGAAGAAGAAAAAGAAAGATTAAGACAAGAAAAACAAAAATTACAAGAAGCAATGAGACAAGAATTAATAAATCAAAAACAAGCAATTGAAGCATCTAAAGTTCCAGTCGTTCAAGAAGTAAAACAAGTAGAGAAACCAAGAGAACTAACTTTAGATGAAATATTAGCTACTTTACCAAATGATGAAGAAAGAATTGAATATTTAGATCAAAGAGCAGATGAAAAATTAACAGAGATTGCAACATTACAAGTTGAAGAAGAATTTGAAAGAAGAGAAATACCAGAAAAAACACCAGAAGAAATAGAAAAAGCAAAACAAGAATTAAAAACATTATTCGTAACTAAATCTTTATCTAGTAAAGGAAGAGCTCTTTATAGATGTAAAAAGTTTGGATATTTTCCTGAAGATAAAACTTTAGATCAAATAGTAAGTAATGATGATAATTTAATGATATTATCTACAATAAACTTATATAGTAATGTGGATGAAAAAATGCTTACAGAATATTCTAGGTTATATGCAAAATCTGCAAATCTAAAAGTACAAATAGGTCAACCATTAGATCAAGAATTAATGGATAGATCTAAAGGTATATAAATATAATAAAATATGTTATAATTAATAATGGAGGGTAGTATGGATACAAAAATATTAACTGATAATAAAATTGATGTAAATCATGGATTAGAATTACTTGGAGATATAGATTTCTATAATGAAACTCTAGGTACTTTCTATGATGGTATAGAAGATAATTTAAAGAAATTAAAAGAATATAAAAATAACGATGATTTTGAAAACTATGGTATTTTATCTCATTCAATAAAGAGTGATTCTAAATACCTAGGATTTATGGATTTAGCAGAAATAGCTTTATCACATGAAATGGCAGGTAAATCATCAGATAAAGATTTTATAGATAAAAACTATGATTCATTTATTGAAGAAATAAATAGAATTATTAAAGTAGTTAAGGAATATTTAGGGAGGTAAATATGACTGAATTTAATCCAATAATGGAAGAAAAAATAATTTTAGTAGTAGATGATTCATCTATAACAAGAGGTTTAATTGAACATATATATAAAGATAAATATAAAGTAATGATGGCTTCTAATGGACAAGGTGCTATGGATATAGTAGATGTTATGGAAGACTCTATTATGGCTATATTACTAGATTTAAATATGCCTGATGTAGATGGATTTGATGTACTAGATTATTTAAGAGAAAAAAACATATTTGAGAAAATACCAGTATGTATAGTAACTGGAGAAGATGCACCTGAAATAATTGGTAAAGTTAAAACTTATCCAGTATCTGCAATATTACTTAAACCATTCTCAAAAGAACAAATAGAAACAGTAGTATCAAAAGCAATGGAATTAAAAGGAAGAAAATAATTCTTCTTTTTTTGTGGTATAATAATTTTAAAGAGGTATTCATATGGAAATAATTAGAAAAACCATTGATAAAGATGAAAAATATTTAAGACAGATTTCTGTTCCAGTTAATTTGGAAGATAATACTTATAAAGAAGATATAAAGGTATTAGAAGAATTTTGCTCAAAAACAAAATGCTTTGCCTTTGCAGCAGTACAAATAGGTATTCCAAAGAGAATGGTATATTTAAAGAATACTACTTTGGATATGGAGAATTATGATAATCCTGATTATAATGAATCTAAAATACTAATAAACCCAGAAATAATATCTAGAATAGGACAAACTAAATCATTAGAAGCTTGTCTAAGTTGTTTAGATTATGCAGGAGTAGTAAGTAGACCATATAAAATTACAGTTCATTATTATGATGAAAATGGTAAGGAACATAAAGATACGTTTGAAGGATTTGAAGCAACTGTATTATCACATGAAATAGATCATTTAGATGGTATATTACATATGGATATTGCAGAAAAAGTATTTAAAATGAATCTCGAAGAAAGAAAGGCATATAGAGAAAAACATCCATATGAAATAATATCTAAAACTGGTGAATATAAAATACCAGAGATAAATAGGAGGTAAAACATGATACACGAATTTGATAAAGAATTTCCAGATTTAATGGTTTTTAAAGATAGTCCTGCAAGACCAGCATCACCAACTGAATATGATGATTCTAATTACCATGAGAAGCCATTTGATAATATGACTTTGTTCTTATTAGCACAACAGAAAGAACCAGATTTTGTGGAAGGATATTGTTTAAGAGATAACAATAGAATTAGATTACAAGCTATAAGAGAAACAATAGCGAAAAAACCAAAATTACTTGAAAATATAATAGTTGCGTTAGAAGCATATTTACCAGTAAGTTATGAACAATTTATGAAACTTAATTTCTTTGATAAAGAAAATATGCTAGATTTAGCTAAAAGTAATATGAGTGATGAAGAAAGACATGATTTTAATAAATTATTTAATGCTCTAACTCCCGATATGACAATAAAATTAACAAGTGAATAATGGTGTTTTATGAAATTAAAAATTAAGAATTTTAATTTAAAAGATACAATTACATGTGGACAAATATTTAGGTATGTTGAAGAATTAGATAATTCATATACTGTTATATTATCTGATAGAGTTATTAATATAAAACAAGATAATGATTATATTTATTTTACTTCTAATAAAGAAGATAATTTAAAAGAGGTAATTATTAATTATTTTGATTTAGAATATGATTATGATTCTATTAATAATATGCTTTTAAAAAGTAATCCTGAACTTAAAGATATAATTAATTATTCTAAAGGTTTGAAAATGATTAATGAACCTAAATTAGAAGTAATAATAAGTTATATATTATCTCAAAATAATAGAGTACCTCAAATTAAAAAAGCATTGGATAATATATCTGAAGAAGTAGGAGAAGAAGTAATATTTAATAATAAAAAATATTATTTATTTCCTACTATAGATAATTTAAAGAAATTATCAATTGAGGATTTTAGAAATTTAAAATGTGGTTTTAGAGATAAATATTTATATGAATTTATACATAGTGATTTTGATATAAATAAATTAGATAAATTATCTTCAAAAGATGCATTAGATCTATTAATATCCATGAAGGGTATTGGAGAAAAAGTAGCATCATGTATATTATTATTTGGATATTATAGATTTGATGTATTTCCAATTGATACATGGGTTAAAAAATATATGAAAGATGAATATAATATAAATACAGTTAAAGATATCAGAGAGTTTTGTAAATCTAGATATAAAGAATATACTGGATTAGTAATACAATATATGTTTAATTATAAGAGAAACAAAGATTAAATCTTTGTTTCTTTTATGTTATAATTTAATTAGGTGATTTATATGCATATTGATAATACATATGAAGTTAAAATAATAAGACTTAATAATGAAGGACTAGGAGTAGCATTAGTAGATAAATTTGTAGTCTTTGTTAAGAATGCTTTAGTTAATGAAAAAGTTAAAATTAGAATAACTGAAGTTAATGATAATTATGCTAAAGGAGAAGTTATTAATTATATAGAAACATCATCTGATAGAGTTATTCCTTCATGCCCATTTTATGAAAAATGCGGGGGATGTAATCTAATGCATATGAATTATGAATCACAAATAAGTTTTAAAAAGGATAAAGTAAAATCCGTATTTAAAAAAATATCTAACATAGATACTGATATAAAAGATATTATTTATGATAAAGAGTATAACTATAGAAATAAAGTAGTATTAAAAGTTAAAAATGATAAGATAGGTCTATATAGAGAAAAGACTAATGATATTATTAATGTAGATAAATGCTTACTACTTGATAATAAAATAAATGATGAATTAATAAAACTTGAATTATTTATTCATAGATATAAAAATAATAATATAAGTGAGATAATGATTAGAGTTATTAATGATAAAATAATGCTTTCTTTAGATACTATTAATAAAGAAGCAAGAGATAGTTTTATTAATAATTTTGATCATGTAGAAAGTATTTATATAAATAATAAATTAGTATATGGTAATGAATTCTTAAAAGAAACAATTAATAATTTAGAATTTAATATATCTCCTAAATCATTCTTCCAAGTTAATAAAAATATAATGACTAAAATGTATGATAAAGCAATTAGTTATATTAAGGGAGGAACTACTTTAGATTTATATTCTGGTACAGGAACACTATCTATGCTAGCATCAAAAACTTCAGATGAAGTAATAGGTATAGAAGTAGTAAAAGATGCAGTAAAAGATGCTGATAATAATATTGAATTAAATAATATAAAGAATGTATCTTTTATATGTGATAAAGTAGAAAATAAAATAGACGAATTAAAAGATAAAAAAATAGATAATATAATTATGGATCCACCAAGAAGTGGTAGTGATAAAAAGAGTTTAAATTCTATCTTAGAAATAGAACCAAAACAAATAATATATATTTCATGTAATCCAGTAACACTAGCAAGAGATTATAATACTCTAAAAGAAAAATATAATATAAAAGAAATTACACTTTTTGATATGTTTCCAAATACATATCATGTTGAAACAGTTATGGTTTTAGAAAAGAAAGATGTTTAAAAGACATTTTTTTTTTATCGTAAAATAGTAATATTCCGATTACTAAAAGTAAGAAAAAAAGTATATTCTTGTGATATAATGGATATGAGGTGTAAACTATGAATGAGTATATTAATTTAGATGAAAAAAATATTGATGAAGAACATATTTGTTGTGCTATAGGAGATCCTAAACATCAAGATGGTGTAGATAAAAAGAAAGAATGGATTAAAAGCAAATTAAAAGATGGACATGTATTTAGAAAACTAAATGCAAGAGGTAAAATCTTTATTGAATACGAACCAATAGAAACTGCTTGGGTTCCTATTAACGGTAAAAATTATATGCATATTTATTGTTTATGGGTAGCAGGTAGCTTTAAAGGAAAGGGTATTGGTAAAGAATTATTAGAATATGCTATTGAAGATGCAAAAAATAAAAAAATGAGTGGTGTATGTACATTAGTATCACAAAAGAAGAAACCATTTATTGGAGATAAGAAATTCTTTGAACACTATGGATTTAAAGTAGTAGATACAATTAATGATTATGAATTAATGGCATTACAATTTGATGATAAAGAAACACCTAAATTTAGTGATAGTGCTAGAAAGATGGAAATAGATAGTCAAGATTTCACTATTTACTATTCTAATGAATG
>JAEEVN010000032.1 GCA_016290885.1 Caryophanales bacterium | reverse complement strand
TCACAGAAAGATGTCCCATTGTATAGGGTACATGTGTTGCAAGTAATATTGCTGCACAAGCCGCAATCAAAGCAAAAAACAATAAGTAATTAAACTAAAAAAGACTAGAGAAATCTAGTCTTTTTAAATTAAGTCACATTCAATAATTTAATCATTTAATTTTATGGTAAAATAATTGTAGGATGTGAGAATAATGAATAATGATTTAGAGTACAAAGAATTATCTTCTAAAAGTAAAGAAGAAATAATGGAACTATTTAAAACAAATGAAGATGGACTAAATATAAATGCTTTTCGTCATAGATTAGAAGAATATGGAGAAAACATCGCAACTAATAGAAAAAAGAAAACCCCATTATATTTTATGTTTGAAGCATTAAAGGATAAGTTTGTCTTAATATTATTTTTACTTGCCACAATTGATTTTATTACAGATGATAAAATAGGTGCTTTTATAATACTTGGTATTACATTAATAAGTGTTATTATAAGGTTTAGTCAAGATTGGTCCACATATAAATTTAATGAAAAATTAAAAGAACAAATAAGGATATTTACTGATGTTATAAGAGAAGGTAAACAAAAAGAAATAAGACAAGAAAAAGTAGTCTATGGAGATATTATTACATTAAGTGCAGGAAGTGTTATACCAGCAGATTTATATTTGTTTGAAAGTAAAGACTTATTTATTAATCAATCAGCATTTACTGGTGAAAGTGCAGCAGTAGAAAAGAATATCAATATAGAAAGTAAAACTAATGATCCTATAGATATAAATAATATATGTTTAATGGGTTGTAATGTTATAAGTGGTCAAGGAAAAGGTGTAGTTATTAAAACTGGACTTGATACATTTATAGGTAATATGAACAAACAAAAAGAAGTAGTTAAAGAAGAAACAACTTTTGATAAAGGTATGAATCATATTACAGGGCTTCTTATTAAATGTATGGTGATAATTTGTATATTAGTATTTGTAATTTATGGAATGATAAGAGGAAATATCAATCAAGCAATATTGTTTGCTTTATCAGTCGCTGTAGGTATTACACCTAGTATGTTACCAATGATAGTTAATGTTAACTTAACTAAAGGAAGTAAAGCATTAGCTAAAAAGAATACTCTAGTTAAAAGTATTAAATCAATTCAAAATTTAGGTTCTATGGATGTGTTATGTACTGATAAAACAGGAACTCTTACAAAGAACAACATTGAACTACAAAAGTATATTAATGTTGATGGAGAAGATGATGATTATGTACTAAAATGTGCATATGTTAATAGTTCTCTTGGTACGGGGTATAAAAACATAGTAGATAAAGCTATAATTCAATATGCCAAAAGTCATAATGTAGATATATCTAACTATAAAAAAATAGATGAAATTCCATTTGATTATATGAGAAAAAGATCATCAATAGTTGTAACTCATCATGATAAAATTAGAGTAATTGCCAAAGGAGCATTAGAAGAAGTAGTAAAAGTATGTGATATGGCACGAGTAAATGGAGAAGAGGTTCCAATTACAAAAGAAATAACAGAAAAAGTAAATAAAAAAGCCGAAGAAATGGCAAAAGATGGAATGCAAGTAATTGCTCTAGCAGTTAAACCAGAATATACTGGTGTAGATGAGTATGATGCAGAAGATGAAGTGGATTTTACATTAATTGGCTTAATTGCATTCTTGGATCCACCAAAACCATCAGCAGAACAAACTATTAAAAAATTAAAAGAATATGGTGTAGATATAAAAATACTAACTGGAGATAATGCTTTTGCAACTAAAAATATATGTAATGCTGTTGGAATAGAAACTAAAATTTTAACTGGAAAAGAAATAGATGAATTAAATGATTATGAACTAAGTAAAAAAGTAGAAGAAATAGATATATTTGCAAGAATGAATCCAATGCAAAAAGAAAGAGTAGTATCAATTCTAAGAAAAAATGGACATTCAGTAGGATATATGGGTGATGGAGTAAATGATGCTCCAGCACTAAGAAGTTCTGATGTCGGAATAAGTGTAGATGGAGGAACAGATATTGCCAAAGAATCAAGTGATATAATTCTTTTAGAACAAAACTTAGAAGTAATACATAATGGTGTTATAGAAGGTAGAACTGTTTATGGAAATATATTAAAATATATGAAACTAGCTTTAAGTCAAGACTTTGGGGATGTATTTAGTATCTTAATTGCATCTATATTTTTACCATTCTTACCGTTATTACCAATTCAAATGTTAATACAAGATTTTATTGTAGAATTATCACAAATTGGTATACCATATGATAATGTTGATGAAGGTTTCTTAAGGAAAGTAAAAAAGTGGGACATAAAATCAATAGGAAGATTTATGGTTATATTTGGAGTTATCTCATCAATTACAGATATAGTAGCATTCCTAGTATTCTGGTTTGTATTAAAATATAATTCAATGAATTTACAAGCTTATTTCCAAACAGCATGGTTTGTTGAGTGTATTGTTACAGAAACATTTATGATATTCTATATAAGAACAAATCATATTACAAAATCTAGACCAAGTAATACTTTATTACTATTAACATTCTTAACAATAGTTGCAACTATAACTGTACCTATAGTATTAAGCTTTACAACAGGATTTAACTTCGTAATATTACCAGCTATATATTATTTATATTTAATTGGTTTTGTAGTAATATATGGAGTAATTGCACAAATAGTAAAAAGTATATATATTAAAAAATTTGGTGAGTGGTTATAATAATTATATAAATATAGTTATATATTTTCACAAATAAGAATTAATTCATATATGTGTTGCGAGTTATACTGCAATTCAAGCTGCAATCAAAGCAAAAAACAATAAGTAATTAAATAAATAAGACTAGAGAAATCTAGTCTTTTTTGTTCGGAATATAGTAATATTACGAGTATATTAAAAAGTAAAAGAATATGGTATAATTTAAATAGAAGGTGAATATATGAAAAAGAAAATATTTTTATGTTTAATGGTGATCGTAAGTTTATTTATAATTACAGGTTGCAGTAATAAAGAAAATTATATAACTGATAATGAACATTTATATGATACTGCAGTTCAATATATTATTGATAATGATACAAATCCAGAGAAGAATGAAGATAGGTATAAAATGTTTATTGATTACAATGGGTTTGGTATAACGGAAGATGATAATTATAGATATGCTTATATGTGGATATCAGAAGAATCATATTATGTAGTAGATAATAAGATAATAAGTGGATCTGGAAGCTCAATGCCATATAAGTTTACTTTTGAATTAAATGATAATAAAGTAGTAAAATATGAAATACCTAAAGATGGTAATGAATATGCTTCATCAATTAAAGAAATGTACCCTGATGATATTGAAAACAAAGTAATAAATTATCAATGGAAAGATGATGGATTGATTAAAGAAGTAAAGAATTATTATTCGGATTTAAAAGATAAGAATATATATTATTATACTGGAGATGAATATATTAAATTAGATAAATAAAAGGAGTCGGAAGATTAAGATATTACGAACTGATGAGTAGGAGAAATCCTACTTTTTGTTATATAGTAGTGGTCATATGTCCGAACAACTATATCAATATTTTTGATGTTGCAATATCTAACCCCATAATAAATGACTTAAAATTAGATGGAATTATACTAAATTTCGTCTTTTTTATGCTATAATTGAGTAGAAATGGATTCTATGGATAATAAAGCTAATATAAACTGGTTGATGACAATTTAGTCAAGACCAAGTTAAAATTGAGGTGGTATTTATGACATTAAAAGAACAGTTAGAAAAATATATTCCTTATGATGAACAAGAAGAAAGAGATAAAGAACAGATGTTAAAATTCATAAATGATTATGATGATGTTTTGACTAGAAATAATATATTTGGTCATTTTTCGGCATCTGCATTTGTTGTAAATAAAGAAAGAACAAAAATGGTTGTTGTTTATCATATTATAAATGATGGTTGGATTTATCCAGGAGGTCATGCTGATGGTGAAGAAGATTTATTATCAGTTGCTGTTCGTGAAGTTGAAGAAGAAACTGGATTAAAAGTTAAAGTATTAGATAATAATATATACTCAATTCAGTCAGCACCTGTAAAAGGTCACATTAAACGTGATAAGTATGTTTCAGCTCATTTGCATTTAGACATTTTATATATTATGGAAGCAGATGATACTATTCCACTAGTTCATAGAGAAGATGAGTCAAAAGGAGTTAAGTGGATTCCCTTTGAAGAAGCAGATAATGAAACAATGTGTGATTTTATTAGACCAATACATAAGAAATTAATAAAGAAATTAAAAGATAGATAGGAGTTGTTCCAAATGAATGAAAATAAAACTAATATCAACTGGTTGTCCTGTATTTATGACGACTATCACTTAAACCCTTATAAAATGGTGGTTTACGAGAATTGAGATCTTGCAAGTTTTAATTAAAAAGTAAGAAAAATAATAAAAAAAAGGGTAAAATATACTTATTTTTAAGAGGAATTAGGGCACTGGCTTGTAATGTGCCGACAAATTTTATATTAATACTAATACTGATTGGTATTGATGGTTAAACTTTTAATAAAGAAGGTGGATTATATGAAAAATAAAAAAGAATTATATGAAGATGCACTTGCTATAGCAAGAGAAAATATACCTCCAGCAAAGAATCATTTAGATATTTCTTTGGGAAAAGGTAAAATGTTAGCTGAAGAATATAATGCTGACATTGATTTGGTATTAATTGGAATTTTATTAATGGATATTAAATTAAGTGAAGCAATGAGGCAGGGTAAGGGTCAGAATCATACAAAAATGGCATCAGACTTTGCTAAAGAATTCTTAAAAAATTATGATTTGACAGACAAAGAGAAAAATATTTTAATTAATTCAATAGAAGCTCATCATGGAAAGGTTCCATACGAATCTATTGAAGCAGAAGTGTGTGCGAATGCAGATTGCTATAGGTTCATACATCCACTTGGTGTATTTACATTTATTGGGGTTCTTGCCAAAAGAGATTTGCCATTTGAAGATCAAATAAAAGGATTAAAAGCTAAATTAGATGAA
>JAEEVN010000001.1 GCA_016290885.1 Caryophanales bacterium | reverse complement strand
CTACTACATAGCCTTTACCTTCATTTTCTAGTTTAGTAGCACTTGGTTCAAATAAAGTAACAAAGTCTCCAGTACCAGACATAAATACGGATGCCATATTAGCAAATTCAACTGAAGTATCAATAGTTACTTCATCTAGATTAATACCATTTTGTTTTAAAGTATATTCTAGAGTCATCTCAGGCATACCACCTTTTCTTCCTCCGATGATATATTTACCTTTTAAATCATTTAAAGTAAAATTATCTATTTTTTCTCTAGATACTATAAATGAACCATCCTTATTAGTTAAAGAAGCAAAGTTAACTATATAATCTTTTTTATTATTCTTATATACATATATAGATGCTTCTGATCCACAAAAACCAATATCTACATCTTTTGATAATACTGCAGATGTAACTTTATCTGCTCCTGGAGTTAATATAAATTCAACCTCTAATCCTTCTTCTTTAAAGAATCCTTTTTTATCTGCGATATACTGAGGAGCATAAAAAATACTGTGGGCAACTTCTGCAACTTTTACTTTGTTATCCTTAACATCTGGTTTACTATTTTTTGTAATTATAAATATTATTGTACCTACAATAATAAATAGTAAAACTATTCCAAAAATTATCTTTTTCATAACACTTTCCTTTCAAAGTATTATATGAAAAGATACTTAAATATGATACAATATAATTGGTGATTAAAGTGAATTTAGAAGGACTAAATAATAGACAACTTGACGCAATTAAAACCTTAGATGGACCAATGTTAGTTCTAGCAGGAGCAGGTTCTGGTAAGACAAAAGTATTAACAACTAAAGTAGCATATTTACTAGAAGAAAGAGATATATCACCTAAAAATATATTAGCAATTACTTTTACAAATAAAGCTGCTAAAGAAATGAAAGATAGAATATTTTCATTAATAGGTAGAGAAGCTTTTTTAATACAAATATCTACATTCCATTCATTTGGGTTAAAGATATTAAAAGAAAATTATGATTTACTTGGTTATGAATCTAATTTCACTATACTTGATGCATCTGATTCAGAAACTGTTATTAAAAAGATAATGAAAGATTATGATATAGATTCTTCTAAATATAATTATAGAGCAATTAAATCATCTATTTCTTCTAATAAGAATGAAATGGTCGGAGTAGAAGACTTTAAAAAATTTGTATATAACGATTATGATGAAGTAGTATTAAAAGTATATGAAGAATATGAAAAAGAATTACAAAGAAGTAATGCAATTGATTTTGATGATTTATTAATTCTTCCATTAAAATTATTTAATGAACATAAAGAAGTATTACAAAAATATCAAGAACAATATAAATATGTATTTATAGATGAATATCAAGATACAAATAAACCTCAATATATATTAAGTAAATTAATTAGTGCTAAATATAAAAATATTACTGTAGTGGGTGATAATGATCAAGCTATATTTACTTGGAGAGGTGCAGACTATAAGAATATTCTTAATTTTGAAAAAGATTATGAAGATGCTAAAGTAGTTATACTAGATGAAAACTATAGATCTACTAAAACTATATTAAAAGCAGCTAATAATGTTATTAAGAATAATAAACTAAGGAAAGAAAAAAATCTTTGGACAGAAAATGAAGATGGTAATAAGATTACTTACTATAAAGCATTTGATGAAAAAGATGAATCTTTCTATGTCATAAAAGAAATAAAAAAATTACTTGATGAAGGTGTTAATCCTAATGATATATGTGTTTTATATAGAGCTAATGCACAAAGTAGAGGTATAGAAGATGCATTCTTAGAAAATAATATTTCTTATAGAATAGTGGGTTCATTTGCATTCTATCAAAGAAAAGAAATTAAAGACTTACTTAGTTATTTAAAACTTATCCACAATGAAAAAGATGATGTATCATTACTTAGAGTAATTAATTATCCAAAAAGAGGAATAGGTACTAAAACAATTGAAGAATTAACAATGGTATCTAATCAAAATAATTGTTCTTTATATGATGCTATTGAATCTGGTAAAGAATTAGAATTTAAAAATATAATTGAAGAATTAAAAAAAGAATCTGAAAAGATGTCTTTAACTGAATTTGTAGATTTAGTACTTGATAAGACTGGTATTAGAGAATCATTAAAAAGTGAAAAGACTCTAGAAGCAGATATAAGATTAGAGAACTTAGAAGAATTTAAATCTATTACTAGAACAGTTGAGGAAGTAGATGGAATAGCATCTCTTGGAGATTTCTTAGATGAAATAAGTCTAGTAACTGATGCATCAGAAAAACAAGAAGATGGTAATGATAAAGTTACTTTAATGACTATGCATGCAGTTAAAGGACTAGAATTTGATTATGTATTTGTGATTGGAGTAGAAGAAGGATTATTTCCACATCTAAACTCAATGAATTCTGCTGATGAATTAGAAGAAGAAAGAAGACTATGTTATGTTGCAATAACAAGAGCAAGAAAGAAATTATATATAATCAATGCAAGAAGTAGACTTCTTTATGGTAAGATTTCATCAAATGTACCAAGTAGATTTATCGCTGAAATAGGAGATGATTTACTTGATCAAGAAAAGAAAGAACCAATATTCTCTAAAAAGATAAATAGAGAAGATATGATAGTAGATAATGATATAAAAGCTGGAGATTTAATAGAACATGATAAATATGGAAAAGGTGTTGTTATGGATATAGATGGTTCTATAGCTACAATCGCTTTTTCTAAAGCAGGAGTTAAAAAACTATTAAAGAATCATAAAGCTATAAAGAAAGTAGGGATTTAATGGAATTATTAATTATGGCTGCAGGAATGGGCAGTAGATTTGGTGGTTTAAAACAAATTGAACCAGTCGGTCCAAATGGGGAATTTATTATTGATTACTCAGTATATGACGCTAAAAAAGCAGGATTTGATAAAGTAGTATTTATCATAAAAGAAGAAAACTATGAAGTATTTAAAGAAACTATTGGTAAAAGAGTAGAACCACATATGGATGTAGAATATGTATTCCAAAAAATGGAAGATATTCCATCATTTGTTAAAATTCCAGAAGAAAGAGTTAAACCATGGGGAACTGCACAAGCCATATATGAAGCAAAAGATAAAATAACAGGACCATTTCTAGTTATTAATGCAGATGATTTCTATGGTAGAGAATCATATTTTGTAGCAAGAGATTTTCTTCAAAGTAATAATGAAGACAAGTATTCTACTATTGGCTATCTTGCAGATAATACAATGACTAAAAATGGTTCAGTTAAAAGAGGAGTTATAAAAGAAAAAGATGGCAATTTACTTTCAATTGATGAAAGTAAATTAGAATATCAAGGAGATAAAATAATTGCTAAATCATTAGGAACAGGGAAGGAATATGAAGTTCAAAAAGATGATTATGTTTCTATGAATATGTTGACTTTTGATTTATCTATATTTCCATTTCTTGAAAGAAGAATGAATGAATTCTTTAAAGAAAATGAAAATAACTTAGAATCATGTGAATTTTTGATACCTACAGAAATGGAAAAGGCAATAGAGGAAGGTAAGAAGATAAAAGTATTAAATACAAATGCCTCTTGGTATGGAGTTACTTATAGGGAAGATCTTGATGGTGTTAAAGATGCTATCAATAAATTGATTGAAGATGGAGAATACCCAAATAAATTATGGAATTAAAAAAAGAACTCAATTGAGTTCTTTTTATTATCTACTATAATATTCAACGATAAGAGGTTCATTAATTTCTGCACTTAATTCGCTTCTTTCAGGATATCTTACGAAAGTTCCTTCCATTTTAGCTTTATCAAAATTAACATAAGCAACTGTAGAATTAATAGCTTCTAAACTTTCTTTAATAGCTTTATGTTCTTTTGATGCTTCTTTAACAGAAATTACATCACCAGGTTGAACTAGATATGAAGGTATATTAACTTTTTTACCATTTACTAATAAATGACCATGGTTAACAACTTGTCTAGCTCCTCTTCTAGTTTTAGATAATCCCATTCTATATGCAACATTATCTAATCTACTTTCAAGAAGTTTTAAGAAGTTTTCACCATGAATACCTTCAAGTTTTCCAGCCTTTAAGAATAATTGGTGGAATTGTTTTTCAGTTAAACCATAAGTGAATTTAACTTTTTGTTTTTCATTTAATTGTTCTGCATAGTTAGATGGTTTAGCTTTTCTATCTTGACCATGTTGTCCTGGTCTATAAGGTCTTTTAGCTAAATCTTTACCATTTTCAAGTGTTGAAAAACCAACTCTTCTTGATTTCTTATAAGCTGATCCAGTATATCTTGACATACACATTTCCTCCTTTACTATATTTCAAACTTTAGTATATTTATTTCATTCATAGGGTGTTATTTTTAATACTTTTCTATGTGTAGTTAAAGGCATAGTACTTGTAACACTAAGCGTACAATAACACATCACAAATAAAATAAACGACTACAAAATGTTTGCAGTATTAATAATATAATAAAAACCCTTATAAGTCAAGGCTTTTTTGGTATAGACAAAGGAAATTTTAAAAAAAATACTATAATTATCGAATATTAGACTAAAATGTGGTAAAATTAATAATAATAGAGGTGTTATATGGACAAATTAATTATTGTTTCAGTATATATCGTTGTTATTATATTAGCTATTGTTGTTTTGATAATTAAGAATGTCAGATTAAAAAAAGCATTAACTAATAAGATAAATAAATTAGAAAGAGATAAGAATATGGTATTAAGTACACCAATTCTTAATGAACTTTCTAAAGCAGAGAGCCTTGTTAAAGATGATAAAACAAAGATTAGATTTGATGAATGGCAAGAAAAGTTCGATAGCATTAGAAATAATGATATACCTAAAGTTACAGATATGTTACTTGAAGCAGATGCTTGTATCGATAAAAGAAATTATAAAGAATTAAGACCTTTACTTGCAGATATAGAACTTAAAATATATAAATTAAATGAAAAAACTAATAAACTTCTTGGAGAAATAAAAGAAATAACTTTATCTGAAGAAAGAAATAGAGAAAGAATAGTTAAACTTAAATCAGATTATAGAGTTATTAAATCGGAATATGAAAGAGATGAATCTTCTTATGGTGAAGTAGGAGAAGCCATTGAATTACAATTTGAAAATATAGAGAAGAGATTCTCTGAATTTGAAGTTGCAATGGAAAAGAAAGATTATGATGAAATAAACTATATTGTTAAGGGAATAGATGAAATGGTAGAGCACATTTCATATGTTATTAAAGAAGTGCCTGCAGTATTAATTATGTGTCATGAATTAATTCCTAGTAAAATAGAAGATATATCTCAAATCTATATTGAAATGACTAGAGATATGTATCAATTAGATTATTTAAATGTAGATTATAATATTGCAGAAACTAATAAAAAATTAAATGATATATTAGATAGAGTAAAAGTATTAAATCTAGAAGATGTAGTATTTGAACTTAAAACTATTATTAGTTATTTTGATTCTTTATATAATGATTTTGATAAAGAAAAATTAGCAAGAACTAAATTTGAAGATGATATGAAATCATTTGATTATAAACTTGCTAGAACTACTAAAATAGTTAATGGTTTAGTATCTCAAATTAAAGACTTTAAGACTAATTATTCTTTATCAGAAGAAGATATTAATAGAATAGAAGTTATATCTAAAGAAGTTGATAGCATAAAAATTAGTTATAAAGAATTGAAAGATTGTAATAATAATCATTCATTCCCATATACTAAACTTTGCAAAGAATTAGATTATTTAATTATTAAATTATCTAAAATAGATGAAAGTTTAGATTATGATGTACAAAATATAGGTAATATGAAGGAAGATGAATCTAGAGCAAGAGAACAATTAGATTCTATTAATGATCTAATTAAGAAAGCTAAAAATAGAATTAGATTATATAATATTCCTGTAATACCTACTAATTATTATGTAGAACTTGATGATGCTAAAGAAGCAATAAGAGAAATAAATAAAGAATTAAATAAAAAACCAATTAATATAGATACTCTAAATATAAGAGTAGATACTGCTAGAGATTTAGCATTTAAAGTATTTAATACTACTAATGATTTATTAAAATATGTAATGATGGCTGAAGAAACAATAGTTTATGGTAATAGATATAGAAGCGTTAAAGAACAAGTTAATGTAGGACTTATGCAAGCAGAAAAATTATTTAGAGATGGTGAATATAAAAAAGCATTAGAAGAAGCTATGAATGCTATAGATTATTGTGAACCAGAAATACATAAAAAAATAATGGATGCTTTTGGTAATTAAAAAGAAGAGTAATCTTCTTTTTTTATGTTATAATTACTATAGGTGATACTATGGCATTGGAAATTCCTAATGAAGAAATAAATAAACTTATTGATGATGGTGCTATACTATTAGAGGATTCTTATAAACCAGATGCAATTATTGATTCAAATGCTACTGAAAAACTAAAAGCGAAAATAATAAGCGGTATTATATGTGATAAACCGTATGAAAGAATTAAAGAAGTATTATCAAAAATAGACATAAGTGATACAGATACACTTTATATAGCTAAAAAAGAAAAGGGGAAAGAATATAAAGATTGGGATATATTACATTATTATAATTCTATTATGATTGAATATAGTAGAGTTAGACGACCAATGTTAGATCCACAGAAAATTATAGTTTTTTCAAATTTTTCAAATATAAAAGAATTAAAAAATGCAATAGAAAGTTTTTATGACTCAAATATAAAACCAGATAAGATAGTAGTTAACCTTGAAAATAGAGATTATGATGATATAGATATCCTTAAAGAATTAGAGGGAAAATATAAGTTAGAAGTAAGATATGGAACTGAGCTTTCTTATAAACTAGATAATACAGATGATTTTATTACTATGAGAGCGACAATTAATTATTATAAGAACCTTATATTAGATTCTAATTTATCACCTCTAGAACAATTAGTATATGCATATGATTTAATTAAATCATTTGAATATAATGAATCTGAAAAACCTGATGAATCAAGACGTATAGATAAAATTATTAAAACAAATCATATTGTTTGTGTAGGTTATTCCTTACTCTTAGAGCAATTATTAAATGAATTAGGAATAAAAACTATGTCTATTCTTACAACATCTCCATCAGAGTCTCAAAAAGATCAGATGGATTGGCACTATAGGAATTTAATTAAATTAAAAGATGAAAAATATGGTATAGATGAATTCTTTGCGATAGATGCTACTTTTGATAGCGCTAGAGATATTGTTAAAGTAGTTGATGAAAACGGTAATGAAAAAATTATACCTTCTATAGAAAAGGAAGAAACAGATACTATTGAAAAATACTATGATAATTTATCATTATATAGATGCTTCTTAGTACCAATTGCAGATTATCAAAGCATATTTAAAGGAGAAAATATGCCGTATGAACCAGAGTTTTTTGAAGGAACAGAGATATTGCCAAATCCACGTAGAAAAATAGTACGTAATGCAAATCCTATGTTTGAAAAAGTACTAAGAGCAATAGCAAAAGTTAGATTAAAACAAGGCTATTCTAAAGAGGCTGCAATTGAATCTATTAAAGGTATAATAGAAATAAATGATTATTATGATAAAAGTAATTCTACTGATTTACAAGCAGCGACAATTAAAAATAATTTTTAAGTAAATATTTTGAATATTTACTTTTTTTTGATATAATATATTTGCTTGATTCTTTAATTAAATTTTTATGAAAGGAGAAATTATGAGTAAAATTAAAATTTTTAGTTTGGGCGGACTTAATGAGAACGGAAAAAATATGTACGTCGTAGATGTGGATAATGATTTATTCATTTTTGATGCGGGGTTAAAGTACGCTAATGAGAAGATGCTTGGAGTAGATTATATTATTCCAGACTTTACATTTTTAAAAGAAAATATTAAAAGAATAAAAGGTATATTTGTTACACATGGACATAATAAGAGTATGGGAGCAATTCCAGATATTATTAAAGAATTAAAGGATATTCCTATATATTCATTAAAATTTACATGTGATGTTATAAGAAGAAGATTAAATGATCAAGGGATAGAATTTAATAATCTTCATGAAATAGATGCTTATAAAAAGATAGATTTTGGTAAATGCAGTATATTTCCTGTTAGATTAACACACTCTATACCAGATAATGTTGGATATGTATTAAATACTCCTGATGGAGCAATTGTATATACAGGTAACTATGTATTTGATTCATCTATGAGTGGATCTTATGAAACAGATATTGGTAAACTTGCATATGTAGGGAAACAAAAAGTATTATGTTTATTATCTGAAAGTGAATATGCTGATAAACAAGGATATACTGTTCCAAATAATAGAATATCTGATAAAGTTAATGAAATACTTGAACATAATGAAGGTAGAGTAATAATTACTGTATTCTCTGCACATATATCTAGATTACAAGAATTACTTACTGAAATAGAACAAACTCAAAGAAGAGTAGTTATTATGGGTAAGATGTTACAAGAATTAATTAACTATGTTATAGATAATGGATATGTAACATTTAATAAAGAAAGAATTGGATCTTTAAATAATGTTGAAGATAAAGATGCTGTTATTCTTATATCTAATGAGAATGAAAAACCATTTGTTAACTTAGAAAGAATAGTAAATGGTTATGATAAATATATTAAGATATTACCTACAGATACTGTATTCTATCTAGATCCAGTATCTACTACTAATGAAATGATGGCAGTAAGATTAAGTGATGAAATAGCTAAAAAAGGTGCTAAAACAATAAGCTTAGATCCTAAAAAGCATTTACTTAATCATGCTTCAATTGAAGATATAATGTTAATGCTTAACTTAATGAAACCAAAATATTATATGCCTGTTATGGCTGAATATAGACATATGGTTGCTAATGCAGATATAGCATATGATATGGGTATACCAAAAGAAAATATAATATTAAAATTAAATGGTGAAGTAGTAACATTTGAAAATGGTAAATTAGTAGAAGAACCAGAGAAAGTTAAAATAAATGATATCTTAATAGATGGTAATTCATCTAAAGATATTGGAGAATTAGTTTTAAAAGATAGAGAATTACTATCTGAAAACGGAATAGTAATAGTATGTGCTACTCTAAGTAAAAAGACTAAAGCTATTCTTGCAGGTCCTGAAATAATTACTAGAGGATTTATATATGTAAAAGAAAATGCAGAATTTATAGACCAAATAAAAGATATATCTTTAAAGATTATTAATTCTAATATATCTAATAGTTATGTTGATTTTAATAAAATTAAAACTGATATAAGAGATGTACTTGGTAAATTCTTATTTGAAGAAACAGAATGTAAACCAATGATTATTACAATTATTAATGAAATAGAAAAGTAGTGTTTTAACACTACTTTTTTCAGTCTATATCTTGAAAAAAAGTTAAAAATATGGTAATATAATTTTCGAAAGGTTAGAGGTGTAATATGCTATATATTATCATTGCGGTAGTTGCAATTATTCTTTTAATAATTGGATTTATCGTTACAAATTATAATGCTTTAATTCAATTAAGAAATAAAGTAAGAGATCAATTTAGTCAAATTGATGTACAATTAAAAAAGAGAGCGGATTTAATTCCAAACTTAGTAGAAACTGTAAAAGGTTATGCTAAACATGAAAAAGGAACATTTGAAGATGTAGTTAAAGCTAGAAACACTTATTTAACAGCTAATACTGTTGAAGAAAAAGGTGAAGCTGATAAACAAATGACTGCAGCTTTAAACAAATTATTTGCTTTAGCAGAAAATTATCCAGAATTAAAAGCTAATGAAAACTTCTTAGACTTACAAGCTCAATTAAAAGACGTTGAAGAAAAAATTAGCTATGCTAGACAATTCTATAATGATTCTGTACTTGCTTATAACAATAAATGCGAAATGGTTCCAAGTAATATAGTTGCTGGATTATTCCATTTTGAAAAAGAAAAATTCTTCGAAGCATCTGAAGAAGATAGAAAAAATGTTAAAGTTGAATTTTAATTTATAGGATTACTTAGTAATCCTTTTTTTAAGATATAAGGAGGTAATATGAAACATTTTAAAAAAATAATATTAGGACTTTTATTAATAGTTATTCCTTTTATTAAAGTTAATGCAAATAGTATATCTAAAATAGATATGGATATCTATGTAGATAAAGATGGTAATGCTACTATTACTGAAACTTGGGATGCATATGTTAGCCAAGGAACTGAAGGATATCACCCATATTTTAATATAGGTAATTCTTCGATTGAAGTATTAAGTGCTTCAATGGATGGAGAACCTTATACTGTGGATTACTATTGGGATGTTGATAGAGGATTATCAGAAAAAGCATACAAAGCTGGAATATATAAAACTGGTAATGAAGTTGATGTATGCTATGGTTTAACTAATTATGGTGATCATAAATATGAAGTTAAATATAGAATTAATAAATTTGTAGCAAATCTAGAAGATGCTGATATGATTTATTGGACTTTATTACCACATGATTTTAGTGTTGAACCACAAAATGTATATATTAAAATCTATAGTGATTTTAGATATGAAGATACATTAGATGTATGGGGTTATGGTAAAAAAGGCGCTCCATGCTATGTATATGATGGATATGTTGAAATGACTACTGATGGGAAACAATTAGATAGTGATGAATATTTAACTATCTTAGTTAAATTTCCTAAGGATACATTTAATAAAAATAATGTAATTGAAGGTGACTTTGATCATTATTTAAAAATGGCAGAAGATGGTGCTCAAAAATATAAACAAGAAAAAATAAAAGATATCTTTTATATAATTATAGGAATGTTATTTAGCTTTGGACCATGGATATTAATTACTGTTTTAGCTACTATTTTTGGAAAAAATGCAGGTCAAAATTATTATAATAAATGCACTTTTGGACCAGCAGGTAATAAAGTCAGAAAAGATGTACCTAATTTTAGAGAAATACCATGTAACAAAGATTTAATAAGAGCATACTGGGTAGCATATCATTATAATCTAGATAAAAAGAAAGAAAACTTCTTAGGAGCAGTACTTCTTAAATGGATTAAGAATGATAATGTTAGAGTAGAAAAAATAGATAAAAAGGGTATCTTTTCTACTAAGAGTGAAGCAAATATCATATTTAATAAAGCTCCAAATTCTAATGAAATGGAAGATAAATTATATAATTGGATGGTAACTGCTAGTAAAGATGGTAAACTAGAAAAGGATGAATTCTCTACTTGGTGTAGAAATAATTATTCTAAGATTCTTAATTGGTTTAAAGATGTATTAGAATATGAAAGTAAAATGCTAGTTAATGAAGGAAAAGCAACTGTAACTAAGAGTGGATTCTTAACATTAACTAATAAATATTTAGTAGATGATTCAATGATGACAGAAGCTGAACAAATGGCAGGATTAAAGAACTTCTTTAAAGAATTTACAAAAATTAATGAAAAAGAACCAATTGATGTAAAACTTTGGGATGAATATTTAATGTATGCTCAAATATTTGGAATGGCTGATGAAGTTGCTGAACAATTTAAGAAATTATATCCAGAAGTTATTGAAGCTATGAATACTCAAAACTTCGATTATAGTGATTTAGTATTCATTAGAACATTAAGTAATAATGGTATATCTACTGCTGCTGCTAAATCAGCTGCTGTAGCTAGAGCTAGCTCTTATTCTGGCGGTGGAGGAGGATTCTCTTCTGGCGGCGGAGGCGGCGGTTCCTTCGGTGGCGGAGGCGGCGGAGGCGGTTTCCGTTAATGCTACAAAAACAACAAGATATAATTAACAAAATAGATAATTCTGAGGAAATAAAAAGATTTAAAGAATTGGAAAAACAAATTAAGAATAATAAAGAATATAATTCTTTAATTGATGAATTCAATAAAATAGAAAATCCTTCTAATGAAGAAATAATAGAATTAAGAAAAAAATTATTCCAAATAGAAGGAGTAAAAGAATATTTGGATCTTGAAAAAGAAATAAGAATGTTTTCTAAGAAGACAAGTAATATTATTTCCTCAATAATAAATAATGAACAATGTAAATAAAATAAAGCAATTATTATAATATAATTGCTTTTTTTATGTTATAATTACTCTTAGGAAGTGATTTTTATGCAAAGACCAAAAGGTACAATAGATATCTATGGAGAATATTATAAGAAATTAAATTACATCAAAAGAATTTTTGATGATTTATGTGATGAATACAATATTGGTTATATTGAAACACCAATATTTGAATCAAGTGAAGTTTTCCATAGAGGTGTAGGTGAAGGTACTGATATAGTTACTAAAGAAACTTATGACTTTAAAGATAGAGGAGATAGAGATATAACTTTAAGACCAGAAGGAACTGCAGGTATAGTTAGATCTGTATTAGAAAATAAAATGTATACAACATTACCACTTAAATTATGTTATTTTGGTAAAATGTACAGATATGAAAGACCTCAATCTGGAAGACTTAGAGAATTCTATCAAGCAGGTGTAGAAATATTTGGAGATAATTCTCCTTTAATGGATGTTAATGCTATATCATTTATGGTTAAATTTTATGAAAGAATAGGTTTAAAAGGAATTAAAGTAAAAATTAATTCTATAGGTAAAGCAGAAGATAGAAATAATTATATGGCTGCTTTAAGAGAATACTTTAAACCATATATAGATGATCTTTGTGAAGATTGTAAAGCAAGATATGAAAAGAATACTTTAAGAATATTAGATTGTAAAACTGATGCTGATAAAGATTGTATTAAGAATGCTCCAAAAATAGGAGAATATTTATCAGAAGAATCAAAAGAATATTTAAATAAAGTATTAGATGGTCTAAAATCATTAGGTATAGAATATGTAATTGATGATACTCTAGTTAGAGGACTAGATTATTATAATGATACAGTATTTGAAGTAGTATTTAATGAAAGTTCTGCTCTTGGTGGAGGGGGAAGATATGATACATTAACTTCTACACTAGGTGGACCTGAATTACCAGCAGTTGGTTTTGCAATAGGTGTTAATAGAGTCATTCAAATATTAGATGAAGAAGATATTAAAGTAATTGATGATGGTTCTATAGATGCATATATATTACCAGTATCAGAAAATGAAAATAATTATGCTATAGAATTAATGTCATCTTTAAGAGATAATGCATTTAAAGTAGATATGGATTTTACTGGTAAAAAAATGCCTGCTAAATTTAAAGAAGCAGATAGATATAATGCTAAATTTGTAATTATAATTGGAGAAGATGAAGTTAAATCTAATAAACTAACAGTTAGAGATAATTTAACAAAAGAAGAAACTAAAATAGAAAGAGATAATCTAATAGATTTTCTAGATGTGAATATATAATGATTAATAAAATAGAAGAATATTTGGATGAATTATATCCAAATCCAAAATGTGAACTTGATTATTCTAATGAATATGAATTATTAATAAATATCATGTTATCTGCACAAACAACAGATAAAAGAGTTAATATGGTAACCAAAGAATTATATGCTAAATATAATTCTTTAGTGTCTTTATCTGAAGCAGATATTGAAGATTTAAAAACAATAATTCGTTCACTAGGTAACTATAATAGAAAAGCCAATTGTATAAAAGAAATAGCTACTACTTTAGTAACTAAATATAATGGTATAGTTCCTAAAACAAGAGAAGAATTAGAAAACTTACCGGGTGTTGGTAGAAAGACAGTAAATCTATTTTTAAGTGAATTAGATATAGAACCACAATTTGCTGTGGATACTCATGTCCATCGCGTAAGTAAGAGACTAAATCTTGCAAATGAAAATGATGATGTTCTTGAAACTGAAATGAAATTAAGAGAGTCATTTAAAAAAGAAGTTTGGAACAGAAGAAATATGCAATTAGTTTTATTTGGAAGATATCATTGTAAGGCAGTAAAACCAGAGTGTGATAATTGTAAATTAAAAGATATATGTAGAGGAGTGAAATAAATGGAAAGAACATTAATAAAGAATCTTGAAGAAGAAAAAGAATCTTTAATTAAGGGGCATATTAATAAGATTAGAGATACTAAATATATGATCTTTATAGTTCTAGAAGATAGAAGTGGATTTATTCAAGTTTCTATAGAAAAAGAAGGTAATGAAGAATTAACTAAAAAAATAGAAGGTGTTCTTAAAGATTCAATCATGGAAGCTAAGGGTGTTATGAAACTTAGTGAATATGTTAAACAAGGTGGTAAAGAATTTATACCTACAGATATAAATATTTTATCTTATGCAGAAGCTAGTCCACTTGAAGAAGGAGCTAATCTAGATACAAGACTTGATTATAGATGGATTGATTTAAAGACTGAAAAAAATCAATTAATGCTTAAGATTCAAAGTACTTTAGTAGAAGGTATGAGAGAATACTTATATTCTGAAGATTTTACTGAAATACATACACCTAAATTAATAGGTACTGCATCTGAATCAGGATCAGAAGTTTTTGAAGTATCTTATTTTGATAGAAAAGCATATTTAGCACAAAGTCCACAATTCTATAAACAAATGGCTATAGTATCTGGACTAGAAAGAGTATTTGAAGTTGCACCAGCATTTAGAGCAGAAAACTCTAATACATATAGACATGCAACTGAATATACTTCATTTGATGTTGAATTTGCATATATTAATTCTTATGAAGATGTAATGGATTTAGAAGAAAATTTAATAATCGCAGGTTTAACTAAAGTAAAAGAAAAATATGAAAAAGAAATAAACGAAATATTTAATACTGAAGTAATTATTCCTACTAAACCATTCCCAAGAATTAAATTGCAAGATTTATATAAAGAATTACATGATAGATATGGTTATGAAATACCAACTGAAGATATTGGTGATATGAATGCAGAAACAGAAAAATTGACTAGTAAGTTTGCTGTGGAAAAATATGGTAATGAATTTATATTCATAACTGATTATTCAAAGACAAAGAGACCTTTCTATCATATGAGAGATAATGATAAACCTCTTGGATATGACTTAATATGGAGAGGTACTGAAATAACTAGTGGATCTCAAAGAGAACATAGATATGAAGAATTAAGAAAGAATGCTGAAGAAAAAGGATTAACTAAGGATGTTGAATTCTACTTAGAATTCTTTAAATCAGGATGCCCTCCACATGGTGGATTTGCAATCGGAGTAGATAGATTAACTATGTTACTTCTTGGATTACCAAGCTTAAAAGAAACTATGTTTGTGTTTAGAGGACCAAATAGATTAAATCCGTAATAAAAGAGTAAAGTTAAACTTACTCTTTTTTGTTTTCTTTACAAAATGCCTAAAATGTGGTATATTATAATTGTCTATAAGATAGTTGGAATTTGTTGAAAACCCACTAAAATAACGATAAGGGAATCAGAATTAGTAGATGGTGTTGAATACTTGTAAATCCAAGGATCCTAAAGTCTATTATGGGATACCCACCTGCACATATGATGTAGGTTTTATCGTTCCTATTATCTTGTAGGCTTTTTTATGGGGTAAATATGTTTGAAAGATTAGAATTGTTAATTGGGAAAGAAAATTTATCTAAATTAAATAATACTAAAGTATTAGTAATAGGTCTTGGTGGAGTAGGAGGAATACTTACTGAGACTCTTGTTAGAAATGGTATTAAAAATATAACAATTATAGATAATGATATAATAGATATTACCAATAAGAATAGACAAGTAATAGCCCTTAATTCTACTATCGGTAAAAAGAAGACTGATGCTATGAAAGAAAGATTACTTGATATAAATGAAGAATGTAATATAACTTGTATTAGTGAATTTATAGATAAAAATAATATAGATATACTATTTGAAAATTCTGTGGATTATGTAATTGATGCTTGTGATACAGTTAGTACTAAAATACTTCTAATTGAGGAATGTTTAAAAAGAAATATAAAAGTTATATCTTCAATGGGTATGGGTAAAAAGACTAATCTAAGTAAATTAAAAATAATGGATATAAGAAAAACAAGTTATGATAAACTTGCTAAAGTAGTTAGAAAAAAATTAAAAGACGATGGAATAAATGAAAGAGTAATGGTTTTAAGTAGTGATGAAGAACCAATAGATACAAAAGATAATATAGGATCTTATTCACCACTTACTAGTTCTGCAGGTCTATTAATCGCTGATTATGTAATTAAAGATATTATTAAATAATATCTTTTTTTGTGTATTTAAAAACCTGTGATATAATTAGATTGGAATGTTTTTGGGGGTGATGTTATGGCAATAACAGAAAATAATACAATTATATTAAATTATATAAATAGTTATGCCAAAACTATAAATGAACAATATAAATTAAACATAATAAGTAAAGATATGATTAGTTTATGGGTAGAGATGTGTAGTTCTATTGATACACTTGAAGGTATGAAACAAGAAGTACAAGAACTTGCTAAAGCAGCAGTAGAAAAGTTTATGCAAGAAAAACAAAGAAACATAATAGGACTAGGTCCTAAAACAAATGAAAAAGTACAACCAGTAAAGACTCATAAATTAAATTTTGCATTAGAAAGAAAAAGAGAATCAATTAAAAAAAATATAGCATAAAAAAAGTACGTTTAACGTACTTTTTATTTTTTGTAATAAATATCAAGATCTACATAACCATATATTCCATCGATTAAACCATCATTAGTTACTTGCCATAATATATAATCACCTTGATAATCAGTTTCATCTGTATAGTGAGCAAGCCATGTATCATAATCATATGGAAGCCATACATTTTCTAAATACCATTTACTTCCATAAATCATCATATCGTATCCATCTTCTTTAAGAATACTTTTATATTCATTAACTCTTTCTAATAGATCATGTGAATTCATTTTTAATGTATTAAAGTCTCTCCAATCTTCAAAGTCATATACAATAGGGAAATCAAGTTTAACTTTATTTAAATTCTTTTTAATGAACTTAGCTTGCTTAATTGCTTCTTCTTTAGTATTAGCACTAGTATATATATAAACTCCTACTAATAAACCTGCATCTTTAGCAGCTTTAAGATTTTGATTAAATTTAGAATCTAAATCAATTTCAGTTTCTAAATCACTATAAGCCATTCTTATAATTACAAATTCTGCTCCTGCATCTTTAACTGCTTCAAAATCAATATCGCCTTGCCAGAAACTAACATCTATACCAAGCATGACATCATCAGTCTTATACTTCTTTTTAAATTTGCTGAATAATGTATATGTTTCTTCATAATCATCATCTTCATAATCATCATAAATAGGCCATTCTTCAAAAACATCAAGTGTTAAATCTTTATTGGTTATATTACCAGATTGATCTTTAACTTCATATTTTAAATAATATGTATTAGGGATAGATAAATCATAATCTCCTGTTATAGAACAAGTAGGTTCTCTATCATAATTATCAATAAAACTTGCACCTTCGCAAAAATCTATTTCTTCATTAACAAGCGTACTTCTATAAGAAGATAATCTAATTATGAATGGAGATTCTGTATCTACTATTTCATAGTTAACTATATATTTATAATCTCTTTTTTTATATTTATATTCTATTTCTATTTCTTTTTCACCAATTTTATTGGTTTTTAATTTTTTATCACTATTAGTGATTTCTACATTAGTATCACTAATTAGATCATTAATAGTTTTAACACTATATACCTCAAAAGTATTATCATTTAATTCTATACTAACCTCTTCAGGCATTTTATATTCATCATAGAATTTACATCCAGTTAGTAATAGAATTAGAAGAAATAGCATTATATATTTTTTCATATTATCACCTAAAAAGATTATAACATAATATTGATAAATAAATAATAAAATGATAAAATAAAAGTAATATTGGAGGTATTTATGAGAGATAACGAAAAACTAAGTAAAGCTAAAGAAAAAGGGAAAGGATTTATTAGTGAATTCAAAGCATTTGTTCTAAGAGGAAATGTAATGGATATGGCTATAGGTGTTATTATAGGTGGTGCTTTTGCAACTATAGTTACAGCTTTAACAGATGATTTTATTAATCCATTAATTAATTCTATAGGTGGAGCAGAAATAAAAGGTCAACTTCAAATATGGGGTGGACAAGCTCTTAATTGGGGTCACTTTGTAACAGCAGTTATTAATTTCTTAATTATGGCATTTATATTATTCTTAATGCTTAAAGGAGTTAATAAATTAGTAGAGGCAGGTAAAAAGAAAAAAGAAGAAGCTAAGGCTCCAGTTAAATCTGATGAAACTATACTTCTAGAAGAAATAAGAGATTTATTAAAGAAAAGAAAATAAAAATATACAAATACTTGTATATTTTTTTTTATTTTGGTATAATCTATTTGTGTTTGGCGATGTAGCTCAGTTGGCTAGAGCGTTCGGTTCATACCCGAAAGGTCGTGGGTTCGACCCCCTCCGTCGCTACCAATGTAATCAACTAACTAGAAATAGTTAGTTTTTTTGTGTTTAATAGGATTTGTGTTATAACTACTTTATGGTATAATGAGTGTATAGTATGGAGGATTTATGGGAATTATATTTTCATTTGTAATGGGATTACTTATGTCTTTTGAGCCTATAACAGATAATGATTGGTTTTGGCATTATGTTATTGGACATTATATAGATATTAATAAAACAATCCCTAAAAATGCACTTTTTGTTTGGCATGGTCCATATGAATGGACTAGTCATGAATGGTTAACAGAACTTATTATGTATAAGATTACACCACTAGGTTGTTTGTTAATCATGCTTGCAATTTTCTTGTTATTATACATATTAATGGCAAAAACAATAAGAGTAAAATTTAAGAAAGTATTTGATTTTAAACTTTTATATTTGTTATTAATGACAGTATTTTTTAAAGTAACAGGACCTAGACCATATATAATTAGTTTATTATTTATGGCATATTTAGTTTATATATTATTTAATTATATTGATGATGAAAAGAAGTATAAAAAATTAATATATACAATACCAATCTTACAAATATTATGGGTTAATTTCCATGGTGGATCTTCATCATTACCATATATATTTATAATAGGAGTTTTACTATGTCATATATTCTTAAAAATATTTAAGTTTAAAGAAGATAGATGGAGTAGTAGTTTCTTAAATAAATCACAAGTTAAGACTTTATTAATAGTATTAGGTTTAACTTTAATTGCTAGTTGTTTAAATCCATTTGGTTATAAAATGCTTTTATATCCATTCTCTAATATGGCAGATACAAGTATGCTTGATAATATAGAAGAATGGGCTAGCCCTGATTTCCATGGATATTTAGGTATATACATATTTATATTAATTGCAGTACCATTATTCAATATGATTTTAACTAAGAGCAAGATGAAATTCCATGAAATAGCATTCCAATTATTATTCTTTTATATGAGTTTAAAGAGTCAAAGATTTATTGGAATGTATGGAATATATTCAATGTGGACTTTAGGTAAATATTTCTTTGTTACAGATAGTATGTATGAAATATTTACTAAACCTTTTGAAAAATTTAAAAAAGTTATTACAGTATTATTTGCTTGTTTATTAACAGGTATAGTAGTGGTAGTAGGTTATAAACAAATTAGTACAATAAAGAATGTTGGAATAATAGATAATGATGGTTATTATAGTGATGAAGCAATTAAGAAAATTGGAGAATTAAAACCAAAGAGAATGTTTAATGACTTTGGTGGTGGAGGTTATCTATTATATAAATTAGATGAATATGATCTACTAGATGATGTTCAAATATTTGCTTATGGATTAGGAGATGTATTTAGTAAAGAAATATTACCAAATTCAATGGCTATTGGAACACTTAGTGGAGATACAGCAGCATTCCTTGAAAAATATGATTTTGATGTAATACTAACTTATAAATTAAATCAATTACATTATTATTTAGACAATACTGATGGATATGAATTAATTTATAGTGATGATATGTGTTATATCTATGTGAAGAAAGCAGAATAATCGATTCAATATGAATCGATTTTTTTATTTCTACAAACTGTAGAGTTCACAGGTAAATATATTTGATATCATAAAGTTGTAAGGAGGAGATTGTATGTTATATGTACACGATTATACTGTAATTGCACACGCTGCATATGCTAAAAGAAAGGAGGTAATATCACATAAAGAAATATTAGAACTTTCTAATATCATAAAAAATAAATTAGATAAAAATCATATATATTTTGCATATCAAACAACTGGAGCAAATGCAATAGAAATTTTTGGGAGAAAATTTATAAGAGATAAAGGCCAAATAATAATACAAGGAGAATTAGATGATGACTTCATGAATGAAGTGACTATAGGGTATCCTGAAAGAGTTCAAGAACTAATCATGGAGGCTAGAAGAGAATATACAAAAAAGAATTGTAAAGTTTTAGAGTTAGTAAATATGGAAGAACAAAAGATTAGTTAACTAATCTTTTATATTATAATTAAGGAGGAAAGTATGTTAGTAATAGATGATTATGTATTCTATGCTAATGCAGCTCACGCTAAGCAGACAGGTATTTTGACGTATAAAGAGATAAGAGCATTTGCAAACAAATTAATGAGTAAATTAGTAAAAAATAATATACCCTTTATAACTGAAACAACTACTAATGATTCATATCTAACAGTAAATGGACATACATTTATAAGACTAAGTGATGAAGTTCATTTAGTACATGCTATGGATGAAGATTTCATGGAATATGTTAATGGTTGTTATTCGGATGATGTAAGAAAACTTATTGAAGAAGCACATGATGAATTCTTTTTAGAACATTCACCAATAGGGAAAAGACTAAAGTGGAGGTTAGAAAACAAAGGAGGAAATAATGAAACACAATTATCCAATTAAGTACGCAGTTATGCCTATTAAAGATAAAGAAAGAAGAGATGCTGATTGGTATGATATATGTTATGTAATAGTTAAATGTTTTGTTTTAGAAGAGAGAAAACATCATGAATTGGATGGAGAAAATTATACAAATTATTTTGTAGTATGCCCATATCATTATGATCAAACATATTTTCATTGGGTAAAATCGCCCCCAGATAGTTATTATGGAGAATGGGTAAGACATGTTTATGATACTTATGATGATGCATTAGAGGAAAAAGAACTGAAAAATGATGAATTAAGACCATTCTATATATTTGATTCAGAAAAGCAAAAAAAACATATGCAACTATTTAATGATCAGGTTGAATTGTTTAAACAATTTGAAAAAGATGTGGAATCAGGTACCAAAGAATTAAAAGTAAATGGTAAACCTAAAGAACAAGCAATTATAACTATGTCTTTAAGCGATAATAAATTAACAATGAGAGATTTATCATTTTATGATGCTGTCGAAGGTTCACATTATAATAGACAAGGAATAAATCCATTTATGGCATATACTGTTTCTTCAAGAACTTTTAAAAAACTAAAAGGAATGGAAAGTTTACCAGATGTTGACATTAAGAAAGTCACTAAAACACCATTATTAATGAATAGTAAAGATAATAAATATATGAAACTTATATCTCCTGAAGGAGATGAATCATATCTTAAATTAGTTATGAATAGTGATTGTTTTTGGAGACGTAAAGAAGCAGAATTTATAGAACCAAAAATAGAAAATTATATATTTACACTTGAAGATTATGATGACATAGTTAATGCTTATGGTGTACATATGCCTAAACAAGAATTATCATATTCAGAGGGACGTAAATTAATACTAGAAAGATTCTACAATTCGTAGAATTTTTTCCTTTTTTTCCTTGTTACTATATAGATGTAGGGAGGAAATATGAAAGGAATACCAAAAAATATTAAATCATTAAGTTGTTTTTGCTCAATACTGTTATATGAGGATAAAAGAAGGGTCACATATACTATAAATGAGAATCTTAAATCTGAATGTCGTTACACAGCTGTTTTACCAAGATACTGGAGACCAAAAAAATCTGATGAAATAGTAAAACAAAAAAGAAATTTTTCAAACGGATTTAAATTAGTAAGAACATCAAATGGAGAATTTGGTTATATAAGAGAATCTGATGGAGAATTATTACCATATAGATATGATATAGCATTTGATTTTAATGAACATGGTCTTGCTATGGTAGGTAAGGATGGATGTGTTTCTTGGATAGATAAAGATTTTAATTATATTGATATAGATGGTCAAAAAGCAAAAGAAGATCCTGATGGTTATTGCAATGATTTTAAAGCGTGGCAAACAATAGAGCAATTTAGTAAGGGTGAAAAACCAATAGCAAAATTATATTATGGCAGAGACACTTACGGTAAAGTTAGTTATATTGATACAAACGGAAATCTTATGTCATTTTGTAAATTCGATGGAAAAATTCATGATGATCAAACATATTCACTTTTTGAAGATGGCACTAGTTTTGATGAGGATGGTATAGCAAGAGTAGATGATTCATATCTTTTTGCAAGAGGGTATTATATAACATATAGAGATTTAAGAAAAATAGCAATTTCTAGAGGACTACTTAGTACACTTAGTAAGGAAGCAGAACAAGCTTTAGATAAAAAGGAAGGTAAAAAACTAAGAAATGTATTACAAAATCCTAATGTATGATAAAATAAGTGTATCGGAGGTCTTATGACTAATATTGGAGAAAAGATAAAAGAATTAAGAACTAAAAATAAATTAACTCAACAAGAATTAGGAGATAAATTATATGTATCTGATAAAACTATTTCTAGTTGGGAAAGTGGGAGAACATTACCGGATATAAATACTTTAATAGATATTAGTAATGTATTTAATATTAGTATATCTAACTTCGTTAGTAATACTAATGATAAAAATATAGAAATAGAATTTAAAATAAAAGTTAGTAGAGTAGGATATAATGATGTATTAAAAAGAATTAAAGATGATTCTATATATGTTAAAGAAGAAGATCAAGTAGCAACTTATTTTAAACCTAGACTAAGAGATTTTGATAATGAATGGCTAAGAGTAAGAAAAGAAGAAGATAATAATATTCTTAATTATAAGAGGAAAAATGAATCTGGAGATTTAGAAGAATATGAAGTTATTATAGATAACTATGATAAAATGAAAACTATATTTAATTATTTAGATTTAAAAGAATCAGTAGTAGTTAGTAAACATAGAGTATCTTACTTATATAAAGATAAATATGAAATATCTTTTGATGAAGTAGATAATTTAGGATTATATATAGAAATAGAAGTTAAAAAATATGAATATGATAATGAAAAAGAAATCAATTTATTAATTGATTTAATGAAAGAATTAAATATTAATATGGATAATATAGAAACTAAAAGATATCCAGAATTATTAGAAAAGATTTAATGTAAAGTAAACAGACTATATAGTCTGTTTTTTTATTGATATGGTAAAATATATATAATAGGTGATATCTATGTTTGAAACATTAAAAGAAATTTTATTAAGTGAAATACGAGAAGAAGTAGAAATAGCTAAAAAGATAATTGATGAAATCCAAGCATTAAAAAAAGAAGATACTGAATTACAAGAACCTGAAACAACTGAACATCTATTTAGACCAAATGATACATCAAAAAATTATAATTTTTTGGCTAAAATTATATTTTTTAAGCAATATAAAGAAGATCAAAAAGCGTATAACGAAAAGTTAGAAAAATATAAAACAGAATACGAAAAAAGGGAAAAAGCATATGATGAGTATTCTAAAAGGAAGAATTCTATACAAGAAAGATTAAAAGAACTAAGAGAGCAAAAAGATCCTGAAAAACTAAAAGAAATAATAGAAAGATATGAAAGAATAAGAAATGCAAAAAATCTATCCGAATTAGGATTGAATTTTAAACAGGTAGAAACTATATTTAAAGAAAAAGGCATTCCAATAGTTTTGGATGAGAGTGATACTATTATAGAGAATGAAGCAAAATTTGATAAATTAGATGATTTAGTCTTAATACATAAGACTAGGTATGCACCAGCTAATGATGAAATTAAAACTACTACAAATGCAGGAGCAACATATGAGGAGCAAGTAAAAATTGGAACAGAAACAATCAACATAAAATATGAAGACGTAAGGAATACAATACATTTTGCTGTTAATGGAGAAGTTGGGAATCACTTTTATGGGAGTTGGGATGATACAAAATATGCGGTTGTTATTCCACTTACCGATGTGCCAAACATAACTACTTTTTATACAGCAGATACATTTGCTAGAGGTAATGTAGACATATCAAAAGGATATATATTGTGCCCTGAAAGTGAGATGGAGCAATTAAGAAAGAATAATGCTAATGCAATGATTGTTGGATACAGAGGTAAAAGCGTTTCGGGTTATGCTAATAAATTTATATCACTGCTAGGATATAAAAAAGAAACAGTAATGACTCATGGTTGGGAGAATGCTGATGCGACGATAGCGGAGAGAACGGTTGCATCAAATTTAAACGTCATTATTGAGGAGCATTGCAACACGCCTGATCGAGTAGAAGAGAGAAGACTAACGGATATTAATCAATTTAAAGCAATAATAGAAGGCATATTTGCCTCAAATATTAATTATGAACCAAGTAAAGCAGCAGAACAATTATTAGGTAGCGATGGAGGCAGAGTATTGACCATGGATAGGGCTATATTCTTTGAAGAGGATGGTAAATATTTTGAAAAACTCTTGGATGATTTAAAACAATATAATATTGTTATGCCTAATTATATTAATGCAATATATGAAGCGGATAAAGCAAGTAAAAGTATTGATGCACTTGATTTACCTGCAGATGTAAAAACATATTTAGTAGAGTGCAAGGGAACTTTAGGAATACCACATACTCTAGATACTTCATATAGAGCATTCGTTTATGAGGTATTAAAGCAAGTAAAAGAATTAAACAAAGAAAATATTATGGCTAAACAAGGAGACGCTAAAGTATATTAACTTTGCGTCTTTTTTTGCATTTTTTTAGATTTTGTAGTAAAATATGTCTACTTTTGAAAAAAAGGGGTTATTTTATGGAAATAATAGAAATTATTTATAATAAAATGGAAGAACATGGTTATGAGAGAGATCCTCAAATGAATAAAGCAATAGAAACTCGTTATAATCGTATGAAAAAGAATAAAAGAGGTAAAGCTTTTACTGATGAAGCGCTAGTAGAATATATCCTTAGAATGTTCTATCAAAAAAAGAAACCTGTTATGAGATGTAAATACTTTATTGGGGATAAAACTATAACAGACTATGCTAACGATGAGGGTGTTTCAGCGAATGGTCTTCGTAGTGCGATTTATTCTGGAAGAAATAAAGGGATTCCAGTAGAGGAAATAGGTAAAGATTTCGTAGAAAGAGCAAATCAAAGATCTGATATTCCAAATGGTCCATTATTAAAAGAATGTAGAAAACTTGGTATGACATATGCTCAAATCGTTGAAATATTTAATGATGAATATCCAGATAGCGAAAGCATGACAGAAGAAGAAAAAGATGCTGCCCTTGCAGAAATAATGACTACAATGATAGAAGCTAAGAAACCAAAAGAAAGAAAAATGGCAATAATATTACAATAAAAAACAAACTATTTAGTTTGTTTTTTATTTGTTTATGGTATAATTTTCTTATATATGGGAGGGTTTGCTATGAAAAGTGCTAATGATTTTGTAAAACAAAAAGAAAGAACATATTGTTCAAGCGATATACTTGATGATACGCCTTTTATCTTTGAGGGTGAAAAAATTGAACCAGTAGTCGAGGTGCCTGTTGCTGAAACTACATTTGAAGATGTAATGATTACATATAATGAATCTATAGAAAGAGCAGCATCATATAGAAAGAAGAATAAAAAATCCTACGAACTTTTAGGAGATGCTAAAGTTTTCTCTTATCGTGGAGTAGATGAATTACATGTTAAGTTTGCTTCATATTATGCTAAATATGGGATGAATAAACTAGACTTTAAAGGTAGATGGACACTATTATCTATAATTGATGCTTTACTTTATAAAGATCAAGAAGCAAAATATGAAGAGAATGGAATTGATTTACGTAAGATAAAGAAAGAATTAGAGGAATTTGAAGATACAAAAGATTATTTATATAATGAGGCTGGTATAAAAGGAAGCGAGCAACAAGCCAAGAGATGTCTTCTTGAAGATATTTCTTTTGATACAATGTATGATTCTAAAAGCAAAAATATAATATGTTCAAAAGCTAATCATTTCTTTATTAAATTAGAAGGCGAATTAAGATGTGTCTTTTGTGGTGCTTCTACAAAAGAATATGATCTCACACCAGAACAATTAGAATTTTTAGAAAAAGCTGCAGATACACAAAAGAAACTTATAAAGGGTGTTACAGCGGAAGATATGCCATTACTTCAATTACTTGTTATGGAACGAACAGCAGCTATCGAAGAATATGATAAAGAACTAGATAATCCTGTAAATAATTCTGAAGACAAAGATGAAATGTATTATGATTTTGATGAAACTGTTCATAGAACAGGAACTTCTATTCAAAACTATATAGCAAGAGCAAAGAGAATTGACTCTGGAGATTATACTGATAGATGGGGGAATATTACATATTATCAAAAGCAATTTGATGAAGAAAAAACTGCCCAATTACTTAGCCTAAATGATCAACAATTAGAAGCTGTTAGAACAAGTAGTTATGAACCAGAATCCAGAAGAAGAACTATTAAACAATTAAAAACAAAAAGATATGAAATAATTATTTTATCTGGCGCTTCTATTCCAGAATCATTTGATTCGTTAACTGATGATGAAGATAAAGATTGCTTTGTACAAGCATATGTAAACCTTAATGATGAAGAGTATAGAATGGGAAGTGGTTATTTTGAACCACAAAGAATAGCTGGATCACTTCGTTGCCCATATACTTGTATAACTGCACATCCTGAAGTAAATAGAAGATTATTAGATATGAAATTAAAAAATAAGAACAACTAATTCATTAGTTGTTTTTATGCTATAATGGACTTAGGTGATATTATGGAACTTAGAGATTTATATGATATAAATAGTAATAAAACAGATAAAACATATTATAAAGGAGATCCTATTCCCGAAGGATATTATCCAATGGTAGTAATGGTTGTTATTAGAAATTCTAAAGGAGAATTTTTAATGCAAAAAAGAGTTCCTTCTAAAGGAGGAGATTGGGGAGTGACTGGAGGCCATCCAAAATCTGGAGAAACTCCAATCGAGGGATTACTTGCTGAAATTAAAGAAGAATTGGGATTAGATTTTTCTGATGAAAAATTCTATGAATATGATTCTGGATGTGATGGAAAAGATTGTTATAAAATGTATCTTGTTAATAAAGATATAGATATTAATGATATAAAAATTCAAGAAGATGAATTAACAGAAGTAAGATGGTTTACTATGGAAGAATTAAAAGAGATGGTTCAAACAAAAGAACTTAATGAAGATCAAATTGCATGTTTTATAAAAGCATGTAAATATATAGAAAATAATTAGGAGGAATTATGCCAAGACAAAAAGAGTTAGATAGAGAGATAGCAAGATTAACTTGTAGATTTAAAAGTATTGATGAAGTAGATTGTATTTACTTAATACCATATGTTGATAGTGCAGGTAGAAGTATTTATGATTTAAAAGTAGTAGTTACTACTAAGGAATATAGAGAATTAATAGATGAAATAGTTAAAGAATATAATCAAAAAAATAGTGACAGAGATATGTTTAGACAATATGGTGGAGTTTTAACTGTTAAAACAGATAAACCAGATAATTATTCTACTCAAATAGATGAATATAGTTCGAAAGAAGAATTAGCAGCTGGTATGGATATAATTTCATCAAAGGTTTTGTATGATAAATATGGTTTTTATACAAGAGTTGCACATCAATTTGATAAAAAAGATGATTCTAATGAATTTAAATTAAAAAAATATACAAATACTATAGAATTTGATTTTAATAAAAAATTATTATTGGAATTTGAACCTAAAAATAATCAATAGTTTGAGTATTTTTAGTTTTTATGATAATATATGTTAGAATTTTTTAAGGAGGTGTGAAAATATGAAGAAAAAAGTCGTTGTTGGAATGAGCGGTGGAGTAGATAGTTCTGTATCTGCATATTTACTTCAAAAAGAAGGATATGAAGTAATTGGATTATTTATGAGAAACTGGGATTCAATGGTTAATAATGATATTGAAGGTAATCCTAATTTAAACAATGATATTTGTCCACAAGAACAAGATTATAATGATGCTCTTGAAGTATGTAATAAACTTGGTATTGAATTACATAGAGTTAATTTTGTTAAGGAATATTGGGATAATGTCTTTTCGTATTTTCTAGACGAATTAAAAAAAGGTAGAACTCCTAATCCAGATTTAATGTGTAATAAATATATTAAGTTTGATGCTTTTATAGAAGAAGCTAAAAAATTAGGAGCAGATTATGTTGCTACAGGACATTATGCAAGAACAAAAGATGGACATCTTTATAGAGGCATTGATACTTCTAAAGACCAATCTTATTTCTTAGCACAAGTAAGTAGTAAACAATTAGAAAATGTATTATTCCCTGTGGGAAATTTAAATAAAACTGAAGTAAGAAAAATAGCTTTAGAAGCAGATATTCCTACTGCTAAGAAGAAAGATTCTACAGGTATATGTTTTATTGGAGAAAGAAACTATCAAAAGTTTATTCATAACTATTTAAAGAAGAATCCAGGAGATATAATTGATGTTGATACTAAAGAAGTAATTGGTACTCATGAAGGATTAATGAACTATACAATTGGCCAAAGAAAACAAGTAGGTATTGCTGGTTTTAAAGATAGACACTTTGTAGTAGGTAAAAATGTAGAAAAGAATGAATTATATGTTGCTTTTGGAGAAGATCCAGAAAGTTTATATAGTGATGAATGTATAATAGAAAATATTAATTTTATTTCAGACGAAAGACCAGAAAAATGTACTGCTAAATTTAGATATAGAGGAGAAGACTATGAAGTGTTCTTAGAATATCTAGATAATGGTGAGATATCTGTAAAATATCCTTCTAAAGCTAAAGCAGTTACTCCTGGGCAAGCATGTGTTTTATATGATGGAGAAGAATGCTTAGGTAGTGGAATAATAAAAGAAATAAAAAAAGATGGAAAGAAACTATGGTATTTATAGTTTCTTTTTTTATTATATTTTTTAATTTATATATTTAAAAAATATATAAAGAATGATATAATTATAATGGAATGATAGGTGAAAAATATGGGAAGAAGAAAAAAATTAAAAAACATTAAAATTCCTATTGAAATACTAGGTATATTACTTATTGTTATTGGAATAATTGGATTCTTAGGATATAAAGCTAATATTGTTGGTAAATATGTTAAGGGTGCAGGAATGTTATTAATGGGAAGTTTATACTTCGTATTTTTAGCTTTATTAATAATAATAGGTGGATATATGCTTATTAAAAGAAAGAGACCTAAATATTTAACTCTTAAAACAATAGGAGCAGCTCTATTCTTTATAGGAGTATTATCATTAGCACACCTAGCATTATCAAATATGAATTTAGATAAATCTTTAGGTATTAAAGAAAATATGGAAATTGGTTTTAATACATTTGTTAATTGTCTAGAGAATAAAGAAGTATTTACTGGTGGAGGATTAATAGGATTATTCTTTGTACTAGTGTTAGATAAATTCTTAGGATATATTGGAAGTATAATCGTAATAGCGGTTATTATGTTTATAGGACTAGTATTATTCTCTAATTTCTCATTACTTGATATCATCTCAAGTTTAAGTGATAAAGTTAAAATTAAAAAATCTAATAATGATGATGAATATGAAGAAGATGAAGATGATGATGAAGAAGAAGTTAAAGGTCATGGTTTAAAAGATAATAGAGTTGCTATTTCTTCAATCGATGAATTAACTAATCCAAAACAAGAAGAAGAATATAAACAATCAATGAAAGAAAATATGGCTAATTCATTTAATAATACTAATTTATATAAAGATTATAAATTACCAGACATAGATTTACTTGCTAAACCAAGTAAAACTAAAAATACTAAAGAACAAGAAGAAGAGATTAAAAGAAATATTAAATTACTTGAAAATGTATTAAAAGATTTTGAAGTATATGCAAAAGTAGTAGAAGTTCATGTAGGACCTGCAGTAACTCAATATGAGTTAGAATTAAAATCTGGTACTAAAATGAATAAGATAACATCTCTTCATAGTGAAATAGCATTAGCTTTAGCTGCTAAAGATGTTAGAATTGAAGCTCCAATACCTGGTAAAAGTACAGTAGGAGTAGAAATTCCTAATAAAGTAAATTCAATGGTATCATTTAGAGAAATAATTGCATCATTCCCTAAAGATAAATTTAATAATAAATTAATGGTTGCTTTAGGAAAAGATATAATGGGTAATGCAAAATATTTTGAAATTAATAAAACACCACACTTACTTATAGCAGGTGCTACTGGATCAGGTAAATCAGTATGTATTAACTGTCTTATAGGATCAATACTTATGAGAGCTAAACCAGATGAAGTTAAACTTGTTATGATTGACCCTAAGAAAGTAGAACTTGGTATTTATAATGGTATTCCACATTTAATTACACCAGTAGTAGTTGATCCAAAGAAAGCATCACTTGCACTACAAAGAGTAGTTAAAGAAATGGAAAGAAGATATGATCTATTTAGTGATAGTAAGACTAAAAACATAGAAACATATAATGATTATGTAAAAAAACAAAATGATAAATTACCAGAAGAAAGTAGATTACCAATACTTCCTTACTGGGTAGTAATAATCGATGAACTTGCTGACTTAATGCTTGTATGCTCTAAAGAAGTTGAAGACTCAATTATGAGAATTACACAAATGGCTAGAGCTGCAGGTATACATTTAGTAGTAGCAACTCAAAGACCATCTACAAATGTTATTACAGGTGTTATTAAAGCTAATATACCATCTAGAATATCATTTGCAGTATCAAGCTTTGTTGATTCAAGAACAATTCTTGATATGGCTGGAGCAGAAAAACTTCTTGGTAAAGGAGATATGTTATTCTTACCAATGGGAGAATCAATACCTCAAAGAATTCAAGGAGCATATGTTTCTGAAGATGAGATTAATAAATTAGTAGATTTCTGTTCTTCACAACAAAAAGCAGTTTATGATGAGGATTTTACTAAAGAATCAGGTAATACAACTACTGATGGATTTACAAGTGATAAAAATGATGTAGAACAAGATGATCCAATTTATAATGAAGCATTAGAGTTTGTTTTATCAACAGGAAAAGCTAGTGCATCATTATTACAAAGAAAATTTAAATTAGGTTATAATAGAGCAGCTAGATTAATAGATTTATTTGAAGAAAGAGGTATTATAGGACCACAACAAGGTTCTAAGCCAAGAGAAGTTTTATATAAAGTAGAACAAGATAATGAATAAATAAAAAAGGAATAGGAGGGATTTTATGAATAATTTTGATGAATTACCATTTGAACAAAATGATAGTTTTAATAGTGAAAATAATTTCGAACAAATCCCTACCACAGAAACTATTCCAACTATGATGGATGATAATAATATTATAGTTCTTGATGAAAGAATAAAAGATATTAAACCAGAAGAAAAGAACACTGAACCTACATTAGATAGTAATAATATTTTGATATTAGATCCAAAGATTAAAGATATAGCACCTAAGAATACTAAAATATCATTTAAAAAACCTACTATTATTATTCCAGTAATAGCATTCATATTTGTTTCAATATTAGGTATGTATTTATTTGTATCTAATTCAAAAGCAGATACTGTAAATTTAATTAGAATTGAAGAAAATGATAAATATGGTTATATAGATACTGAAGGTACAGTAATTACTAGAGCTAAATATATATCAGGAACAGATTATTATAAAGGGCATGCAATAGTTAAAAATGAAAATAATTTATATGGTGTATTAAACTCTAAAGGAGTATTAGAAGTACCATTTGGAAATTATTACTATATTGGATTATTTGGTAATAGATATATAGCATCTAAACAAACTAAAAATGGTTTAAAACAAGCATTGCTTGATAGTAATTTAGATGAAAAAACATCATTTAAATATGATACTATCAGTTATGGTAAAAATGGCGTTTATCTATTTACTAGAGATAATACAATGGGAGTATTAAATAAAGAAGGAAAAGAAATATTCTCATTTGCAGTAGATGAAATTGATAATAAAAATATAGATATAGAAATATCACCAGTTCCAGAAGATACACCACTTAATAATAGATATGCAAAAATTAAATTAAATAAATCATATGCAATAATTAATTTAGGAACAGGTACTAAAGTATTTGGTTATACATTAGATGATATAGAAGTATTAAAAAATAATGTATTCTATATAAAAGGTGAATCTAAAGAAGAAAATAATACTTATATAGTTATTGATAATAACAAAATAAAATTAAAAACAAGTAAGTATTTAAGAGTAAGAGTAGATGATATAGAATCAGATATTGCAATAGGAATAAATAATGATTCTTCTATTAGTTATATAAATTTAAATAATCAATCAGAAATAAATGATAATAAGAATAATACATATAGTTATGGAGATGGAGTAGTATTAGAAAAAGCTCATGACTTTAGTTCTAATAAAGATGTATATAACATAATTAGTGCTAAAGGTAAAATAGGCTCTTTTGATACATATATTCCTGTAACTAATGAATTTTATAATAATAAATTAAATATAAAATTATATGATGGTAAATATAATTATGTTAATACTAAAGGAGACCTTGTTAATAATATAGCATATGATACTACTTCTGAATTTAATGAAGAAGGATATGCTATAGTATCTAATAATGGTACATATGGTGTAATTAATTCTAATGGTAAAGAAGTAGTTAAATTAAGTTATTATAATATATTATTCTTAGATGAAGATGTATCTAAAATATTAAATAAAAACTATAAAAAGAAATTATTTGTATATCAAGATGAAAATGAAAATTATGGTTTTATTTCTGCAAATGGAAAAATAGAAACAAATGCAATATATGATGATGTAGAATATATAACAGATAAATATCCTATAGTAGAAGTTAATTATGGTGGTGAAAGATTACTATATAATCTAGCTATTAATAAAGAATTACCAATAAAAATAGAAACAAATGATATAACTATAAAAGATAATTATTTTATAATAGGAACATCATATTATAACTATTCAGGAAAGTTAATATATTCAATTAAGTAGGAGGGTTTATGAAAGATAGAAAAATATTTACTTATTTATGTGTAGCATTTGCTTTTACATTAGCATTATTTATGTTATTTAAAGCAAATACTCAAAGTTTTAAGAGTTTAACTGCATCTGTTTCACCAGAAGAAGAAAAGAATCTTATTCTTGATAAATCAAAAGAATATATTCAAAATAATATAGATAGATATAATGGTGAAAGTGAAATAGTATTGAAAGATTTAATAATTAATGATTATTTTACTGAAGAAGAAGCTAAAGAAGTAACTAAAGATTTATATGATGAAGAAACAAGAATATACTTTGTAGTAAAAGATTCTAAAATTGAAGATATTTATTTAAAAAATGAATTATTTAGCAAATTATTTAATTGTTCTGAAATATGTTATATAAATAATGAAGAGAATTATATTTATTATAATAATGATACTTACAGAATAATAAAAGTTGATTCTAGTGGAAGTGTTTATATAACAAATAACGAAACAAAAGAAATTAGTACAGATAATATAGTACAAGTGATAAGAAATAAATATAATGAAATAGATAGAAAAATAAGCAATAATGTAGACTTAATATCACAAAATGATATTAATAATAGTAACTTTATAAATCCAGAAAAAGACATGATTGTTTCAAGTAGTACAGGATATAAAATCTATGATAATATAAATAATACTACAAGAGATATTGATGGGTCTAAAGCAGATATTATATTTGTTATTAAATTATTAAATACTGTTAATTATAAAATGGGTGATGGTTCTAAATTTGATCCATATATAGTAACAGAATAATCCAAGTTTTACTTGGATTTTTTTATTTATTGGGGAATTTTATATATTTTTTTCGAATATATTATTAGGGGGTATAATTTGAAAAAGATAATTATAATTATATTATTAGTAATTATATTAATAATTCCATTATTTATGTTTAATAATCCAAGTAAGAAGGAAAAGAAGATTACTATTAAAAAAGAAATTAAAAAAGAAGAAAAAGAAAGATTTAAATATATAACAATTGGTCATGACAATATAAATGAATATATTAAGGAAGAAGAGGTATTAGAAGAAAAAGTTATATATGTTTGTATAGAGTAGTATTTTTCTTTTAAACCTTGTTTTATTTATATATTTATTATAAAATTATATATGTAACAATAAGGAGAAAATAATGAAAGAAGATAAATTAGGAAAAGTATTTAATAAGTTATTAAAATTTTTGCATATTAATATAAGTGAAAAGAATGAAAGACTATTATTACAAATATTTAAATTTGTTATAGTAGGTGGAACTGCTACTGTATTAGACTGGATAATATATTATATTTGTTATAATTTCTTACATATAGAACCATTAATAGCAAATATAATATCATTTACTATATCTGTAATATATAACTATATAGCATCAGTTAAATGGGTATTTGATGTTAATAAAGAAAAGAGTAAAGTTAAGATATTTATTGAATTTATAGTATTTAGTGTAATTGGTTTCTTACTTTCAGAATTATTACTATGGCTTGGAATACATAAATTAGAATTAAATGCTATGTTAGTTAAAATAGGTTCTACTATTATAGTTATGGTGTTTAATTTTATAACTAGAAAGATATTTTTAGAGAAATAGTGCTTAAAAAAAGCATTTTTCTTTGGTATAATATACATATACCTTTTAGGAGGAATTTATGGAACAAAAAAATGAATATGCAATTAGAGTTAAAAATTTGTATAAAGACTTTAAATGGAATTCTGATAAACCAGGAACATTAAAAGAAAAACTATTATTTGCTAAGAGAAATAAAGTAGTTAAAGTACATATTCTTAAAGATATAGATTTAGATATCAAAAAAGGTGAAACAGTTGCATTAATAGGTACTAATGGTAGTGGTAAATCTACATTATTAAAATTAATGACTAAGATTATTTATCCTACTAAAGGAAATATTAAAGTTAATGGTAAATTAACTTCATTACTAGAATTAGGAGCAGGTTTTCATCCTGATTTTACTGGTAGAGAAAACATCTATTTCAATGCAGCCATATTTGGTTTAACTAAACAAGAAATAGAAAAAAGATTAAATACAATTATAGAATTCTCTGAACTTGGAGAATTTATAGATAGTCCAGTTAGAACTTATTCTTCTGGTATGTATATGAGACTTGCTTTCTCTATAGCTATAAATGTTGATGCTGAAATATTATTAATTGATGAAATACTTGCAGTAGGAGATCAACACTTCCAAGAAAAATGTTTCAAGAAACTACATGAATTAAAAGAAAATGAAAATAAAACAATAGTTATTGTTTCACATAATTTAGATCAAGTTAAAGATTTATGTAATAGAGCTGTATGGATAAAAGATGGCAGAATAGAAATGGATGGAGATCCAGGTAAAGTCATTGATAAATATCTAGAGATTTGTGGGTGATTAGTATGATATTTAAAGAATTATTTCAATATAGAGAATTATTAAAAACTAGTGTACATAAAGAGATAAGAGGTAAATATAAAGGATCATTCCTTGGAGTATTATGGTCATTCTTAAATCCATTACTTATGGTAGCAGTATATGCAATAGTATTCCCATATATAATGAGAGTAAAACAAGATAATTATTTAATATATCTTATTACTGGAGTTATACCATGGTCATTCTTTACTACAGTAATTAATAATGGATGTAACTGTGTATGGGCAAATGGTGCAATCATTAAGAAAGTTTATTTCCCAAGAGAAATTATTCCAATAAGTGTTGTAGTAGCAGCACTAATTAACTTCTTAATATCATGTGTAATTATATTAATATTTGTAATATTTGGTGGAATAGGCGTTAGTATACATCTAATATGGCTTCCAGTTATAGCACTGATCCAGACTATATTTAGTATAGGTTTACTATTTATATTAAGTGCAATAAATGTATATGTTAAGGATATACAATATTTAGTACAATTCTTAGTAAACTTAGTATTCTATGGAACACCAATATTATATAGTGTTAGTATGTTCCCAGAAAGATATAGATGGATATTATATTTAAATCCACTTGCACATATGCTTGATGCTTATAGAGCAATATTCTATTACAAAACTATGCCTGATCTACAATCACTTGGTATAGTAGGTGGAGTATCTCTAATAGTATTAATATTAGGAACACTAATATTTAAGAAATTAGAAAAAGGATTCGCTGAAGAAGTATAAAAGTACTTTAAAAAGTACTTTTTTTTTGTTATAATTTATATAGAACATAGTCAGGGGGATTATGTATGAACAAATTATTCTTTTTTTAAAAAATTATGTAAATTAAATTAGTAGTGGAAGGGAGTTTCCGCTTATTTTGCTTGTAAAAAAAAGAAGAATTTGTTATAATTCTTATGTTTGATACTAGAAGGAGTTGAAAATATGGCACCAAAGTATGATGAGAGTTCTATTAAAATACTTGAAGGCTTAGACGCAGTTAGAAAAAGACCAGGTATGTATATTGGGTCTACTGATAAAAGAGGTCTTCATCATTTAGTATGGGAAATAGTAGATAACTCAATAGATGAAGTTATGAATGGTTATGGTGATACTATTACTATTACTCTTCATAAAGATAAATCTATAAGTGTTTCAGATAATGGTAGAGGTGTACCAGTAGGAAAACATGAATCAGGTAAAAGTACAGTAGAAGTTATTTATACTGTTTTACATGCTGGTGGAAAATTTGAAGAAGGGAACTATAAAGTTTCTGGAGGATTACATGGTGTTGGTGCTTCAGTAGTTAATGCTCTATCTAGTATGATGATAGTTAATTCAAGAAGAGATGGTAAAGAATATACTATTAGTTTTAAAGATGGTGGAAAAGTTGCATCACCTTTAAAAGAAGTAGGTAAGACTAATAAAACAGGAACTACTGTTAGATTTTTACCAGATAAAGAAGTATTTAGTACTACTGATTTTTCTTATAGTACTATTTGTGAAAGAATGCAAGAATCTGCTTTCTTATTAAAAGGACTTACAGTAGAAGTAATAGATGAAATAAATAATAGATCTGAAAAATATCATTATGAAAATGGTATTAAATCATTTGTTGAATATATAGATGAAGATAAAACTCCAATAAATAATGTAGTACATTTTAAAGGATCAAAAGATGGTATTGAAGTAGAAATAGCTCTTCAATATACTGATTCATATACTACAGAAAATATAATATCATTTGTTAACAATGTTAAGACAGTTGATGGTGGTTCTCATGAAGTAGGATTTAAATCAGCTTTAACTAAAGCATTTAATGATTATGCAAGAAGTAATGGATATTTAAAAGCTAAAGATAAAAACTTTGAAGGATCTGATGTAAGAGAAGGTTTAACTGCAGTTATATCTTTAAGAATACCTGAAGCATTACTTCAATTTGAAGGACAAACTAAAGGTAAATTAGGTACTCCAATTGCTAAGAATGTAGTAGAAGCCCTTACTTTAGAAAATATATCTTTCTATTTAGAAGAAAATAATGAAAGTGCTGTTAATATAATTAACAAAGCATTAAAAGGAAAGATGGCTAGAGATGCTGCTAGAAAAGCAAGAGAAGAAATAAGAAAGAATCAAGGAACTAAGAAAGAAAAAAATATATCAGATAAATTAGCACCTGCAGCAAGAAAAGATCCTAAGAAAGATGAGTTATTTATAGTAGAGGGTGATTCTGCTGGAGGTTCTGCTAAAACTGGTAGAGATAGAACATATCAAGCAATACTTCCACTTAGAGGTAAAGTATTAAATACTGAAAGAGCATCACTTGATGAAGCTTATAAGAACCAAGAAATTAATACATTAATATATACAATAGGAGCAGGTGTAGGAGCAGACTTTGATATGAAGAACTGTAATTATGATAAAGTAATTATCATGACCGATGCTGATGATGATGGATGTCATATTCAAGTATTATTAATTACATTCTTCTATAGATATATGAAACCACTTATTGAAGAAGGTAAATTATATATTGCATGTCCACCTTTATATAAAGCTACTATTGATAAAAATCATTTTGAATATTTATATACAGATGAAGAATTAAAAGAATTAACAAAAAATAAATCATTATCTGATTTACAAAGATATAAAGGACTTGGAGAAATGGATGCTACACAACTTTGGGAAACTACAATGAATCCAGAAACAAGAACTTTAATAAGAGTAAAAATAACAGATGCAGTACTAGCTGAAAAGAGAGTATCTGTTCTTATGGGAGAAAAAGTTGAACCAAGAAAAGCTTGGATTGAAGAAAATGTAGAATTCTCTCTAGAGGATGATTATAAAATAAAGGCAGGTGATTCTAATGGCAAGAAGTAAGGAAACAAAAGAGATATTACAAAAGATTCATGACTATGCCTTAGAAGAAATCATGGGGGAAAGATTTGGAAGATATGCTAAAGAGATAATAACTGATAGAGCAATTCCAGATGTAAGAGATGGTTTAAAACCTGTTCAAAGAAGAATTCTTTATGGAATGTATAAAGGCAAAAATACTTATGATAATAAATATAGAAAATCAGCTAGAGCAGTTGGTGATATCATGGGTAAATACCATCCACATGGAGATTCTTCAATATATGATGCAATGGTAAGAATGAGCCAAGATTGGAAAATGCTTACTCCATATGTAGATATGCATGGTAACAATGGATCAATGGACGGTGATGGCGCAGCAGCAATGCGTTATACTGAAGTAAGACTTTCTAAAATAGCTGGTGAAATGTTAAGAGACATTGAAAAAGATACTGTAGAAATGGCTCCAAACTATGATGATACTGAAGAAGAACCAACAGTATTACCTTGTAGATTCCCTAATTTACTAGTTAATGGTACTACAGGAATTTCTGCAGGTTATGCAACAGATATTCCACCACATAACTTAGGTGAAATAATTGATGCAACTGTTCTTAGAATAGATAAACCTAAATGTACTTTAGATGAAGTATTAGAAATAGTACAAGGTCCAGATTTTCCAACTGGTGGAGTAGTTGAAGGTAAAGATGGTATAAGAGAAGCTTTTGAAACTGGTAAAGGTAAAATAGTAATAAAATCTAAATATACTATTAATAATGAAAAAGGTAAGAACCAAATCATTATTACTGAAATACCATATGAAGTTAATAAAGCAGCTTTAGTAAAAAGAATTAATGATATTAGAATAGAAAAGAAAATAGAAGGAATAGTTGAAGTAATAGATTCTTCTTCAAGAGGAGAATTAATTATTACAATTGATCTTAAAAAAGAAGCAGATACTAATCTAATAGTTAATTATTTATTAAAGAATACTGATATGCAAATAAGTTATTCTTATAACATGATTGCAATAGTAAATAAAAGACCAATGCAAGTTGGTATCTTAGATATAATTGATGCTTATATAGTACACCAAAAAGAAGTAATCACTAGAAGAAGTAGATTTGATTTAGATCATGCTAAAGCTAGATTCCATATAGTGGAAGGTTTAATAAAAGCTATATCTATTCTTGATGAAGTAATTAGAGTAATTAGAGCATCTAAAAATAGAGCAGATGCTACAGAGAACTTAGTAAAAGAATTTGATTTTACTTTCGAACAAGCAGATGCAATTGTAAGATTACAATTATATAGATTAACTAATACAGATGTTACACAACTAGAAGAAGAACTTGCTAATTTAAGTAAAATAATTCAAGGCCTTGAAGAATTACTTTCTGATGAAAAGAAATTAATGAAACAAATTAAGAAAGAATTACTTGAAATCAAGAAAGAATATGCTGAAGATAGAAAAACAGAAATAAAAGATGAAATAACTGAAATAAAAATAGATCAAGAAGCATTAATACCTAAGGAAGATGTTATTGTTTCTATAACAAGTGAAGGTTATGTAAAGAGAACAAGTAAGAGAAGTTATACATCATCTAATGATGAAGATATTACTTTAAAAGATAATGATTACTTAGTAGGTCTTTATGAAATGAATACTCTTGATACATTACTTGTATTTACTAATAAAGGTAATTATTTATATGTACCTGTTTATAACTTACCAGATATGAAATGGAAAGAAATGGGTAAACATATTAGTAATATAGTAACCATTAAAGATGATGAAAAAGTAGTTTATGCTAAACCTGTTTATGACTTTGAAAGTAAAGAAGTAATTACTATATTTAGTAAAATGGGTATGGTAAAGAGAACATTATTATCAGAATTTAAAGCAATGAGATATAATAAACCAATAGTATGTATGAAACTTAAATATGATGATGAAATAGTATCTGTTACATCATCAAGTGAATCAGAAGTATTTATTGCTACAAATAATGGATATGGTTTATGGTATAGTGCAAATGAAATACCTGTAGTAGGTTTAAAAGCATCAGGTGTTAAATCTATTAAACTTGATAATGATTATGTAGTAAGTGCAGAAATATTTAATAAAGATTCTGAATACATGACTGTATTTACTGATAAGAATACTGCAAAAAGAGTTAAACTATCTGAACTAGAAAAGAGTTCTAGAGCAAGAAAAGGATTATTATTAGTTAGATTAGTTAAAACTAATCCACATAAATTAATTAGTTCTTATATTACTAATACTAAAGATAAAATAGGGGTAATTAATTTAAAAGGTATTAATATCTTTAAGAATGCTGAAATACCTATCGCAGATAGATATTCAACTGGTTCATCAATTTCTAATGTTAGAGTAGTTAAAACATTTATTCCTACAGAATTAGGTAATAAAGATGACATTAAAGAAGTAGAAATAATAGAAACAATTGAAGAACCTAAAAAAGAAGTTAGTCTAAAAGAAATAGATGAAGAAATACTTACAATAGATGATTTCTTAGATGATTTTAAATTTTAAAGCAAAATAGGAATATTTTGCTTTTTTTATATCTTTATGCTAGAATAATTCACAATTGAGGTGAGATTATGGGAACAGTACTGACTGGGGACATATATATTAAAAGAGGACCGTTCGTATATACAGTTTCTGAAAAAGATAAACAATTTTATGAAGAATTATTAGATCCAAAACATGATGATGACTTTAAAAATTATCTTAAAGATGCTACAGGACATGATTCTAGTGAACAAGTCGTAGCAGGAGTAAAAGAGATGTTTAGATCATTCGTTAGAGATATAGGAACAAAAGATTATTATGGTTGTAAAGATTTTTGGATTAGTACTATAAATGATGGTATATTTCCAAAAAATGGTAATGGCAAATGCATTACACTAGAATTTGCAGATGTTGTACAAAGAGGTATAGCATCTAAAGCATTTAGTTCTATGGATGAATTAAATAAAGAATTTATTAGTCTTAGATCCTTCTTACAACAAGGTGAATATGTTGGTAAAAACTTTAAAAGAACAAAACCACTTAATGGAATGTGCTTTTATATGCAAAATGAATTCTCTATACCAGAATGTGATGATATTTTAACTCTATACAGATATGGAGATATATTACTTGTTTATGGTAGAGATGGTTTTAATACAATAAAACCTGAATATTCTTTAATACCAGCTAATTTCCTAGAAGATGGTAATTATAGTTTCTATGGAAAAAAGAATAAAGAATATTATGATCAAGAAGCAGTATATGAAGCAGTAAAAAAGCAAGCACATGCTAAAATAAAGAAATATACAATGTAAATAAAATAATGGGAAAACCATTATTTTTTTAATTTTAATGATATAATTATATTGGTGGTTTACATGCAAATAACATTGGATGGTATTACATATGATGTAATCATTGAAAGAAAAAATAATAAAAACACTTATTTAAGAGTTAAAGAAGATTTAAATATATATGTAACTACTTCTTATTTAACTCCTAATTTTATGATAGAAAAACTAATTAAAGACAATATCCCATTTATAGAAAAACAAATAGATAAAATGGGTAAAAGAATAGATAAAAAAGAAAAAAATTATATTCTTGGGGAAGAAATAAGTATTGAAATAAATAAAAATATAAAAAGAACATCTTTTGATGGTAAAACTTTATATGTAAAAAATAAATCTGATATAGAAAAATGGTATAAAAAAGCAACCAAAAAAATATTTGAAAAACATCTAAATGATGTATATAATAGATTCACTGTGGATATCCCATTTCCTAAACTATGTATTAGGAAGATGACAACAAGATGGGGTGTTAATAATTCAAGACTTAAAAAAGTTACATTAAATAGTGAATTAATATATAAAGATCCAAAGTATTTAGACTATGTAATAGTACATGAATTAGCTCATTTTATTCATCATAATCATGGTAAAGGATTTTGGAAATTAGTCGAAGAAAATGAACCTAATTATAAAAGACTAAGAAAGGAATTACAAGAATGATTGAATCAATTAATAATGAACAAATAAAAGAAATTAGAAAATTAAATGATAAAAAATATAGAGATGAATCTAATTTATTCTTAGTTGAGGGAGATCATCTTGTTAAAGAAGCATATAAAGCAGGATATTTAAAAAAACTTATTTTAACTGAAGATACTTATGATTTTGATGTGGAAAAGTTACTAGTATCAGATAAAGTGATAAAAAGTATAAGTGAACTTAATAATACTAAAGTTATCGGAGTATGTAAAAAACTTTCTACGAACTTAGATTTATCTAAAAATGTAGTTATACTTGATGGTGTACAAGATCCAGGTAATTTAGGCACAATTATTAGATCTTGTGTAGCATTTAATATTAATAATTTAGTACTTAGCAAAGAAACAGTAGATTTATATAATTCTAAAGTAATAAGAAGTACTCAAGGTATGATATTTAATATAAATATTATTCGTGATGATTTAAAAAATACTATTAAATTATTAAAAGATAATAATTATACTATTTATGGTACTAATGTTATTAATGGAATAGATGTAAAAGATGTTAAAAATACTGATAAATATGCTATAATACTAGGTAATGAAGGAAATGGCATAAGTAACGAAATTAATGCCTTAGTAGATAAAAATATTTATATTAAAATGAATGAAAAATGTGAAAGTTTAAATGTAGCAGTTTCAGGTTCAATTATTTTATATGAATTAAATAAGTAGGTGATAATATGAAATTTATTAATATAGGTAAAATTGTTAATACACATGGTATTAAAGGTGAATTAAGAATTTTATCTGATTTTAAATACAAAGATAAAGTATTTAAAAAAGATTTTAAATTTTATATTGGTAAAGATAAAGAAGAATTAATTGTTAATAGTTATAGACATCATAAGATATTTGATATGGTAACTTTTAATGATTTAAATGATATTAATTTAGTTTTAAAATATAAAGGTAAAGAAGTTTATATAAATGAAGAAGATCTAGATTTAGATGGAGAAATTTATATAGATAATTTAATAGGATATAAAGTAGTGGTTGGTACTAAAGATATTGGTGTTGTTACAGATGTTATGCATATGAAAGCTAATGATATATTAAGAGTAAATGATATATTAATTCCATATGTAAAAGAATTTATCTTAAAGATAGAAGATAACACTATATATGTTAAAGACGTTGGGGGGCTAATATAATGCTTAAGTTTAATGTATTAACTTTATTTCCAGAAATGTTTAATGGTTTTAAAGAAGAATCAATTATCAAAAGAGCAATTGATGATAAAAAAATAAAGATAGATATTACTAATTTAAGAGATTATTCCTCACTTAAACATAATCAAGTGGATGATACTCCATATGGTGGAGGATCAGGAATGGTACTTATGTGTGATCCAGTATTTAAAGCAGTTGATGATTTAAAAAAGAAGAATACTAAAGTAATTATGATGACTCCTCAAGGAGAAACATTTAATCAAAAGAAAGCAGAAGAATTAAGTAAAGAAAAAGATATACTTATTATATGTGGTCATTACGAAGGATTTGATGAAAGAATTATATCTATAGTAGATGAAGAAATAAGTATAGGAGATTATGTTTTAACTGGTGGAGAATTACCATCAATGGTACTTATGGATTCTGTATCTAGACTAGTTGATGGAGTAATTGATGAAGGTAGTAGAACTAATGATAGTTTTAGTGATGATTTACTTGATTATCCAACATTTACTAAGCCAAGAGAATATAGAGGTATGAAAGTTCCAGATGTACTTCTATCTGGGGATCATAAAAAGATAGATAAATGGAGAAAAGAAGAAGCAATTAAAAAGACTAGGGAAAAAAGACCAGATTTAATTAAACCTACTTTTAGAAAAGAAATAAGTAAATATGGTATATATGACTATCAAGGAGTAAATGAAGCTAAAGATATTAAATTAGATGGTGCTTATGAATTTAGCCCTAAAAGAAGAGAATTATTTACAGTAAATAAAGTTTTATTATTAGATCCTAGTTTTGTAAAAACTATTGCTAAAAAAAGTTTAGAAAAGAAATTAAAAGATTTATTTAGTAAAATAGAAATAGTACTTAATGATGAATCTGATGATGAAGCAGGTAGTTTTGTACTTGGAGAAATAGAAAGAATTCAAAGTTTAATATTTTCATTTTATAGTAAATATTTAGATGATGAATATATAGCATTATTATCATTTAAATTAGATGCTTTTAAGAGTGAAATAGCAATGAAAGAAATGAAAAAAATAGATGTAGTAAATTATGAAAATAAGAATAGAAGGAGAAGATAATATGGGAAAAATAATTTTAACAGGAGATAGACCAACTGGACCACTTCATATTGGTCATTATATTGGATCTTTAAGAAATAGAGTTAAATTACAAAATAATGGTGATTATGACAAAATGTATGTCATGATTGCAGATTCACAAGCTTTAACAGATAATTTTGATAATCCTAAAAAGATACAAGATAATCTTTTTGAAGTAGCAATAGATTATTTATCAGTAGGAATAGATCCTAGTAAAGTTTGTATATTTATTCAATCTGGAGTAGATGAATTAACTACTTTAACATATTATTATATGAATTTAGTTACAGTATCCAGATTACAAAGAAATCCAACTATTAAAACTGAAATTAAACAAAGAGGTTTTGAAACATCTGTACCATCTGGATTCTTAAATTATCCAGTAAGTCAAGCTGCAGATATAACTGCATTTCATGCTAATGTAATACCAGTAGGTAATGACCAAATGCCACTTCTTGAACAAACAAATGAAATAGTAGATACATTTAATAGAATCTATGGAGATACTTTAACTAGATGTGAAGGTTATTTAAATGAAGATGAAATATCTCAAAGATTACCTGGGCTTGATGGTAATGCTAAGATGAGTAAATCTCTAGGTAATTGTATATATCTAAAAGATGATTCAGAAACAGTTAAGAAAAAAGTAATGAGTATGTATACTGATCCAGATCATTTAAAAGTAGAAGATCCAGGTAAAGTAGAAGGAAATATGGTATTCCTATATTTAGATGTATTTGCAACTGATGAACAAATAAAAAAATATAGTGAATTTAATTCACTTTCTGAAATGAAATCTAAATATCAACAAGGTGGACTTGGTGATGTAGCAATTAAAAATGTTTTATACAATGTAATTGAAGAAATATTAACTCCAATTAGAGAAAAAAGAAAATATTATGAAGAAAACATTGATTTAGTAAAAGATATTTTAAAAAAGGGTACTGAAGAAGCTAAGAAAGATGCTTCAAAAACATTAAATGAAGTTAAGAAAGCGATAGGTATAGATTATTTTGAATAAGAAAGTAAGTATTATAGTACCCATTTATAATGCATCAAAGTATTTATCTAGATCAATTAAAAGTATATTAAATCAAAGTTATGAAAACTTAGAAATAATTCTAATAGATGACTGCTCTACAGATGATTCTAAAGAAATAATAAAGAAATATGCATTAAAAGATACAAGAATAAAACCATTTTATAGCGAAGTTAATCAAGGTGTTAGTAGAACTAGAAATATAGGTTTAAGATCTGTTTCAGGGGATTATGTATTCTTTATGGATGCAGATGATAGTATCTCAAAAAATGCTATTGAAATAATGGTAAAAAAAGCTGTTAAATATGATTCTGATTTATTAGATAGTTATCATCTAATAATATATAAGAATAAAACTTTCTTAGAGCATAAACCTTTAAAAAAAGATTTAGTTCTAGGTAATAAAGATAATAAAGATATGATAACAAAAGCTTCATATGTAACAGGTAAACTAATTGATACTAAATTAATTAAAGGTTTATCATTTAATGAAGAATTAAGAAGATATGAAGATTTAGTATTCGAACACGAATTAAAATTAAGAGCAAATAATTATGTATTAATTAAAGATGTATTATATTATTATTATCAAGTAGATGGATCATTAATTAATTCACTTGGAGAAAAACATAAAGTATATTTAGATGCTGCTAAAATAGTTCTTGATTTATATAAAAATGAAAAGAAAGATCATAGATTATTAATTGAATCAATGTTATTTACTAATGCGTTTTTAACAGGAACTACTAAAGTAATAAAAAATGATAAATCTTTAGAAGAAAATAAAGAATTATTAAAAGAATATTTATTAGAATCTAGTAAAATATTTAAGACATATGAAGAAAATAAATATATTAATGGGTTTATTAAAAGAATATTTAATAAACTATTAAATAATGATAAAAAACTATATGGTTTTATTAAAAAAACAAAGAAAAAAGACTTTATTAAACCTTATTTTACAGTTTTAAGCTTAATATATAGATATAAAGTAAAATAAATGTTGATTTTTAAATAAAAATATGTTAGTATTGTATTTGTCAAAAAGCAATCCGCTTATTATGTAATGATTGCTGGTTAATATATATAGAAAGGAAAAACGATATGGATATTATTAAGAAAATTACTAAGAAACAAATTAATCCTAACATTCCTGAATTTAGAGTAGGAGATACTTTAAGAGTAGATGTTAGAATTATCGAAGGAAATAAGGAAAGAATCCAAGCATTTGAAGGAGTTTGTACTGAAAGAAAAGGATCAGGAGTTTCTGAAACTTTTACAGTTAGAAAAAAATCTTCAGGAATTGGTGTTGAAAGAATATTTCCTGTAAACTCACCAAAGATTGATAAGATCACTGTAGTTAGAAAAGGAAAAGTTAGAAGAGCTAAATTAAGATTCTTAAGAGATAAAATTGCTAATTACAGAATTAAAGAAAGAAACAAGAAATAAGGCAATTAAAGCCTTATTTTTGTTAGGAGAATATATGAGCGAAAGAAGTAAAAGTATTTTAAAAGACATTATAAGTTATGCATTAATTATTTTAGTTGTAGTAACAATTAGAATATTTATATTTGACCCAGTTAGAGTAGATGGCCCAAGTATGGATACTACATTAACAAATGGAGAAATAGTTATATTAAATAAATTTGAATATAGAAAAAAAGACATTGAAAGATATGATGTAGTAGTAATCAAAATAACTGATCCTTCATCAAAGGAAACAAAGCAAATTATTAAAAGAGTTATTGGTCTTCCTAATGAAGTAATAGAAATAAAAGATAATAAAGTATATGCTGATGGAAAAGAACTAGATAGTTCATTTACTTCATCAAAATCAGATGACTTTGATATGAGTAAAATTGGTCTTAAAAAAATACCAGGAGATTCATATCTAGTAATGGGAGACAATAGAGAAGTATCTTTAGATAGTAGATATTCTGAAGTAGGTACTATTAAAAAAGAGCAAATTACTGGTAAAGCATCTATTGTTATATGGCCATTAAATAAGATAAAAATAATTAAATAAGAAATAATATTTCTTATTTTTTTATTGTAAAATAAAGATAATTTAACAAGTAATAAATAAACATATGATATAATATATTATATATAATTATATAAATGATTGATTTTGCATATAAAAAGTATAATAATATATTGGAAAGGAGTGAGAAATATGCGTTATGATAGAGAAAAAGAAAAAGATATTCTTGACCAAACTAATGAAGAACTAATAAAGTATATGAGAGATTACCCAAAAGAAACTTTATCATTAGCATCAATTGGTCACTCAATTTCAAATGGATTCTCTGTTTCAGAACCAGGCAAATTACTACTTAATAGAAACTTAGGCTTAATAGATTATGGTAAAAAGAATGGTGTAAATGTAGAAACATTTCATCTTTCTAGATGGGAAAATAATAATGCTCTTTCAGTAGCAGATTGGATTAGACAAAATCTAACTGAAAAAGATACAGATAGATGGAATAGAGTAGACTATAGAAGAGCTATGTTCTCTGGAAAACCTCTACTTAATGAAGATCAAATACAAGAATACTTTACTGGAGGTTCAGATAGAAAAGTACAAGATGTTATATTTGATAAAGATAAGAAAAAAGCAAATATAGTTATATTAAATCTTGGAACAGGTTCATTTCTAGATATAGTAACTAGACATGGATCATTAACTATACCTAATTTATTCTTCTCTGTAGATAGAGATGTTTTTGGTATTAGTTCTATTCTAGAATTAATTCAAAATAGTAATAGAAAAGAAGATACTAATACACAAGTATATTTATGTGGAGCACCTAGAATAGCAAATACTCTTTTATCAGATATATTTATGAATCCTAAAATGAAGAGAGTAGCCGCATTATATGCAAATGTTACATATGTACCATCTTTCCCAAGACAAGCATTCTATAAAACGCAAAACGGTGCTATTCTTCCGGATCCACACTATAACCAAGCAGAATATTATCATTTCTTATCAGAAGTAGAAAAGAAAATAATAGATAATTATCTTCTTAAAGATTTATTAATAGATTTAGATAGATTAGTATTCCAAATAAGTGATGATAATGACGTTAATGGAACACATTATACAAAAAATGATATGAAAGATATCATAGATAGAATTGCTAAAAAATATGAAAGTAAAACTGGAGATTATAATTACTTTATAGATATGGCTGCTAAATATATAGGAGCAAGATATCCATATGACTTCTTTAGATTATCCCCAGAAGCAAATCTAAAAAGTGAAGTAAGTTCAATGAAAAGACACAAGTAGATAAATATTAAAAATAAAAATGTAAGAGAGGTATTCATGATTAAAACAATAGACTTATGGATAGAACCAAAAGAAAACCAATATGAAGGATTTAACGGTGCCTTTGTCGATGGATTTAGTAATGGTAATATTGCTTTTGATAAATATAAAGTAGTAAAGAATTGTAATTGTACTATAGAAGTTAGTTCAAAAGACATTATTGTTAATAATAAACATAATGCAATTATATTTTATAAAGACAATAAACCAGTAAGATTATATGTTATCAATAAAAATACAGATATTGATAAATGTATTAATATTGCACTAAATCAATATTTTGAAGATGGATTATTATCTGATTTATTTAATAAATATAATATTCAAAGAGAAGATATAGATTTAAAAGAAGAACCAATATTCAATGGTAATGAAGGCAAAGAAGAAATCGATGTAGGATCTTGTGATAGATGGAGTCTTTTATATAACATGTTAAAAGGTTTCTATACTGAAGATGATAGTGAATATGGTAACTTTGCTAATGATAAGTATTATTTTATGCCTAATTTATTAGTTCGTCTTAGTTTAACTATAGAAAATGAACAATTTGAAATAATACATAAATGTGCATTTATTAATACTATTAAAACAAGACTTATACCTATACAAGAAAATTCATCTTTAACTAGATTAGGTGAATAATATGAAGATTGCATTTTTAGATAGAGATGGAACAATTAGTAAAGAATATCCTGATGAAGAATGGAATAGTATTACTGAACCAATCTTATTAGAAGGTACTATCGAAGGATTAAAAAAGATTAAAGATCAAGGATATGAATTTATCATACTAACAAATCAAGGATTAATTTCAAAAGGTATTATTACAGAAAAACAATACGAAGAATATACAAATAAATTGATTAATATATTAAAAGAAAATAATATAAATATATTAAAAGTATATCATTGCCCACATAGAAGTATCGATAACTGTAATTGTAAGAAACCAAAAACAGGTATGATAGATAACGCATTAGAAGAATTTGATATAGATTTAGCAAATTCATTTTATATAGGAGATAGTTATAGTGACTATGAATTAGCTAAAAAGTTTAATTTAGATTTCTATGGTATAAAAGGTAGAAATAATGATGATATATTTAAATATGAAAATATAAATGAAATATTCTAAGGAGGACTTATGAAAAATAAAATAGCTTTAGTAACAGGTGGTACTAGTGGAATAGGTAAAGAAATAGTTAAAGAACTATTAGATAAAGAATGTATAGTTATTACTTGTTATCATGATAATGATGATGCTGCAAATGAGACTAAAGAAGAATTTAATAATGATAATTTATTTATTATTAAATGTGATATATCCAATGAAAAAGAAGTTATTGATATGTTTAATATAATAAAAGATAAATATGGACATATTGATTATTTAGTAAATAATGCAGGTATGTTTATAGATGATTTTATTAAAGATTTTAATATAGATAATTTTAGAAAAGTTATAGATACAAATCTTATAGGAAAAGTAATGTGTACTAAATATGCATATCCTATTATGAGTGATGGTGGTGCTATTGTAAATATTTCATCACATTTAGGAGTAGTGCCATGTACTGAATCTCCAGCATATTGTGCTGCAGCAGCAGGTATTATTAATTTTACTAAAGCAACTGCTTTAGAATATGCAGAAAGGAAAATAAGAGCAAATAGTATTTGCCCAGCATTTACTCCTACACCTTTATCATTAAAAGGTTGGAAACAAGAAGAAATAGATCAAAAATTAAAAGATACGCCATTATGTAGATTTGCAACACCAGAAGATACTGCTAAACTATGTTTATTTTTGCTATCAGATGATGCAAGTTTTATAACTGGTGAAAATATTTGGTTAAATGGTGGCAGATTAAATAATTAAAGGAGAATTGTATGAGTAAAATAGCAATTGATATAGATAATACTATTTGTAATACTACAGAATTCTATGGAAAAATGGCAATAGAATATGATAGAGAAGTATTACATAAAAATAATGATATTGATTTTGGTAAAGTAATGCCTAGAAGTAGCAATTGGTCACAAGAAGAATTACTTTATTTCGTAGAAAATTATTTCAATAAAGAAGCCTTAAATATACCAATTAAAGAAGATGCAGTTACTTATATAAATAAACTTAAAGAATTAGGATATGAAATAGTATTTATAACTAATAGAGGAATAAGAGAAGATGATCATACAGATTTAATAGTTCCTAGTTATTTAGAAAAACATCATATTCCTCATGATGGAATAATTACTGGAACAAATGATAAATATAAGTATCTTGATGATGCAGAATATTTTATTGATGATGCAATTCGTAATTGTGAAGACGCTTTAGAAAAAACAAATACTAAAGTAATAATGTTTGAAACAGATAGAACAAGAGATTATAATAATGATAAAATGTTTAAAACAAGTAGTTGGGAAGAAATATTTAATTATATAACTAAAGGAAGACAATATAAATTAATTAGTGAAAATTTATAAAGGAGGTAATCATATGACAGATGAACAATATATAGATATAGCAATTGAGATTAGTAAAAATGCTAAATATCCATTTGGAGCAATTGTTGTTAAAGATGGAGAAATAATTGGCAGAAGCGATGATAATACTTTAATGGAAAAGAGTATGTATTCACATCCTGAATTAGAAGCTATAGAGAGTGCATCTAAAAATAAAAATTTATATGGTGATTTAAAAGGAGCAACTATGTATGTTTCTTGTGAACCATGTATGATGTGTATGGGGGCTATTCTTTATGAAGAATTTTCTAAAATAGTTTATGCTGCCACTTTACAAGATAGTAATGATAATTATTGCCCAGAAATGATTACTGATATAGATGTATTAGCAAAATACGCTAATAATGAAATAGAAATAGTTAAAGAACTTCATAGAGATAAAGCTGTTGAAATATTAAAAAGCAGGGGATAATAATGAAAAACCTAAGTGAATTAAAATTAAAAAATAAAAGAGTAATTATATTTGATTTAGATGGTACTTTAATAGATTCTGTAGGTATATGGAATTTAACTGATCAAAAATTAATACATAATTATTCTGGTAAAACATTGGATTTAGAATATATACAAGTAGATAGAGATAAATTTATGCATAGTAATGCAGGTAGTGATACTTATATAGCATATAGTGAATACCTAATTAATAAATATGATTTAAGTATTAAAGATAAGATTGAATTAACTGAAATAAGAAAAAATATAGGTAATGAAATCTTAATAAATGAAGTAGGTTTTAAACCAGATGTAACTTCATTAATTAAAAAATTAAAAGAAATGGGATATATTTTAGTATTAGCAACAGTTACTACTCAATCTCAATTAGAAGTATATTATAAAAAGAATAAAAGAATGCTTGATGAAATGAATATTAAAGATGCATTTGATTTAATAATTACTAGTGAACAAGTTAAAAATAAGAAACCTGATCCAGAAGTATATAATATAATAATGGAACATTATAGTGCTACTCCTGATAAATGTCTAATATTTGAAGATTCATATACAGGTGTTTTAGCAGCTTCTAGAGCAGGTATTGAAGTTGTGAATATATATGATAAATATGCAGATTTAAATCGTGATCAAATTAATGAATTAACTGATTATAGAATTGATAATTTTAGACAATTTATTGATTTTTTAAATCTTGCACCTAATTCACATACAACGAAATTAACAGGAGAATAATCTTTAGAAAAAGAGGTATAAAATGGGTTATATAATGAATTTAAGAAGGTATGTTGGACATGAACCTTTAATCGGGTTAGGTGCAACAACATTAGTGTTTAATGATAGAAATGAAATATTATTGAATTTAAGAAGTGATACAAATACATGGGGTATTCCAGGTGGCTCAATGGAATTGCACGAAACAATTGAGGAAACTGCTGTAAGAAAATTAAAAGAAGAAGCAGGAATAAGTGCTGATAAGCTTGAATTAGTTACAGTATTATCCGGTGATGAATATTATTTTGAATATCCTAATGGCGATAAAATGTGCACAGTAATAGTGCTATTTAAAGTTTTAAATTATACCGGAGAAATTAAAGCATCTGATAATGAAAGTAAACAATTGAAATTCTTTAGTTTAGATTCATTACCTAATATGGAATCTAGAGCTAAAGCAATAATTGATAAGATAAATAATGGTAAAATAAAACTATAATGTAAAGGAGTTGATCCGAATGAATGAAAATAAAACTAATATTAACTTTTTTCCTGGCCATATGAATAAGGCTAGAAAAGAGATTGAAGAAAAGATTAAATTAATAGATATAGTTTATGAAGTAGTAGATGCACGTATGCCATCTAGTTCTAGAATAAAAGATATTGATGATTTAATTAAGAATAAACCTAAGATTATGATTATGACTAAAAGAGATTTATGTGATTTAGATAAAACTAATAAATGGATTAGTTATTATGAATCTTTAGGATATAAAGTATTTTTAACAGATTTAGTTAATGATAAGAATGTCAATAAGTTATTTACTTTAACTGATGAAGTACTAAATGATTTAAATGCTAAAAGATTAGAAAAAGGTATGGAAATACGTAAATATAGAGCATTAATCATGGGAGTACCTAATGTAGGTAAGAGTACTTTAATTAATAAAATAACTGGTAGAAAAGCTGTTAATGTAGGTAATAAACCAGGTGTTACTAAAGATATATCTTGGATTAGAATTAATGATAAATTAGATTTAATGGATACTCCTGGTATATTATGGCCTAAGATAGATGATCAAAAACAAGCTTATACACTTGCATGTTTTTCATCTATTAAAGATGAAATACTTCCTATTGATGAAGTTGCATGTTATATTTTGAAATATATGTTTGACAATTATCAAGATTTACTATTTAATAGATATGGTTCTTTTTCTTTGGATGAAGAAGATTATACAGATGCTTATGAATATATAGGAAGAAAAAGAGGATGCCTAGTTAGAGGTAATGAAGTTGATTATAATAAAGTATCTAATATAATTATTAAAGATTTAAGAGATGGATACTTAGGTAAGGTAACATTTGATGAAAGAGTATGAGAATTATTACTATAATGAAGGATATAATTATATAGGTGGAACTGATGAAGCAGGTAGAGGACCTTTAGTAGGACCAGTAGTATGTGCATGTGTAGTTTTTCCTAAGGATTATGAAAATGATGAAATAAATGATTCTAAAAAATTAACTGAAAAGAAAAGAGAAAAACTTTATGATATAATCATGAAGGATGCTCTTTCTGTAGGTGTATCTATAATTAGTCCTAAAGTAATAGATGAAATAAATATACTTGAAGCTTCTAGACTAGGAATGAAAAATGCTTATATAGAAGCTAATAAAAAAATAAAGATAGATGTATTACTTACTGATGCAATGGATATTGACTTATCTATTCCAGTGATTAAAATAATAAAAGGTGATGCAAAAAGTATATCTATTGCAGCAGCCTCAATAATAGCAAAAGTTACAAGAGATAGAATTCTTGATGAACTTGATAAAAAATATCCACAGTATGGTTATAAAAATCATAAAGGATATCCAACTAAAGCACATTTAGAAGCTATTGAAAAGTATGGTATTAATGAAGAATATAGAAAAAGTTATAAACCAGTACAAAAAATTATTGAAAAACAGGGGAATTTTTAAATAAACCGAGAATAATATATTTAGAAAGGAATTTTTATGAGCAAGAATTTAGTTATAGTGGAATCACCAGCAAAAAGTAAAACTATTGAAAAATATCTAGGTAGTGATTATAAAGTATTATCTTCAAAAGGTCATATTAGAGATCTTGCCACTTCTGGTAAATTTGGTCTTGGTGTAGATATAGAAGATGGTTTTAAACCTAGCTATATAACTATTAAAGGTAAACAAAGAGATATTAATGCTTTAAAGAAAGAAGCTAAAAATGCAGATAAAGTATATCTAGCAACCGACCCAGACCGTGAAGGAGAAGCAATTTCTTGGCATTTAAAAGATGCTTTAGAATTAGAAAATTCTGATTATGATAGAATAGTTTTTAATGAAATTACTAAAGGAGCTGTAACTGAATCATTTAATCATGCTAGAAAGATAGATGATTTAATGGTTAGAAGCCAAGAAACAAGAAGAATCCTTGATAGAATTATTGGTTTTAGATTAAGTAAATTAATGCAATCAAAAACAGGTGGTAAATCTGCAGGTAGAGTACAAAGTGTTGCATTAAAATTAATTTGTGATAGAGAAGAAGAAATAAAGAAGTTTGTTCCAGAAGAATATTGGACAATAACAGCTTTATTTCCAAACTTTACTTCAGAATTATTTAAATATAAAAATGATAATATTAAAGTAACTTCTGAAGCAGAAGCAAAAAGTATTAGAAGTAAATTATCTAATTCTTATAAAATAGAATCTACTGAAGCAAAAGAAAAATTAAAACAAAGTAAACCACCATATATAACAAGTAGTTTACAACAAGATGCAATTAATAAATTAAATTTCTCATCTAAAAAAACTATGAGTGTAGCTCAAAAATTATATGAAGGTATTAATATAGGATCTGAAACAGTAGGTTTAATTACTTACATGAGAACTGATTCAATTAGACTTTCTAATGATTTTATATCTAGTGCTTATAAATACATTGAAGAAAATTATGGTAAAGAATATCTTGGTTCAGTTAAAGTAACTAAGAAAACAGAAAATGTTCAAGATGCTCACGAAGCTATTAGACCAACAAGCATTCTAAGAACTCCAGAAAGTATTAGAACATACCTTACAGTTGATGAATATAAATTATATAATATTATTTACTATAGAGCACTTGCTTCATTAATGAAAGCAGCTACTCAAAAAGTAACTACATTAATACTTGATAATAATGATTATAAATTTAAATCTACTGGTACAGTAACTATATTTGATGGTTATTTAAAAGTATATGAAAAATTTGAAACAAGTGAAGATAAAGAACTTCCTGATATAGCAAGTTATAAGAGTAATGTACTTGTTACTGATGAAGTTGATTTAAAACAACACTTTACTGAAGGTCCTTCTAGATATACAGAAGCTAAATTAATTAAAGAAATGGAAGACCTTGGTATAGGTAGACCTAGTACATATGCTACTATAGTATCTACTATTGTAGAAAGAGGATATGTTAAACTAGAACAAAAGAAATTTATGCCAACCGAAATTGGTATAGAAACAAATAAAAAATTACAAGAATTCTTTAGTAATATAATTAATGTTAAATATACTGCTGATATGGAATCTAAATTAGATGATATAGCAGATGGTAAAACAATTTGGAATAAATTATTAGAGAAATTTTATAAGGAGTTTGAACCTATGGTAGAAAATGCATTTGATAATATGGAAAAGAAAGAATTAGAAAAAACTGGAGAAACTTGTCCTGAATGTGGAGGAGATCTAGTTGTTAGAACAGGTAAATATGGTAAATTTGTATCATGTTCTAATTATCCAAAATGTAAATATATTAAGAAAGAAGAGAAGAAACCAGCTACAGAAGTATGTACATGTATTAAATGTGGTAACCCAATAGTAGAAAGAACTACTAGAAAAGGTAAAGTATTCTTTGGATGTTCAAATTTCCCTAAATGTAAAGAAGCATACTGGGATAAACCAATTGGAGAAAAATGTCCTGAATGTAATAGTATGCTTGTTGAAAAAGACGGAAAAATAAAATGTTCATCTTGTGATTATGAGAAATAATATTGACTATAAATTAGTTTTGTACTAAAATTGATTTAAAGCGAATATTTAGGACTAGTAGTAAAAATAATTATTATAGAGAGTCTATGGATGGTGTAAATAGATATAATATTTTTATGAATCTACCTAATAGTGGTATTAATAATACCCGGGTAAAACCGTTATTAAATTAAGTTAAATAAAGGATGGTACCGTGCTTATGCACTCCTTGGTACTATCTTTTTTTGCTTTTAAAGGAGGAAATATGAAATATTTTAAAAAGATAATAGGAGAAAGATTATACTTATCACCAATGAATGTTGAAGATGCTGAAACATATGTTAATTGGTTAAATAGTAGAGGAGTATCTGATAATTTAGGTATGACTGCTAGTGTAGTTAGAGTACCTGGAGAAAAAGAATATATTGAGAGTAAGAAATCCTCGGATTATGATTTTTCAATTGTATTAAATGATGATACTTTAATAGGAAATATAAGTTTAATGGATGTTAATCTTATCTCTAGAAAAGCTACTTTAGGTATATTTATCGGAGATGAAGATAATAGATCTAAAGGATATGGAACTGAAGCTATGAAGTTATTAGTAGAGTATGGTTTTAATATTCTTGGGCTTCATAATATAGATTTAAATGTATTTAGTTTTAATGAAAGAGCAATTAAAGCTTATGAAAAAGTAGGTTTCAAAGAATATGGAAGAAGACATGAATCATATTTCCTTGATGGAAAATATCATGATGAAATCTCTATGGAGATAATTAATGAGAGAAATTAAAATTGGAGGAATATATAAACATTTTAAAGGTCATATATATAAAGTAGTAAAAATAGGTTATGACTCAGAAAAATATGATGATAATAATCCGGATAAAGCAAAAGTAGTAGTATACGAAAATATAAATGATGAAAATGATGTATGGGTTAGACCATATGATATGTTTAATTCTAAAGTAGATAAAGAAAAATATCCTGATGTTAATCAGGAATATAGATTCGAAGAAATAAAGGAGGAAAATTTATGATAGATATTAAATTAATAAGAGAAAATAGAGAATTAGTAAAAGAAAATATTAAAAAGAAATTCCAAGATCAAAAACTTCCTTTTGTAGATGAAGTATATGAAATGGATATAGAAAATAGAAAACTAAAAGTTGATCTTGAAGAAAAAAGAAATAAAGTTAATTCATTAAGTAAAGAAATAGGTAACTTAATGAGAGATGGTAAAAAAGAAGAAGCAGAAAAAATCAAAGAAGAAATTAATGTTATCAAAGAAGATTTACCTAAATTAGAAGAAAGACAAGAATATTTAGATACAGAAATTAGAAAGAGAATGATGGTAATACCAAATATAATTGATGATTCAGTTCCTATTGGAGAAGATGACTCTAAGAATGTTGAATTACAAAAATTTGGTGATCCAGTAGTTCCTAGTTATGAAATACCATATAATGCAGATATCTTAGAGAGTTTTAATGGTCTTGATAAAGAATCAGCTGGTAGAGTAACAGGTAATGGTTTCTATTATTTAATGGGAGATGCTGCAAGATTAGTTAGTGCTATGATAGCATATGGTAGAGATTATATGATAAATAAAGGATTTATTTATGTAATACCACCATTTATGCTTAGAAGTGAAGCAGTTGAAGGTGTTATGTCTTTTGAAGAAAAAGAAGCTATGTGTTATAAAGTAGAAGGAGAAGACTTATACTTAATAGGTACTTCTGAACATCCAATGATATCTAAATTTAAAGATCAAATATTAAAGAAAGATGAATTACCAATAACTATGACTTCTTATTCACCATGTTTTAGAAAAGAAGTAGGAGCTCATGGTATTGAAGAAAGAGGAATATATAGAGTTCACCAATTTGAAAAACAAGAAATGATAGTTATATGTGAACCAGAAGACTCAATGGATTGGTATGAAAAAATGTGGAAGTTTACTGTAGAAATATTTAGAAATCTAAATATACCAGTAAGACAACTTGAATGCTGTTCTGGAGATCTAGCAGATCTTAAAGTTAAATCATGTGATATTGAAGCATGGTCTCCAAGACAAAAAACATATTTTGAAGTAGGATCATGTTCTACTTTAGGAGATGCTCAAGCAAGAAGATTAGGTATTAGAGTAAAAGGAGAAAATGGTAATTATTATCCACATACTTTAAATAATACAGTACTTGCTTCTACAAGAGCATTAATTGCACTTTTAGAAAACAATTTACAAGAAGATGGAACAATTACTATTCCAGAAGTATTAAGACCTTATATGGGTGGAAAAGATAAAATAGTTCCAAATAAAAAATAAGAAGATTGATTTTAATCTTCTTTTTTTTTATAATTATATTGGTGATAGTATGGAATATGTAATTGATATAGATAATTCTAATATAGAAAATATTATTAAAAAAACTAAAAGTATTAAAAATAAATGTGATAAAAAGAATTTAAAATTAAAATTTAATATTAAAGAAGATATAAAAGATGAAATACTACTTAGAGATATTAAATCTATAGAGACTGCAATTAATTTAAAAACTAAAGAAGAAAGATATAATTATATATATGATACAGTATGTAAATATTTAGATGATAGAATTATTAATGAAAACTACTGTGAATTTAAAGATGATGTATGTATTAAATTTAGGGAAGAAGATCCATCTCATAAAAATGGATGCTGTGAATACTCAGATAGAGGTAAATGTAAATATTTAATTGATAGTGTATGTACTATGAAGACATGTATGGCTTGTAAATTATTTACTTGTAAATATTTATATAAACATAAAGGTATTAGACAAAGAGTAAATGATTATGTATTAATTAAATATTTCTTTAATAATAATCAAAAATATATATTAGAGTGTAGTTTCTGGACTCCAAAAGAAATTGTTATGAAAAGATTATTAGCTAATAATTATAATATTAAAGAATAAAGCAATTCTATTGAATTGCTTTTTTTATTATGTTATAATTTCTATGTATAAAGAATAGGAGTGGCATATGAAAAAAATTCTTAGGAAGATAATTAATTTTATAAAAGGGCATAAATTATTATTCATAATACTAGCAGCAATTATTGTGATAGCAATACTTATTTATTTTATATTCTTTAAAATAAATATACCAACAGTAAAGAGGGTAAAAAAAGTATTAAAACCAAACTATTATAGCGTAGAATGCTTAGATAGTGATTGCAATTATATTGTTGCATATAAGGGCGATAAGTTTGGAAAACACACTATTTATATTTATAATTCTAATGGTAAAAAAATAGCTAAGATTAATGATAAATATGATAATAAATCATCATATACTAAGAATGTTACTGCTGCCACTAAAAACTATGTTATTTTTTCAAAAACAGATTATGTTACTTCTAAAACAAATGGATACGTATTAACAAATACTAAGGGAAAATCAAAATATAATTCTAAAAATTATTTATATTCTTTAACAGATAATCTTGTTGCGGAAAAAACAAAAAATACTCATAAAATTATAGATAATGATGGTAAAACTATTTTTAAAGATGCTACAAATATAAAAGTTTATGCTAATAATAGCATTGTTTCTATTGATAGTGATAATGAAACTTTAATACTTGATTCAAAAGGTAAAACTTTATTAAGTGGATATAGCATTGCTACAGAAGTAGATGATGAAAAAGGAAATCCATTATTCTTTGTAGTAGAAGATGCCAATAAAAATGCATACTATTTCTATAATTATAAAAAGAATAAAGTAGGGGAAGAATCATTTAGTGGTTACAACAAAGGTATTAATGCTGGAGAATTAATTGTAACTAAAAATGACAATGGTTTTGTAAAAAAATATACTTTAACATCAAAAGGTGTATTAGAGGATTTAATCTCAGAGAACCAAAATGATTTAGTAAATTCAATAAAAACAAATATAGATGCCAGTGAATATTCTATTTATAGTAATAGTATAAGAAATAAAAATCAAAAAGTAGTATTAGTTAATAGTAAAAAAGATAATTCATTAGGAGTATATAATTTATCAAATAAAAAATATAGTAGACTGTTAAAATATAATAAAGAATCCGGTGCAGCAACTATATCTATACTTGAATCTAATGATAATGAATTATATGTACAAATTAACTGTAGAAGTAATTATTGTAAAAAACCTACAATGATTATTTATGATGTATTAAATAATAATGAATTATATAGAACAGAAAATGAAAACAGTATTCAAAGTTATACTGGTTATTCAGGTAATTATAAAGTAATTAAATATTCTATAGATTCTGAAGAAAATTATAAAGAAAAATATGTTGTTTATGACAAGAATAATAAAGAATTATTTAAATCAGATAAGCAAATAGTTATAGTAGATAAAGAAGTATTATTTGGTAAGGAAGCATATAGTTCATCATTACTATTATTTAGTAGTAAACAAAACAAAACTATAAATAAAGAAGACAATTTAGCTTCTAAATTAGCAGTAGGATCTACATATATATATAAATATAATGATAATAAAAATACATATTTGGTTAATTCAAAAGGGAAGATTATAAAGAAAATTGAAGGAAATAAAGTTTCATTTATTTATGGAGAAGATTCAATAATATATCTAGGAAAAGATAAACTAAATATTATTAATCCTGTGGATAACAGAGTTAAGAACTATAAATTAAAGAAAAATGAAAAGATTAATGATAATAGTGGAGAAAATATTGCTCCATATAAGAATTCAGTATATATAAATAATACTGTTAATAACTATATTAAAGTTGTTAATGCTAATGGTAGAGCTGTTAAAAGAATTAAAAATGCAACTATTAATAGTGTTAAATATAACAAGAAAACAAATAGTGTAATTATAATTACTAAAAAAATAAATGGTAATAATAATTCTTATGGATTATATATTGCAAAGTAGGTGAAAGTATGAAGAAGATATTGAAAAATGGGGTTGTACAAATTTGCTTTGCATTAGTGGCTATTGCAGCACTAATAATATTGTGTGTTTTTAGTAAAACAGAAAAGGATCTTATAACTAGAGTATCCAAGGTTCTATGGGCAAAATATTATAAGATTGAATGTATTAATACTGAATGTAAATACGTAGTTGCATATAAGGGGGAAGAAGCAGGTAAAACCACAGTAAAAATAATAAATACAAATGGTAAAACTGTAGTTAAATATACTGTGGATTACTCGGTAGACAAACTAAAAAAAGTCCCTGTTAATGCAACTTCAAAATATGCAATTTTAGCATTAAAAGATGACAAAGATTATACTCATGGATATAGTGTTGTTAATTCTAGAGGTAAAGAAGTTTTAAGAGAAGAAGAAAAAACTTTATATACAATTACAGATAAGTATTTCTATAGTAAAACAGATGAATTATACACTATATATGATTACAAGGGTAATGAACTTTTTAAAGATGTTAAAGAATTAACTTTCTATAATGATAAAAAGATAATTACTTTTGTTAATGATGGATTAAATATAATAGATGAAAATAGTAATAGAATACTTGATGATTATGAAATAGTAGAAGATGTAAAAGAAGATAATAAGACACTATATTTAATTGTTAGGGATAAAGCAGATACATATTATTATTTTGATGTCAAAGATAATAAAATAGTAGGAGACTCTTTTTATGCATATGTTATTATGTCTGATAATAGATTATTAGTTACTAGAAAAAGTAATAATGAAATTAAAAAATATGTGTTAGATGCTAATGGTAAAGAGAAGGAAGAAATATCTTCAAAATCTAAAATAACTGAAAAAATTAAAGAAGGTTATGAGATAGTAGAAGATAGTATTTTAAGTGCAGACCAAAAGGGCATTTTAGTAAGAAATATAAGCGAAAACTCTTTAGGAACATATGAATTAAAAACAGGCAAATACGAAGAAATATTTAAATTTAAAGATGCATCTTCAAAAGAAGTGAATATATATAATTTATATAAAAACTTAGAAACAGCACGTTTAGAAGTAGGGTGCTCAAGAACATATTGTGATGAGGAAACAATCCTAGTTTATGATCCTTTTGAAAATAAAATTATGTTCAAAGTAATTGGTAGTGAAAAAGAAATAAGAAATTATAGAGAATATAAAAATGGATATAAAGTAATTACTTATAAAGATAAGACATATGCTTTATACGATGATGAAGGCAATTTACTATTAAAATCTATAAATAATATAGTAGTTCCAGATCAAAAAGTATTAGTGGATGATAAAGGTAGTGAATCTAGTGTTATCCTTTATTCTACTAAAGAAAAGAAACCGCTTAATGATGATAATACATTAGCACTTTTAGATAAATCATCAGATTATAAATTATATAGATATTTTGATGATGAAAAAATGTATTTATTTGATAAAGATGGTAAGAAATTTAAAGAAATTCCAATAGCAGAATCAAGCGTTATAGCAGGAGATAAATATATCTTGAACCAAGCTAATAAGAAAGTAACAGTTTATAACTTAATTGATAATTCTGAAAACACTTTTAAACTTAATGACGGAGATAGCCTTAGTGATGAAAATAGTGCTATAATCGCTCCAAATAAAGGAATGATTGTTATTACTAATAAAAATGATGAAAATATTAGAGTATTAAATTATAAGGGAAAAACTATAAAAAAATTAAAAAATTCCACAGTAAAAAGTGTTAATTTTGATAAAGAAAGCAACAAAGCATTTTTAATAACTAAGACAGGAAAAACTTATGAACTTTATATAATAAAATAATGACTAAAAAAGTCATTATTTTTTTTATTTTTTTATAGTATTTATATGGCTGTTATGATATAATTATTATATATAAAATAATAGGAGAACGGTATGAAAAAAAATAGTTTAAGAATTAAGAAATATGCTGCTGGAATATTACTTGTTTTTGTAGTGGCAGCATTAATCGGATTATTAAGAATTGGTAATCTTGATAAGTTAAAGGGAAAAATAAAAGTAAAGGATGTCTATTTATCAAACATTAATACAAAATTAAATGCTAATGTTTTAGATGCTGTAGGCGAAGGACCAGTTGTCAGTAAAGGATATGATGAAGTTAAGTATGAATTAAAATATACTTTATCAGCATCTAGTGAGAGAAGAGACGTAATCATTACTGGTACTTTGGATGCGGATAATGGTTATGCTTCATTTAAGAGATTAACTGGAAATAATATTACTAGTACATTATCTGAGAATGATAGAAAAATAGAAATAGTAATAAGCGATGTTCCAGGTAATACAGAAATAACTACAAATGTAGCATTAACTATTAATGGTGCTCCAAACGGTTATAAAGTAAATCCTACTTTTAAAATTAAAGAAACTACCGCAGAAGACTATACCGATGTTTATACTAATCCTATTGAAGTAAGTACTAATAACGTAAGAGGAATTGTTAGAAATGAAAAAGGTGAAGCAATTCCAAATATACTTGTATCAATTTATAAAAATAAAAAAATGATAAAGGAAGCATATACTAATCAAAATGGTGAATATATGCTTGGAGATCTTCCTGAAGATAATTATATTGTCAAAATAAATGAAGAAATATATAACAATGTAGAAACAACTATAGAAGCAAATGGAGATACAGTTCTAGATTTAAGAACTGAAAGAATATATCCATTTGATTTAAAAGTTCATAAATATATAACAAAAGTAGATGCTATTAATTTAAATACTCCTATTTTAAAAACTTATGATAATGCAAGTATAGTATCATTACCTATAGTAAGATTAAATAGTTTCTCTGGAAAAGTTTATTACAAAATTGTAGTAGAAAACAAAGGAGAAAAAGAAGGAATTGTTTCTGCTATAAAAGATGAACTTCCAGATTTTATGGAATTTAATGAAAAAGACAACGATGGATTTGAATTAAAGAATGGTTATATCTATGATAGAAACTTAGAAGGTATAACATTAAAACCAGGACAAAAAATTGAAGATGTTCTTGTATTAAGAATTAAAAATACAAATGAAGCAAGAACTTATCTAAATAGAGTAAATGCTTTAGGAGAAATATATGAACATGTTGTTTATATAGTTGATGGAAACGTATATAGAGAAGAGGATGTACTTGAAGGTGAACAAACTGTAAGACCTACTGATCCAGTAGATAACTTTGGAGGTTGGTATACAGATAGTGAATTTACAAATGCATATAACTTCAACAACATAGTAACTAAAGATTTAATTCTATATGGAAAAACAGGACAAAAATATAGAGTAGATTTTTATGACAAAGATCCTGAAACTGGAGATGAAGATCCATATACTACTAAAGAAGTTAATGGTGGAGATCCAGTTGACGAACCAAATGATCATCCTGATCATACAGGTTATGATTTTGATTATTGGTGTACAGTTGATTTCAATGAATATAATTTCAACTTACCAGTAAATGAAGATTTAAAATTAATTAGTTGCTATACAATTAAAAAATTTGATGTTAATTTCTATGATTATCAAGATATCAAAGAAAAATCTATTGAAGTAGAATATAAGAAATTAATAGATGCTACGGAAGCTCCTACATTTGATGAAACAGGATATACATTCATATGTTGGACTAAAGATAAAAATAATTGCTATGATTTCAATACTCCAGTTACTGGGGATGTAGATTTATATCCAAAACATGAAATGCTTACTAATGCAGTAATATTTAATGATGAAAATGTAACAACAACTGTAGATAATATACCTTATGGAAATACAGTAGATCCAATAGACAGCAGAGGAAAAGATGGACATACATTTAGATGTTGGTCTGAAGATAGAACCAATTGTTTTGATTTTAATACTCCAATAATTGAAACTAAAACAGTATATGCTATTTATGATATTAATAGATATACAGTAACATTTATTGATAGAGATCCAGAATTATTAACTGATACTCAATATGGTGATGTTGAAACTGTTGATTGGGGCAATACAGTATCAAGACCAACTACTAGTCCAGAACATACTGGCTATACATTTAAAGAATGGACAAAAGAAGATGGAACAACATACAATTTTGAAACACCAGTTAAATCAAATTTAACTTTAATTTCAAAATATACAATAAATTCTTATCCAGTACATTTCCATGATGACAATAATGTAACTACAGTAAGCGTTCAATATAAACATACTGTTACTCCAATAGCAAATCCAACTAAAGAACATCATGTATTTAAAAATTGGTTAGATGAAAACGATGGTGTGTTTAATTTTGAAACATTAATAGTAAAAGAAACAGATTTATATTCAAGCTACGAAGAAATATTACCACCAGTTGTTAGTCATACACCAACTATGTGGACTAACCAAGATGTAACAGTAACACTTAGTGATAATGAATCATTAGTAGATAATACAGGATATAGTTATTTATATAGAACAAGTGCAACTAACTATGATACATATTCAGCTCCATTTGCTATAAGCGAAAACACTTCAATTATTGCAAAAGGTGTTAAGAGCGATGCTGATAGTTTAGTAACAGTACATGAAATAGTTAATATAGATAAATTAAATCCTACTATAACAGTATTTAGTGAAAATACTGCAAACAGAAATACAGTAACATTAAATGTTGGTGTACAAGATAATGAATCAGGAATTAATTATTATGAAGTATATCAAGACAATGTTAAAGTTGGTGAAAAGAGATTTGAATGTTACAATGAAACAACATATGAAGGATATGAAACTTGTAGAAGTAATTTACCTTCAGAAAGAACTAATACTTATACTGTAACAGGATTATCTGATTCAACAACATATACATTCAAGATAAGGGCATTCGATAAAGCTGGAAACTCTGTATGGAGTGAAGAACTAGAAGTAACAACAACTACACCTAGAATAGTAGCTAGATTAATTGGTTACAATAATAGTTTATTTACTGATACAGTTGATGAAAATACAGGAGCAGTAATTACTCCAAAAGAAGATAAATATATTAACTTTGAATCATTAGCAGAAGCGTTCGATTATGAAGATTTATATGATTGTAAAAATGTACAATGTACAATTCAAATGGTAACAGGTACTAATGAAAGTGTACAAGTATTAGAAGGACAAAACTTAACATTAGATTTAAACGGTAAAGTTGTATCTGGTGTATCAGAAGAATATACAATTAAGAATAATGGTGAATTCACATTAATAGAAAGTACAGCAGAAGGATTAGAACCAGGTAAACTTGTTAATACTAATGGAGTTGCATTATTAAATAAAACAGGAGCACACTTTACAATGGGTGAAGGATACTCTGATAGACAAGTATCAAGCTCATTAGTATCAACTACAAAACCATATATTTATGGTGAAACAGTTGGTGTAAAATCTGAAAACAATGCATACTTTACTATGTTCGATGGAAAAATAGTAGCACCATTAAGTCAAGTTCCAGGCCTTGGAGCAGTTAATGGCAAAGTTACAGGAACAGAATATTCTTATACTTCTGTATCAAATTCTACTACAGAAAATGAAAGAGATTACCAAGTTGTAACTCTAAATATACTAGTTTCTCCAGAAGCAAGAATAAATGAATCAGTTTATTATTCTAAATTAGGAAGTGCAATGGATGCAGCTAATAGAGGAACAACAACACTTTCGCCAAGTCAAAATACATATAATTTAATGCAAACTGCGGAGCCAAATGGTAAATATATTTTTGAATATGATGCTAATACTAATACATTAGTTTCTCATTGTGGCCCTACTCGTAGAGATCACGCAAAATCATATTTAGTAATTGACTTAACAAATGAAGAAAATGATAAAGTATTAAACATAGAATATAATATACCTATTTATCAAGAAAATGTCTTCGAAAGGGAATTTAATTATACATATTCTGATGATCAAAAACCTGCTAATATAAAAGCATTTAAATATAATGATTATCTTCGTGATGAATTAGGTGATGAAATCAAACCATATCGTCGTGATTATACAAATACAGAATTTGTACTTCCAAAAGGAGAAATATATTATATTTCTTTAGAACATTCACTTGATCCAGATAACTATTGGGGAGAAATGACTATCACTAACATGACTTTAGCTGATTCCGATATAAATACACGACATATTGAACCACAATCTGACGTAGATATAATTACATATGGATTCTATTATGACCCAACAGATAAAACTATTAGATCAAGCAATCAATATAATCCAGAATCAAGTACAGCAGTAGGATATATAGAAGTAGACTTAACTGATAAAGAAGGTACTTATAACGTAGTAGCTGATATAAGTATGGAAAGTTATGGTTATAACAGAAACTGGAGCCAATCAATATACTCAAGTTCAACTATATATGTAGGACCAGATACTAGACTTACATATGGAACTTCATTAGGTTCATTTTCTTCAAGTAGTTCAGAAGACTATGTTGATGTTTATAATGGTGTAAACTATGGAAATGGATATTACGGTGGATTTGTAACAAATACTTTAACATCACAAGCTACAATACAAGGTGGACAAAAGTATTACATAAAATTCACTTATAAAAAGACAGTTCTAAATCCTGAAGATTTCCCAAGTAGAGAAGAATTTGAAGCTGCTGGATGTAGTGACCAATTAATAATTAAATCATTAGATGTTGTTAAAGTAACCGAAGAAGCTACAAATGTAAATATTGGTGCAACATATGATGTTGATAATGATCTATTAGATCAATTTATTGAAAATTCTAATGGTGGAGTTTTTATTGATGCAAATGGAAATGTATCAACAAACTTCACAGGCCCTAATCAAACAGTTGCAACAACTGCAACAATTGATTTAACAAATGATCCAATTGGTTTATATGTAGCATTTGACTTTATACATAAATATGGTATTAGGGCATCTGGTAGTAAATTTGGACCTGATCACTTTGAAAATATTTATGGATATAATGAACCTACATGTACAAGCTGTTTTGAAGTTTTCCAAAAACGTGTTAGTTTATATAGCGGAAGAGAAGAATGGTTAAGACTTCCAAAAAAAGGCGGATGGTCATATGATTCCACTATACAACAACCAACAAACACATTTGGATATACTCTTGAAGGTGGACATGAATATAAAGTAGTATTTAACCTTTCAAGCAGTGACAATGTAGCAGAAGAATACTCAAATACAATATTCAATGCAGTTCGTACGGTTAAACTTAGCAATGTGTATGGTACAAATTACAACGGAATAGATACGGGATATGAAGAGGCAAATCTAAGAAATTGGATATTTGGTAACTATACTCCGGAAGGCGTATTAACAAGTAATGCAAATTCTTATGTACAAGAAAATAAATTCTTAGATTCATTCTTTAGAATAGATTTAACAAACTATGATAAAAATCAAATTTTAACATATGAACAAGATAATACTTATGGATATACTATACCGATTTCATATATTACAAGCAATAATAGAGGACTTACTTATACAGATTTATTTAATAACAGAGATAAATTACTTACATATAGAGTGTTTGCTGGTGGATACTCTGGCAATGGTATAATTTTAGAAAAAGGTAAAGTATATTATTTACACTCTGCAGCATTCCAAAAAATGAGACGAAGCATGACATATAATGATTTGTATGCATCTGATACTCTTGATTATGGACCATCTATGAAATATATAAAATTAACACCTATTGAAGAAACAGTGTTCTCTATGGGTGGCAATGATGTATTAGTAGGTAATGTAGATCTTACTAATGATAGAGAAGAAAGTTCAATAATTAGAAAGAGAAATGCAGGAGAGCCAATTATTCATTCTAATTCTGATGTTTATGGGTTTGAATATAATGAAGAAACTGGATGGTATACAGGATTAAACCCTAATGGTGGAGATATTGCAATAAAGAAATTTGTAATAGATTTAACAAATTCTTCATCAGATAAAGTGTATGTGTTAGAACGTATGGGAACCAGTTATTATGATTATTATTCTTATAGTGATGATGAATCTAAAGTAGCTCTTGATGTAAATACTTTAGCAAGCATTTATGGTGGAGATCCAGTTAAGAATTATACGCATATTACTGAAAGCAGCACTAGTTTCACATTAAAAGCAGGGAAAATAAATTATGTTCAATTCGCAACAAGAAAAGAGTACGATTCACAAGCACAAACTTCAATAAGATTAAAAGAAATGAATGGAGAAAATGCAACAAATGATTATCATAATCCAGAAGTTGTTAGAGAATTTAATACGCAAGTAGATACAGTTCAATTACTTAGAAACGTAAATACACCTAATAAATTAATCGTTGAAAATAGTGAGGAAGTTGTACTTGACTTAAATGGATATAGTTTAACTTCTAATGAAGATTATGTTATTGAAAACTTTGGAGATTTAACAGTTGTTGATACAAAATACGAAAGATCATTAGCATCATATGATAGTGATTTAGCTGAGTATCAAGAATATGTTGGTACATGCGATGGATGTACAGGACCAAGTGATGAATATAAGTTAGATCATATATTAGAATATGCTGACGAATTTGGCATTGATATAAATAATATTGATGCATCTGATATTTATGAATTTGATTATACTGGAGATGTACAAACATTTGTAGTTCCAGAAACAGGTTTATATAAACTTGAAGTTTGGGGAGCTCAAGGTGGCTATAGAAGTAACGCTAATAACGGTGGTAAAGGTGGTTACTCACAAGGTATAATTGAACTTCAAGAAGGTGAAACAGTTTATGTATACGTTGGAGGCTCTGGTAATACTGGAGGTTCTAGCGGAGGATTCAACGGAGGAGGATCAAGGACATCTTATAACGGTGGTGGTGGAGCTACTGATATGAGAGTTGAAGGAGATTCACTATTAAATAGAATTATTGTTGCAGGTGGTGGAGGTTCTGATGGAGCTTCAAGTAAACCTGGTAAAGCAGGTGGTGGAACATCTGGACTTTCTGCAACTGAAAACTATGGTACAGGAGGAACTGGTGCAACACAAACATCACCTGGAACTGGAGGAAGTTTTGGTAAAGGTGGACCTGGAATATCTGAATCTGGTGGATACGGCGGTGCCGGAGGCGGCGGCTGGTTCGGTGGCGGTGGTGCTACACCAGATAGTTCCGGAGACGATGACCGTGGAGGCGGTGGAGGCTCTGGATATGTATATACTCCTAATGCAACAATAGTAGATGCATATGAAGTTACTAACCACGTATTCACTACAGGAACAACTATCGCTGGAAATCAAAGTATTCCTACTCATGATGGCACATCAACTATGACAGGTAATACTGGTGATGGATATGCTAAAATTTCTTGCATAATTGGTGATGAATATGCAGAAATGAAAAACAATCTAGAAAAAACATATAACATTAAAACTGAACCAATACTTGGTGCTAAATCAATAATGACAAATGATAGTGGTACAGGTATTATTAGAAATAGAAAAGATTCAACATTAACAATAAAGAATGTAATATTTGATGTTAATTCATCAGAAGGTATTCATAATGAAGGAACATTAATCGCAGAAGCAGATCCAGTTATTAATGTATATGCTGCTAATAGTACAGGTATTGTTAATGAAGGCGGAAACTTAATAAACAATGGTAATTTAAAAATCACATTAAATTCTTCATCTTGTTCAAATCAAAGAGAATATGGTGCAACAGGAATAAGATATAATGCAGGTACCTATGAATTAAGTAACATAGAGATTACTGGACAAAATGGTACAGGTATTATGGTTAATGATGATGCATCACTAGATCTTCATTCATCAAGTATTAGCTTAACAGATAGTTGTAATACTGTTTCAGTAAGTAATGGTTATGATAATTATTTATCTCAATCTTTATATAATAATCAATATAGTTATCGTATAAAGGAAGCGACACAAAGTGGTTATACTGGATGGTATGATAGAAACGATGGTGTTATCTATAATAAAGGTATTGTAAGAGTAGATGATGGGTCTACATTAACAGGACAAATAACAAACTTTGGTAAAGCATCATTATATGATGGTGTAGGATTTAATGATATCTATCAAAATAATACATATAAGTATGGTGGAGGATATGATCCTATTTCATACAACTTTGCTGATACAGAACTTAATATATATAATACTGTGACAGAAGTTAATGCGATTCGTAACTTTGGTGGAGATCTTAATATCATAGAAGAAGATGGAAAGACTTCTACTATTACATCTGCTACAGCACCTACAATTTTGAACTTTGGTACCACAAATACAACAGGTGCAGAGATTTCTAGTATTTATAATATGGGTGAATTAAATACTAATGGTACAAATGTTGGAACATTAAATAATTTATATACATTCATGTATATAAACGCAGGTGATACTGGACACTTTGGTATAGCTGAAGGTTCGACTATGATTACTGTAAAAGGAACTGCTAATATTAGAGGTGGTTCAATAACAGGAACTGCACTTGTGAATGACGCAACTATGGTTGTAGATGGTACAACTGTTTCTACAGGTATTATTAACCGTAATGATTTGACTGTAAAAGGTGATAGTGTCATTACAGGCAATAATAAACCAGCAATAGACAACCGTCCATTCACAGTTTATTACTGGAGAAGAGGACAAGTTACACCAAGAACTGCTGCATATGGATATTTAAAGGCAACTGTTACTATTGGTGATGATGATGGTGATATTACAAATGGACCAACTATTACTACAACAAGTAATAAATATGCAATTACAGGTAATTGTAATTCTCATGGTACACCTACATTAGATTCTATCGAATTCACATTTGCACAATACGAAAGAATTACTCATAGAAATGACTGGTGGGGAACAGTAGCAGCAGATACAAATGGAAGACCAGTACAAGTTTCTGGGGAATATACAAATCAACAATTTACACTATTAGATGAAAGAGAATATCCAATGTCATCTAATAACTTATGTGAAGTTAATTACTATGATGGTAGTATTCAAAATGCTTCTGTTACTGATATGACAGATGTTATGGATATTCCGATTAATAATATTGCTAGTGGATATGATGTTTTATATGATAACAGTAATTCATCAGGTCAAATAAGCCTTGCTTCTGTTGATAATTCAACAAGAGCAAATCTTATTGATGTAAATGGAACTCCATATAAATCATTACAAACAGCAATTAGTGAAGCACCTGATAATTCAGTAATAAATATTTCAGGAAATTATGACTCTGCTAATAGAGTAACAGTTCCTGAAGGTAAGAATTTAACAATTAATTATGCTGCAGGTTCAAAATTAAATTCATATAGTAAAAACGGATTAATAAATAATAATGGTACTTTAACTATTACAGGTTCAGGTACTGATAATATTGTTGGTGAATTCGGATATGAAAATAATGGTACTATGACATTTAATGGTACAACTAATACTAATAATGTTGATAATTACTTTAAACAAAGTAACTTAATTAAGAATAATTCAAACTTAACTATTGATAATGTTTCATCATCAGGACTTGATATTGTATCTCTTGGTGAAAATAATGAAAACAAGAGTACATTAACTATTAATGATGGTACATATAATTCGAATACGATATTTGGAACAAATGCAGATATAACTGTAACTGGAGGTTACTTCGATACTGCTGAAAATAATAACTACTATGAAATTTGGAAAGATGAAAATTTATCACAAACATATGCAACCCTTAAACCTTTATTCACTGTAAATAATTCTGAAGTAACAATTTCTGATTTTGATGCAAATGAAGATTCGAGATATAGTAGTATAGCTCAAGAACAAACATTAGGAGTATTTGAAGGCTCAACATTAAACTTAGAAAACTCTAAATTTGGGGGTAAATCAAGTAGACCAACAATATATGCTTCAATGCTTAGTGGAAATACAATTAATATTTCTGGTGGTCAATATGACAGATTACAATTCAATTTACTAGAAGGTGGAAATACATATAACCAAACATCTGGAACTGTAAATGGTACATTAGTATTAGAAGGTTCTGGAAATAAAGTAACTGTAACTGGTGGTAAGATTAATTCATCATCTTCAACAGGTATATTAATGAATAATGCTTCTGGTACTACAGTAACTATTGGTACCAAAGGAGATTTAATTGAAGGAACAAGTAAATTAAATGTTTCTAAAACAAATCCTGAAATTTCAGGTAGTACATTTGGTATAAGTGCAACTGGAACAGAAACATCTCCAAATAATTTATATTTCTATGATGGTGTATTTAAAGGATCAAGTAATCCTATAGATATGCATGTTGAAGAAATCGAAGAAGGCTATGACATTGCATATAGAAGAGATATTAGTCCGCAAGAAAAATATCTTGATATATTACCATTGATACTTAACTATACAACTGGTGTATACTACTTCGATGTTCAATTAGCATTCGATGAAGCTAATATAGGTGATAAGCTAATTTGGGTTAGAGATTATACTAATTTCTCAGATGCTACTTCATATGTAATTCAAGAAGGAAAAGTATTTGAATTATACTTTAGTTACATGAAAGCTTCTGATACTCCATACTTCTATCAATATCAATCAATTGATCCTGCTGATAGAGTACCAGTAACTAATGAATTTATTCCATATAGTGGCAGTGAAACTGTACCAGATAACTATACAGTAGGCACAAGTCACGTAAAGATTAATAATGTTGATACTAGTGATCCTGATACAGGAGAAAAAGTAGAAGTTCCATTCATTATTAATAACGGAATTGTAAGTGTTTATGGAGCTTCAAACTATGGTTCGCTTTCTGGAGAACCAATATTTGAATCAGTTTCTGGAGCAAGAATAATAACAAATAATGGTACAGTAGACTTAAATAGAGTTAGTGCAGCAAATATAAAAGCATTAGGAACAATGTTTAAGAACAATGAAAATGCAACAATGAATATCTATCAAGGATATTTTGAAACATTACAAGCTAATGTAATTACAAATAGTGGAACAATTAATTTTGTTGGAGATTCAAATGATACATCTGATTGTAATAATCCAACTTATATAAAGGTTAATACAACTGATAGTTTAGAAGCAGATTATGATTATTATGTTGTAAAAGAGAAAAATGATGTACATGTATTACTTACTGAATCAATAATTAATAATGCTGATGCTACAATGAATATTGATTACTTATACTTCGATGGTGATTATACATTCTTAGCAATCGTAAATAATGGAACAATTGATATTAGTGATTCTACTATTGAAGCAATAAAAGATAATGATGGAGCTGTTGGATTAATACATGATAGTGTTATTAGAAATAATGGAACAATGACAATGGATAATACAAATGTTATTGCTGCTAGGGGTATTGATAACAATGGAACATTAACAATTACTGGTGGAACTATTGATGGTAGATATCCATATTCTATTTCAAATACTGGAACATTGACTGCTACAGATACTATTATTAGAGGTGGCGGAAAAGGTGTAACTGATAATGGAGGTAATACTACTTTAACTAATGTTGATGTAGTAACAAAAGGTGAAACATATCATGGTACTGGTGGTAATAATGCTACATTGTCTGGAACATTTAAAACATATGGCTTAGAAGAAGCTTGGTATGATTTTGATTATACTGTAAATAGATCTTGTACAAATAATGCTGCAGTAACAACAAGAATTAGCGGTAGTATTAGTGGATCATTTAATGGAAAATATCTAATAAACAATGGAGCAATTTATGTTGGAGATGGAAAGAATTTAATTATAGAATCTGGATCTATTGGCTTTGATGATAGTCTAACTAGATTAGCGCATTTCTGCGGTGACTATTATTACCGTGTTGGAGATAATCTATATAGAGATTCATTCTGTGGTCAACCATATGTTCATATATATGATATTACAGATGAACCAACTGGCTCTAACCGTGGACTAGATTATTCTGTCTCTGCAATAGAAGCACAAGAAGCAACTGTTACAATAAAGAATGGATATATAGTTCCTGCAACTAATGTAAGAGATTATACATATGGATTGTATGCTCGTAGATCTACTATTACTCAAGAGAGTGGTTATATTGATAAAGTATTTATTGAAAATACTACACAACCAGTTAATCTTAATGTTAAAGATGGTAGTAGTGCTAGTGGAAATGATATGGAAGATGTATCATGTCAAGCTGATTTCCAAGGACTTAACCATTATGGTGGATTAGTTCATTTAAATACTAATAGATTATGTCACTTCAATGATAAAGAAGATGGATTCACTATATTTAATCCATATTCAGATGGAGCAAGATATGTACTAGATAATAGCGCAAATAAAGTTCTTAATGTAACTACTGATACACCATATACATCAATACGAGAAGCTATTAATAATTCATCATCTGGCGACAAATTAAGAATATTCTACAGTTCTTCTGAATTATTAACTGATTATGATATAAGTGTAGATAAAGATTTAACAATAGACTTAAATGGAAGATTCTATGATGCAAATCTTAATGTTGATAGTAATGCAACATTAACAATAACTGATGAAGCATATCTAAATGACCTTACTACAACATATGGTGGAATAGGAAGTATTACTAATACATCAGGAACTGTTGTTGTTAATATTGGTACAATTTATAAATTAAATAATGCTTCAGAGTTCACATTAATGGATGGTAATATTAAAAATGCCACAAATACAGGCACATTATACATCAATGGTGGAACTGTAGATAAGGCAACTAACGCTGGAACAATGGCAGTTAATGGTGCAACTATAATTAAGGCTACAAATAACCAAACAGGATCATTATCATTAGTTTCAGGAGAAATTAAAGAGGAAATAATAAATATAGGTTCATTAACACTAGATTCTGAATCAAAAATAGATACACTATATAATAAATCATCAGATACAGTAACACTTAGTGCTGGTAAAATAGACATTATAAGAAATGTGGGAAGTATTACTATTGCTGGTGCAACTGTTCGTTATGTAGGAAATGCAGGATACATAGTTGTTAATTCGGGAGTAATTACTGAATTAAATAATAATGTGGACGAAAGAAATATTTATGTTGCTAGTGAACTTAAACATACTGCAGTAATCAATGGAGGTACAGTTAATTATGCGGAAAATGATTGGAAAATGACTATTAATAATGGTACATTTAGAACTGTAGAAAACTGTATTTCATCAAGTGGATGTTATTTAACAATTTTAGGTGGTCAAATTACATCAATTAAAAATGACCGAGGCGGATACCTAACTATTGGTAATAAGGATGGAAATGTTAATACAGTTTCACCACTAATTAGTAATTTAGGTGGGTATGCAATCACCCATAAAGGAAATGAATTTAACTTCTATGATGGTAAATTCGTAAGTAATAAACCAATTGTAATCGATGCACAAATTGATGATGTAGAAGAAAATTATGTTCCTTATATTTCAACTGATTATGATGAATTTGGAAACTTAACTGGAACATATTCAATGACATTAAAAGGATTAGGAGAAACAGATGTTAAGATTGCTTGTGTTGAAGGTATTTGCTACAACACAGTTCAAGAAGCAATTGATGCAAGTGTTAGAAACTATTCTGAAGACTATGGATGCCCAGAAGTTAAGATAGGTGATCAATTCTACTTCTCGGTAGAACTTGATGCAGATCTAGTATTAGATCCACAATATACTTTAACTATTAATCTTAACTACCATAATATTAATGATAATGGATTTGTTATTCCAGATAATATTACATTAAGAAATGGTTCAAGAAATGGTGAAAATTTACAATCAAGCTTATCTAGATTCCTAGCAAATGTATTTGGTACTGATAATACTTCTAAAGATATTATTATTACTAAGATGGAAGATGGTAATGCACTTGATACTGCAAAGACTTACAAATTATATAGATTAGAAAATGGTACATATGCACCATTAAAAGTTGATTCTGACGGTGCTGGTAAATATAGTATCGGTAAAGAAACAGAAAACTTAAAATCTATAAAAGGTAGAATATATATTAACAACTTAAGTACTGGTGAATATATGTTAAAAGATAATTTAGATAATGAATTACAATTTACAGTATATGAAGATGGTACTTTAAGTTCCAATGTAAGAGAAAACTTTACTTCAGAATATGGTCATATGACAGCATCTGCAGTAGCTACATTAATAGTATCTATTCAAACTGGACAATTTAGAATAATATATCCTTTAATAGGATTAATAGTAATTACATTATTAATTATTCTATTATTGAATATAAAACGTAAGTCTATAAAAGAAACTATTTAAAATAGTTTCTTTTTTTGATATAATACTTTTTGTTAAAGAGGTGCTATATGGAAAAAGAAAGACCATCTTATTTAAAAGCAAAAAGAAGAACTAAAGAAGAAGTTAAAGTTCTTACTGATGCTTATATTATGAATAATGAATTAAGTAAAATAGGTATAGGTAAAAAGTATCATTTAATTACTTATGGTTGTCAAGCTAATGTTAGAGATAGTGAAACTATATCTGCAATACTTGAAGATATGTCATTTACTAAAACAGATAGTATGGAAGATGCAGATATTATTTTACTTAATACATGTGCTATTAGAGAGAATGCTCATAATAAAGTATTTGGTATGATAGGTAGAATTCAACATTTAAAAGAAACTAAACCAAATATATTACTAGCAGTATGTGGATGTATGGCACAAGAAGTATCTGTAGTAGATGAACTAGAAAGAAAAAAGAAAACTGTAGATATAGTATTTGGTACTCATAATATTCAAAATTTACCACAGTTAATTAGTGAAGCAATAGATAAAAATGAACAAGTAGTAGAAGTATTCTCTAAAGAAGGAGATATAATAGAAAATCTTCCTGTCAAAAGAGATAGTATGTATAAAGCATTTGTTAATATTATGTATGGATGTGATAAATTCTGTACTTACTGTATAGTTCCTTATACAAGAGGAAAACAAAGAAGTAGAAGAAAAGAAGATATCTTAAAAGAAATAGATGATATTATTAAACTTGGTTATAAAGAAGTAACACTTCTTGGACAAAATGTTAATGCTTATGGTAAAGATCTAGAGGACGGAATATCTTTTGCAGAACTACTTGAATTAGTAGCAAAAACTAATATACCAAGAGTAAGATTTGTTACTTCTCATCCATGGGATTTCTCTGATGAAATGATAGATATAATTGCAAAATATGATAATATTATGCCTTATATACATTTACCACTTCAAAGTGGATCAAATAAAATACTTAAATTAATGGGTAGAAGATATACTAAAGAAAGTTACTTAGAATTATTTAATAAAATTAAATCTAAAATAAAGAATGCATCAGTTACTACAGATATAATAGTAGGTTTTCCTGGAGAAACAGAAGAAGATTTCTTAGAAACACTTGATGTAGTAGAGAAGTGTAAATATGATGGAGCATATACTTTTATATATTCACCAAGAGAAAATACTCCTGCTGCTTCTATGGAAGATAATGTTTCGCTAAAAGAAAAAGAAGAAAGATTAGCAAGATTAAATAAATTAGTTAACGAATACTATAAAGAAAATAATGATAAATTATTAAATACAATAGTACCAGTATTAATCGAAGGAGTATCAGAAAAGAATGAAGACTTATGCTGTGGATATACTGATACTATGAAATTAGTTAATGTTAAATGTCCTAAAGATTATATTGGTAAAATTATTAATGTTAAAATAACTGAAGCTAAAACATGGTCACTTGATGGAGAAATAGATGAATAATGTTTTAAGTGATATTGAAGATTTAAAATTAGATATTCTAAATACTGAAGAGTATAAAGAATATAAAAAATATGATGAGATATTAAATAATAATTCAGATATAAAATCTTTAATAAAAGAAATAACTAATCTTCAAAAAGAATCAGAAAGACTAGGTAATAAAGATATAAATATAGATAATAAACTTGAAGATCTGTTTGATAAATTACATAGCTATGAAGACTATAATAAATATATTAATGCTTCTAAAAAATTAAATGAATTAATAAGTAATATTCAAAGGAATTTTGAGGATTACTTTAACAGTTTAATAAAAAAGAATTCAGATTAATCTGAATTCTTTTTTTCTAATCTATCAAGTAAGTATATTAATACTCCACCTAGTACAAAACTTACTAATAAACCACATATTTTTTCTGTAGATAATACTAATTTAGTTTCTAAATTAAGTGGAAGAATTAGAGCACTTGCAATAATAAATCCTAGTATTAAACTAACTGTTTTACCTCTAAATTTATTTATTACTTTAGATAATACTTTAGAACTAATAATTACTCCAAGAATTGCTCCTATACCAAAGATTATAAGTTTAATATAGATATTTATATCAAGTGATGTAACTTGATCAATATAACTTCTAACCATTTCATACTTACCAAGTACTAGCATAACCATAGATCCTGATATACCAGGGAATATCATTGATATACCTCCGATAGCACCAAGACCTGCAAGCACTAGATAATTTAATATACTACCATCATCACCAGTATTAGCAAGACCACCATTTAAATTAAAGTATTCAAGTGCTCCAATAATTAAAGCTCCTATTAAGAAGAATATAATATTAAATTTTTCTCCTTTTAATTCATTTCTAATTATTATAGGTACACTAAATAATATTAATCCCATAAACCAGAATATAGTTTCTGCTTCTATATGAGATAGAGTAAATCCTAGTACTTTAGCAAATGCTACTATACCAATAACTGCCCCTAAACCAACTTTAAGTAAGAATATAAAACTTTGTTTTTTAGTAGTAGATCCTTTCTTAAATAAATCACTTATAGAGTTAGCTAATTTTTCAAATAAATCAAATATAACAAGCATTGTTCCACCAGAAACTCCAGGAATAATATTTGCTATACCTACTGCTATACCTCCAAAGAATGGTTTTAAATCAAAGGATTTAAACTTTTCTTTCATTACTTTTTTATCTTGTCTTATTTCTTCTTTTTCTTGTAATCTTAATTTTTCCTTTTTCCTTTTTGATATGTGTTTTGGTTTTTCAAATAATTTCATGTTAGCCTCCATAAAGATTATATCACAAATTTTGAAATTTGATTAAAATATGGTAAAATAATGCATATCAAAGGGGGATTTTTATGTCTAATCAATTTGATAAATATAGAATTCATATTGCTGAATTATCTGAAGAAGATCAAAAACTAAGAGAAAGATATCTTATGAAGTTAGCTCGTGGAGAAATTCAAGGACCTATGACTGGTTATCCATCCTTAGATAAACCACAATTAGCAGATTATAATGAAGAAGCATATTTCGCTGAACAACCAAAGCAAACAATTACTGAAGCATTAATTAATAATAACAAAAAGAATATGTGGAGAACAGCGATTGAGTATTTTGGTAATAAAATTTCTTACAGAAAACTTATTAAAAGAACTAATGACTTAACTAAAGCATTATGTAATTATGGCATAGGTAAAGGAGATTATGTCTCTGTATGTTTACCTGGTATTCCAGAAGGGATGACATCACTTTATTCATTTGGACATCTAGGATCAGTAGGTATCTTTTTACCACCATATTTAGATATAGAAGGTATGATTAGTGATATAAAATTTAAAAATAGTAAAACATTAATCATAATGGATAAATTCTATGACGAAAATAAAGAAAAGTTTGATAGAGTAATTGAAGAAACAGGATTAGAACATATAATAGTAGTGCCTACTTTAAATTCTTCAATCATGGGTAAATTTTTAGATTTTGAAAAATATGATGACCCAAGATTTGAACTATATAATGATTTTATTAAAAAAGGTAAAAAAACACCTTTACCTGAAAGAGTTAAGTATGAAGAAGATATGCCACTTGCAGTTGTTTATTCTTCAGGAACTACTGGATTATTAAAAGGTGTAATGTTATCACATGATTCATTTATCAATTCTGCGAACTCATATAAGGCAATTGGTTTTAATTTAAAACCAGGTCAAAATGTATATCAAGCAATACCATTATGGTCTTCAACAGGATTAATTGCGGATGGTGCTACAGCAAATTATTATGGCTGTGGACTTCATCAAGACCCAAGATTTGAACCAGGTACATATACAAAGAATTTAGGAAAATTTAGGCTTAACTGGGGAGTTGCTACAACAGATATGTTTTTAGGAATAAAAGAAAATCTTAAAAATTTTAAATTTAGAATGCAAGTAGCACTTGGAATACTTAATTATAGAAAATTAGAACAAGTATATATAGGTGGAACATTCTCAACACCTAAGGATGCTAAAGAAATAGATGATGCATTAGAAGCAGTACATTGTCCAGCAAAGAAGAAAAATAGTTGGGGAAGATGTGAAAATGGATCTATAGTTACTGCAGAAATAAATGGACATGATTATCCAGACTATTCTATTGGAATACCAATTCCAGGTGCTATAGTAATGGCTGTGGATGAACAAGGTCATGAGTTACCATTTGGACAAAGAGGTGAACTTGCAGTTCATACTACTTGTGGAATGCTTGGATATTATAATAGACCAAATATTGACCCAAGAATGTTTAAAGAAGAATTCTCTGGAATAGAATATAACTTTACAGGTGATATAGGATATGTATTACCAAGTGGTGTAGTAATCTATGAAGGAAGAAAAAATGATACATCTGTTATTAATGGTGAAACATTATATAACTTTGATGTTAAGAAAGCTATACTTGAAGATCCAGATGTTCGCGATTGTGAAGTATTTGCTAAAGAGGATAATGGTGAAAATACATTATGTGCACAAGTTAAATTCTATGATAATAGTGTTGCTTCAACTGAAAAATTACAAGAATTACAAAGAAGAGTATTATATACTTTCTGGAATCTTAATTATATCCCTGAAACTATGAAAGTAAGAGATTCATTCCCAATGGCAAGTTCAACAAAAAGAGATTATAAAGCACTAAAAGCAGAAACAGATGGATATGTTAGATTAGAAAAAAAATTATTAAATATTTATCAAACAAAATAAAAATTCTCGAAAGAGAATTTTTTTGTTTAGTTATATTAAAAAATATGGTATACTAATTATATATAATAAGAGGTGCTAATATGGTTGTAACAAAATTAACATATTTGACATTTTTTAGTATGATATACATGGGAGCATTAATTTTTATTTATTTCTCAAAAGAAAGATTTAAAAATGAAGAAACTTTAATATATAAATTCATGCTATTTTGTAATGTAATAGGATTAATATTACAATTATTATCAGCAGAAGTTAGTTATAAATATGAATTATTTAATCCTATTATTCCAGACTTTGTAGTAAAACTATATCTCGTTTATTTTATAGTATTTGGAGTACTTGTTTTGTGGTATGTAATTAATTTATGTACAAACAAAGATTTTAAAATAATGAGATTTGTATTCTGGGTATATTTTGCGTTATGTCTAGTGGTATTCTTCTTACCAATGAATTTCCATTTGGATTATACAAATCAAATAGTATATACATATGGTACTGCTGTAGATTATTCATCATTTGTTGGGCTTGGAACATCAGCATTAATAGTTTTAATACTAATACCTAATATTAGGAAATTTGCTAATAAAAAAGTAATACCAATGTTTATATATTTAGTATTCTGCTTTATAGCAATTATTATTCAAAGACATAATCCAGAATTAATGATAATTTGTTTTGTTGAATCATTCTTATGCTTTATAATGTTCTTTACTATAGAGAATCCAGATGTTAAGATGTTAAGAGAAGTAGAAAATGCTAAAGACATAGCAGAAAAAGCTAATAGAGCAAAATCAGATTTCTTATCTAGTATGTCACATGAAATAAGAACACCATTAAATGCAATAGTTGGTTTATCTGAAGATATAGCATCTTACGAAAAAGAAGTTCCACCTCAAGTAAAAGAAGATACTGATGATATAATTAATGCATCAAATACACTTCTTGAAATAGTAGGAAATATACTTGATATTAGTAAGATAGAAAGTGATAAATTAGATATAGTTTCTAAACCATATAACTTTAAAGAAGAAATTGAAAAACTTGCTAAAGTAGATGCAACAAGAATTGGTAATAAACCTATAGATTTCAAAATGAATTTTGCTAAAGATTTACCATATGAATTAATCGGAGATAAAGTACATGTTAAACAAATAGTTAATAACTTATTAACAAATGCAATTAAGTATACTGATAAAGGACAAGTTATTCTAGATGTAAAATGTATTAATAATGATGATAAATGTTTACTGATTGTTTCTGTAGAAGATACTGGAAGAGGTATTAAAAAAGAATCTATTCAAAAATTATTTACTAAATTTGAGAGATTAGATGAAAAGAATTCTACAATTGAAGGTACAGGGCTTGGACTTGCTATTACTAAAAAATTACTTGATATGATGGGTGGAAAAATAAATGTTAATTCTACATTTGGTAAAGGATCAATATTTGTTGCACAAATTCCACAAAAGATTAGTAAGATGACTAAACCTGAAGGTGAAGAAATCGCTAAGAATGGAACATATAGAGAAGACTATAAAGGAATGAAAGTTCTTGTAGTAGATGATAATGAATTAAATATTAAAGTTGCTGCTAGAGCATTATCTCAATTAAATTTTGAAATTGACAATGCTTTAAGTGGACAAGAATGTTTAGATAAAATCAAAAGCGGGAAGAAGTATGACATTATTTTACTTGATATTATGATGCCTGAAATGAGTGGAGAAACAACATTTAATGAATTAAAGAAAATAAATGGATTTGATACTCCAGTTGTTGCTTTAACTGCAGATGCAGTTTCAGGAGCAAAAGAAAAATACTTAAATGAAGGATTTAATTGTTATATAGCAAAACCATTTACAAGAGATCAAATAAAAGAAAAATTAGATAAAATTATTAAGTAGGTGATAATATGAATAAAGATTTAAAAAGTGCTTTAATAAGATATATTTATAATAAAGAACCTAATATATTGGTTACAAGAGATGCTAGATTAATGGGTATATTAAATAGTTATGAACCTGGAGTTACACCTGATCCTGAGGATGTTGAAAGAAGATATAATGAACTTCTAGAACAAGAATCGTTAAATCAAAAACAAAGTATAGAACCAAAAGAACCAATTATGCCAGAAGGTCAAAGTGGATCAAATGTTGTAAAAACTCCAAATACATTACTTGAAGAAACAAGAAGAGATGTTATGGAAAGACCACTAAATACAGTAACTCCTGATGCTGGAGAATATAATCCTGCAACAACATTAGAAGAAGCAAGCGCAGTATTTAATCAAGCTCCAATAGAACAAACTATTACTCCTGATGTTCCAGCAATGAATAAGTCATTAAAAAAGACATTATCAAATCCAGAGGTACCTATTAAAAAGATAAATCAAATAGGATATGCAAATATAGTATTAATGTCTATTATAGTAATTATAATAGTAGCAATTCTTTGTGTATTTATATTCTTATAATTAAAGATGCTAAGCATCTTTTTTTATGTTATAATTAAAGAGAAAAAAAGAGGTTAATATGAAAATAATTATAATAGGAGCAGGAGTAAGTGGACTTACTACTGCTATTAATTCTAAAAACTCCAATAACGAAATCTTAGTATTAGAAAAAAATAGTATTCCTGGTAAAAAGATATTAGTGACTGGTAATGGAAGATGTAACTTTTTAAATGATGATTTTTCTAAAGAACATTTCCACAGCATATTGGATAATAATATAGGAAATATTATTAATGAAAATAATAAAGACAGAGTTCTTAACTTTATTAAATCTCTAGGAGTAGAAATAAAAATAAAAAATGGATATTATTATCCATTTACTAATAAATCTTCTACTATAAGAGATGCTTTATATGAAGAAGCATTAAATAAGGGAGTAGTATTTAAGTTTGATTATAGAGTAAATGATATTAAAAAAGAAAATGATAAATTCATTATTAATAATGAATTATCTTGTGATGCTTTAGTAGTATCATCTGGATCTAAATCATATAAAGTAACAGGTACTGAAGGAGATTCATATAATTTACTTTCTAAACTTGGACTAAGTGTTACTAATCTTTATCCATCATTAGTACAAGTACTTTGCGAAGGTAAATTCTTAAAAGAAATGGATGGAGTTAGAACTGATGCTATAGTATCTATTTATGATGATGATAAATTAATTAAAGAAGAAGCTGGAGAACTACAACTAACTGATTATGGAGTATCAGGTATATGTGTGTTTAATTTAAGCAGATATGTACATATATTAAATAAACCTATTATAAAAATTAATTTTATGCCTTATACAAATGACTATAATAATTATTTTGATAAATTACCTAATGGAAAGATATATGATGTTTTAAAGAAAATAGTTAATGAAAAAATAGCATCAGTAATATTAAAATTATCTAATATATCTAAAGATAAATTAAAAGAAAATTTATCTTTAGAAGAAAAACACAATATATTAGATTTATTAACTAATTTTAAATTAAATGTAACTGGTACTAAATTATTTGATAATTCACAAGTTACTATGGGTGGAATAGATGTTAATGAAATAGATATAAATACTTTTGAAACTAAAAAGATTAATAATTTATTCTTAACAGGAGAACTTCTTGATGTAGATGGTGATTGTGGTGGTTATAATATTTCATTTGCTATTCTTTCTGGTTTAATTGTTAGTGATAGGATTAAAGAATTATGTTAAGAATTAGTAATGTTAAAATAAATATTTTAAATGATGATGATAAACATATTAAATCAAAAATAGAAAAGTTAATTCATAATAAAATTAACTCTTTTAAGATTGTAAAAAAATCTTTAGATGCTAGAAAAGAATTAATGTATGTTTATACTTTTGATATAGAAGTAGATAATGAAGAAAAAGTATTAAAAGAAAAAAATGTTATAAGAACACCAAATGAAGAATATATATTTCCTACTTTAGGAAATGAAGAATTAAATAGTAGACCAGTAGTAGTAGGATCAGGGCCTGCGGGTTTATTCCTTGGTTATTTTCTTTCTAAATATGGTTATAAACCAATAATAATAGAAAGAGGAGAAAAAATAGAAAATAGAGTTAAAACAGTGGATGAATTTTGGAAAACAAATAAACTTAATGAAAACTCTAATCCAATATTTGGAGAAGGTGGAGCAGGAACTTTTTCTGATGGTAAATTAAATACTTTAGTTAAAGATAAATATAATAGAATTAGAGAAGTATTTAAAATATTTGTAGATTCAGGTGCACCAGAAGAAATAATGTATGCTAATAAACCACATATAGGTACTGATGTACTTAGAGATGTAGTAATTAATTTAAGAAATAAAATAATTAGTTATGGAGGAGAATTTAGATATAATACTTGCTTAACTGATTTAGTAATAAATAATAATAAACTAGAGAAGATAATTGTTAATGGCAATGAAGAAATAATAACTAATAATGTATTTTTAGCAATAGGTCATAGTGCAAGAGATACATATTTTATGTTAAATGATAATAATATAAAAATGCTTCCAAAACCATTTGCAGTAGGGCTTAGAATTATCCACAAGGAAGAACAAATATCTAAAGATTTATATGGGGATAATTATAAATTATTAGAGCCAGCTAATTATAAATTAACTTATACTACTAAAGATAATAGAGGTGTATATTCTTTTTGTATGTGTCCTGGTGGTTATGTAATTAATGCATCTTCTGAAAAAGGATATTTATCTATTAATGGTATGAGTGATTATAAAAGAGACTCAGGTTTTTCAAATTCAGCATTAGTTGTTACCGTAAATAGTAATGACTATGGAACAGGTTTATTTGATGGATTAAATTTCCAAAAAGAATTAGAAAGAAAAGCATATGAAATAGGTAATGGTAATATACCTGTTCAAAGATATGAAGACTTTGTTAATAATACTGTTAATGAAGTTAAAACAGGTGGTATTAAAGGTAAGTATATATTTAAAAATTTAAATGATATATTACCAGAATATATATCTAGTTCTATTAAAGAAGCAATGCCTCATTTTTCGAAACAAATATCTTCTTTTGAAAAAGATGCAATACTTCTTGGAATAGAATCAAGAACATCTAGTCCTCTTACAATACTTAGAGATGACATAGGTGAATCTAATATAAAAGGTATATATCCATGTGGAGAAGGTGCAGGTTATTCAGGAGGAATAACAACTTCTGCAGTAGATGGTATAATTCAAGTAGAAAACTTTGCAAAAAGATTTAAACCATTTAATTAATGTGATAAAATGAATATGAAAGTACTTTAAAAGGTAGGCGTTAAAAATGATTGAACAAAAAATTAAGTTACAAAAGAAAAAAACAATTATAAAAATAATACTTGAATATTTATTCGTATTATTTATGATATTCTTATTTCCACATATATTATCAAATATGAGTGATGCTATGGTTGGTGATAATACCGGATTAGATAGTATTGGACAGGCTTTAGGTACAATAATAATATTAAGACTTTTCAAATATGCAATACTTTTCGCAGTAGGTTTTATTTATCCAATCGTGATACTGATTACTTTTTTAAAAAGTTTATATAAAAAAAGTATATCAAAATTAAAAACAACATTGTATGTAGTTTTAATAATAATACCAATTCTTATAAGTATCTTGTCACTTTTTGAAATCCCAATTAGTAATTTTCTATTTGATATGAAATATAATTCAAGTACTAGTGCTTATACTGTTAAAAAAGAAAATTATAAAACTACAAGAGATTTTTATAAAGAATTGAAGCAAAGAGATTTATTATATTCAGATGAAACTAAAGAACTTGAAAATAAACTTAATGATGGCCATGATTGTGAAAATTATGATAGTAATATAGGAGGAAAATGTTATAGAAAATCTACTATGTTTGGGATAGATGAAAACTATTTTTATGATGATCCTTCTAAAGAAAATGTTATTAATGAAAATGTTAAATATCCTTATTATATATATAATGCTATATTGACTTTACCAGAAGAAAATGGAAATTTAGAGTATGCGGCGTTAGGAAGATATTCATACAACAGCTGGACTAGATATGGTGAATATGACCCATATTTTAATGATTTTTACATTGAATGTAAGATATTATATGTAGATGGGCAAATATATGCCTTAATTGGAATAGATGAAAGTTATAATATTGATAGGTATTATGATGAAACATCTATAGAGGAATACAAAAGTAAGGAATATTATAGTTCGTATGACGTTTATACTAAACCATATTATATGATTTTATCTGAAAAGGATACAATAACAACATATGTTAATGGAAAATATCATTCTGATGGCGCAATATCCATTGATTGGGAAAAGTTTGAAATGGCTCCAAATACTAATGGAGTATATCTACAAAATAGTTATCCAATAAAAAAAGTGGATAGACTAGATAAGGCAACTATTAATAAGATTGCAAAAGAATTACAAACTGATATTTTAAAAGAACCAATAAAGTATCATTATGAAGATTTAAGAAAAGATTTAAACTGATAGATTAATGTGATAAAATAGTTATGGAGGTACTTTATGAAAATAGTATCATGGAATGTAGCAGGTTTTAGAGCAGTACTTAAAAAAGGATTTGAAGAATTCTTTGATAATATAAATGCAGATATATTTTGTATTCAAGAATCAAAAGCAGAGATAGATCAATTTAATTTTAAAAAAGATGGATATGAAATGATATTAAATCCTGCCGAGAAGAAGGGCTATTCAGGAACACTAGTATATAGTAGGGTGAAGCCTATATCTATCTCATATGGAATGGGAATAGATGAACATGATCATGAAGGTAGAATTATTACTTTAGAGTTTAATGATTTTTATCTAGTTACTGTGTATGTTCCAAATGTAAAAAGAGACCTTACTAGACTTGATTATAGAATGGTTTGGGAAGATGATTTTCGAAATTTTCTTAAAAAATTAGAAGAATCTAAACCAGTAGTAGTATGTGGTGATTTTAATGTTGCACATACTGAAATGGATATTAAAAACGCTAAAGCTAATATTGGTAATGCTGGATTTACTTATGAAGAAAGAAGTAAGTTTAGTGAATTACTTGATTCGGGTTTTATAGATACATTTAGATATTTTCATAAAGATGAAATTAAATATACTTGGTGGAGCTATTTAGAAGGCTGTAGAGCAAGAAATATAGGTTGGAGAATAGATTATTTTATAGTATCTAAAAATATAATTAATAAAGTAACTGGAGCATATATTTATGATGATATTATGGGTAGTGATCATGCTCCAATAGGTTTAGACATAGATTTAGAATAGAAAGGGAGTGATAATATGAGTAAAAAAACAATTAAGAAAACTATTTTTACAATAGTTATTTTAAGCATACTTATATTATCACTTATATTCTTTTATAGAATTACTTCTGAAGATCGTTCTGATACTATTACAAAATCAAAGAGGATTATAAAAGAAAAATATGAAGATATAGTATACTTTGATAACTCATATTTATATGCACGTAATGATTCGAATTATGATATATATGACTATAATGGGAATAGATTATATAGTTTTTCAAATATAAATAAAGATAATATAGTAAGCGTTTCAAAAAAATATTATATTATTAAGAATAATGGTTATCATGTATATAATTCAAACTTTGAGAAAGTAATCTCTGGTAATAATATATATGGTATTAATGAAAATTTAATATATGTAGATAATAATATTGTTAATGATAAGGGTGAAGTATTATTCTATAACATTAAGAATATAAAACCATATTATAATAATAAATATTTCTTAATAGATAATTATTTTGTTAATGAAAAAGGTAAAGTTTTATTAGTAGATTATAAAATAATTAAAGAAAAAGTTAATAATAATGAAATAGATTATTTTATAGTAAAAAAAGATTCAAAATATTATTGTTTCTTTCCTATAGTTAATAATATTATAGGAGATGGTTTCGATAAATATTTTGAATATAATGATAAGATATATATCGTTTCTAATAATAAAATATATATGATTTATATGAATGGATTAAGAAAAGAAGAAACATTTACATTTAATAAGAATATAAATCCAAAAAATATAGATTTATCAAATGCTGTTAATAAAAATTTAGTATTAACTATTAGAGATTATTATTTAGGTTTATTAGAAACTGATACCAATAAATTCTATAAAATAATGAAGGCAAAAAATTTCTCTTATAAATATATTGATAGTAATCATATAAATATACTTGTTAATGATAAAAATTATGTTTATGATTTAAAGAATAAAAAAATAATATATTCAAATCATTTTGATGATATAGTAATATTTAATAATAATTATAAAACTATTAAAAAGAATAAAAGGTATTATTTGCTTGATAATCAAGATAGAAAAATAACTTATTCTGATAAACAAATAATACTTTTAGATAGTAAAGTAAAAATAGGAAAAGTAAATAAGAATATAGTATTATTTGATAATGAATTGCACTATGGTAAAAAAATAAATATTAATAATAAAACATATTATCAATATGAAATTGAAGATATGAAATATATAGTAAGTAGTAATTTAAAAGAGAGATATGAATCAAAATTATATCTTGGTTATATGAAAGATACTATAGTAGAATTAGATAAAAATAAATTATGTTTCTATAATAAAAAGAAAAATAAGAAATATTATTATGATTTAGAAGATTATAAAATAGTTAATGATGAAATATATAAAAACGGAATAATCCTATCTAATGATAATAATATAGTGGTTTTAGGATCTAGAGGTAATGTAATAAAAAGAATTAAGAATGTTAAATTAGAAAGTATTACATATAACAAGATGAAACAAGCAGTTATATTGGTAGTAGAAAAAGAGAGATTATTTAATAAATATAAAGGTTCTTATGTACTAAAATAAAAATGGATATTAATCCATTTTTTTTATTAATAATTGTTGTATTAAAAATAAAAAAATGTTATAATTTTATTTAGAATAAGGAGGTATCTCTTATGGAAACAAAAGTTACAATTGTTAATCCAAAAGGTCAAAAAGTAGTAGCTAATTTAATAACTATTTTCAGACTAGAAGAAAATAATCAAGATTATGCAGTTTATACTTTTAATCAAAAGGATCAAGACAATAATATAAAAGATTATGTATCAAGAGTAAGAGTAGATAATGGAGAATATTACTTTGATACAATAACAGATGACGCAGAATGGCAAAAAGTAAAAGACGCCATTGCAGATTTATCGAAAGGAGAGGTGTAATATGGAAACTTCATTTGATTTTGAACCAGTTGGTGCAGTAGCAGCTGAAGCAACTAATACTTCTTCTATTGAACAAAAATTAGATAAAATAATTGCAGAATTAACTGCTATAAGAGAAAATACTGAAACTAATAAAAAGGAAGAAGTATTACCACAAGTTGTTGAAGCTATCCCTGAAGCAGATGAAATATTAAAAGAAGTTAATTCTTCTGATATAGTTGCTGAGGAAGATACATTAGAAAAAGAACCTGAAGAAGTAATGACTGATGAATTTGTTCCTGAAGCACCTATTGGAGAAGTATCAGTAGAATCAGAGACTAAAGAAGAACCAAAGGAAGAAACATTAACTGATGTTCCAGAAGAAACATTTACTCCAGTAAGTGTATCAAATATTGATATGGATTCAGTTCCAGCAGAACAAAGTATTACTTCTATAGAAGATCTTTTAGCATCAGTACCACAAACTGTAGCTGAAGAATCAAAAGAACCAATAGTTGATAATGGTGATGCAAAAGTTGAACCTGAAGTAGTTGCTCAACCAATTGTTGAACCAACTCCTGCAGCAGTACAACCAGATCCTGTTATAGTACCTGAACCAGTATCTGCACCTGTTGTAGATCCAGTTACTGTTCCACAACCTATAGTAGAACCAGTTGCTCCTGTAGTAGAACCTGTTACACCAGTAGAACCTGTTACTAGTGAAGTAACTCCACAAGTAGAAGAACCTACTATGGAATTCAAACCTGATGTACTTGTAAAAGAAGATAATATTCCAGTACAAGCAGTAGAAACTCCAGTAGTTGATAATGCTAAAAAATATACAGTAGTTACTCCTTTGTATGCAGGAATGACTGATGTAAAAACAGGAGATAAACCACATAGAGTAATGCCAATGCAAAGTAATGATGTATTACTTTCTAAAAGAGAGGCAAAAACATTAATTAATAAAGCAGCATAATCAATAATCAATTCTTATTGATTATTGTTTTTTTATATCACGTATAGTATAATGAAATAGTTAGAGGTGTTAGAAAAATGGAAAATAATAAAAGACCAAAAAGAAGAATAAAAATAGGCTATATTTTAGCTTTAATAATTGTAATTGCTTTTGGTGCTGTAGTTCTAAAATTAGTTTTACCTTCATCAGGAACTAGTAAATATGGCGATAGATTAGAAGGAATTGAAAATTATAAATTTAGTGAAAAAGCACAAAAGAAAGTTATTGATTTAATAAAAGGAAAAGAACAAGTTTCATCTTGCAAAATAGAAGTACATGGAAAAAGAATAGATGTAATTTTTAATGTTAAGAAGGATGTTTCTAAAGATGATGCAAAAAATATTGCTAATGAATCATTAGGAGCTTTTACAGAAAAAGTAAAAGGTTATTATGATATACAATATATGATTAGTAAAAAGAAAGAAGAAGGAATTAAAGTTACTGTCGAAGAAGGAAAAGAAGAAACAAAATATGAATTCCCAATAATGGGTTATAGTAATAAGAAAAATTCTGGAATCGTTTGGACAAATAATTAGGAGATAATATGAAGAAGAAAAATATTAATAAAAAGAAAATATTATTAATTGCTTTACCTTTAATATTACTTGCTGCCATAATTGCTATTGCTATTTCAGTTAATAAAAGTAACAATGAAAAAGGTGTGTTCTCCTTATTAGAAAAAAGATGGATTGAAAAGAATAAGAATACAACAGTTGATGTATCAGTATTAAATGATATCCCTATATTTGGAGAAGATGGTGAGGGTGTATTCTTTGATTTCTTAAATGACTTTTCAAAAGAAACAGGTATTAAATTTAATATGGTTCCTTATAAATTCGGAGCAACACCTGAAAGTAAATATTCATTTGAAATGAAGAGTAATTCTAATTTAAAAGATTCAGAATTATTATTCTATAGTGATGAATATGCACTTGTTAGTAAAGATAATAAAAGAGTTAAAAAAATTACAGATTTAAGAAATGTTACTATTGGAGCATTAGAAACAGATGTAGATGCTATTAGATCTTCATTTGAAGATAATGATAGTATTATATATAATTCATATAATAATATAGATTCTATTATAGAAGCATTACAAGCTAATGATATAGTATATGCTGTTATACCAAAGACATTATATATTAATCAAGTATTTGCTAATAACTTCTATATTGTTCATAATATACCTGAATTAAATAATGAATGTATATTAAAAATATCTGGAGGAGATGCTACTTTAAATAGTATATTTAGAAAATATTATACAAGATGGAGTAAGCAAGAATTAGAGAAATCTTATAACAAGAGATTATTAACATTATATTTTGAATCTAAAGAAATAGATGATGTTACAATTGCTAATTTTGAAGGTAAAGAATATACTTATGGATATGTTAAAAACTTACCATATGAATCTAAGATAAATGATGATTTTATAGGATATAATAGTGAAATCCTTGATGGTTTTGCTAAGAGTATGAATATTACTTTCAAGATTAAAGAATACAATTCTGTTAGAGATTTAACTACTAATTTAAATAATGAAAAAGTAGATTTAGCATTTAATTATTATAATTTTGAAGATTTAGCAAATAATTTCGATGAAACAGTTTCTCCTTATAAAGAGAAAGTAATAGTATTAACACATATTAATAATACTAAGACTATAGTTCCATCATTAAAGAGTTTAAAGAGTCAAGAAGTATCTATGATAGATAATAAATTATCTGATTATATAGCTAAAAATTATAATGCTAAGGTAAAAGAATATAAGAAACCAGGTTCATTATTTAATTCATTAAATGAAAATAGTATAGTTGTTTTAGATTATAATGTTTATGATAATTATAGAAATAGTGAATTAGATAATTTCAAGGTTGTTTATGAAGCTGAACTTGATGATTTAGATTATAACTTTATAGTATTAAATAAGAGTAATAATAAAGGATTTGTAGGATTATTTAAATTCTACATATCTAATATAGAACCAGATCTATATATGGCTAGAGCTAAAGTTAAATTATCTAAAGATAGTAAGAAAATAGATTTAACTTTTGCATATATTTTAGTAGGTTTATTTGTATTACTTGGTATTAGTTTAATATATATTAGAATTAAATATAAAAATAATAAAATAAGTAAGAATGATAGATTAAAATATGTAGATAGTTTAACATCATTAAAGAATAGACATTATTTAAATAAGAATTATGATAAGTGGCAAAATAATAAGATTTATCCACAAGCTATTATAATTGTTAATGTTAATAAAGTTGGACATATTAATGATGTATATGGTCATAATGAAGGAGATATGGTTCTTAAAAAAGCTGCTAATATATTAATGAATAATCAATTAGAGCAAAGTGATATAGTTAGAACTAATGGTGATGAATTCTTAATTTATTTAATAGGTTATGAAGAAAATAAAGTAATAGCTTATATGAGAAAATTAAATAAAGAATTTAAGAATATTCCATATGGTTTTGGTGCAACACTTGGATATAGTATGATTACTGATGATGTAAAAACTATTGATGATGCTATTAATGAAGCAGTATTAGAGGTTAAAACAAATAAAGAATTAAATACCGAAGATAAATAGTGGGTGTGATATAAATGAAGCAAATAAAACTTTTAATAAAAGAAATAATTGAAGTTTTAGGAAAGCCAGTAATGTCCGTTTTACCAGGACATCTGTCTTTCTTTTTACTGCTTTCATCTATTCCAATTATTCTAATATTTGGAATGGTAGCATCTGCTTTTTCATTATCTTATGATGAAATATTAAATTTTATAAGTTTAAGTTTACCTGCTACAACAAGTAAATTAATATTACCTTTATTTACAGGTAAAACATTAGACTTTAGTGTTATATTACTTGCTATATCTGCTATTTATTTAGCATCACGTGGTACTAAAGCAATAATAGCAGCAGCAAATAATATATATGGTGTTAAGAGAAATCCAATACAAGATATAATTAAATCATTAATAATAACATTATTATTAATAGGATTATTAATATTTATTATATTTATACTAGTATTTGGTAATAAAATATTAAGTATTATAAGTATAATTCCACAAATAGGATTTATAGGAAGTAAGATATTATGGCTTATCAATTTATTTAGATGGCCAATATCATTCTTTATAATATTCTTATTTATAAAGATGATATATACTTTAACTCCTAATAAAAAAATTAGTAGTAAAAGTGTAAATAAAGGTTCTTTATTTACTACAGTACTTTGGATAGCAGTAACATTTATATATTCATTTTATGTAACAAATTATGCATCTTATAATGATTATTATGGTAGTGCATCCAATATATTAGTTTTGATGTTATGGATATTCATAATAGCAGAAGTATTTGTTATTGGAATGGTTATAAATTCTATTGAAGATAGAAAAGCAAATGGTGAGTAAAACGGAATGTTTTACTCTTTAAAAATGTTTTGAAAAATGTTATAATTTTTTTTAAGAGGTTAGATATGAAAAAGATTAAAGATACATTCATAAAAATAAAAGATGGTGTTAAAAATTTTAATTACAAACAATATATAAGCACTAATAAACAGTTTATAGCATTCGTTATAGGTAACTTAATAAATGCATGTTTACTTAGATTTTTTACTGTTCATAACTATTTTGCTATAAAACCTTTTTTAGCGGATTTAGCAATAGTTTTAATATTAGGATCTTTTGTATATTTGTTTAAAGCTAAAAAGCAATTTACTTACTTAATGGTAGTGTCAATACTATTTAATATAATATGTATAGTTAATTCATTATATTATACATATTATATGTCTTTTGCGTCATTTTCATTAATTGCAGTTTCATTAATGACAGTAGATGTAGGAGATGCAGTAGTAAAGAATGTTTTACAATTTAAAGATTTTATTTTCTTATGGCAATTAATATTCTTAGTAGGATATCATATCCATTTAAAAAAGAAAAAATATATAGAATTTGCAGGGCCTAAAGAAAATAGAAAGAAGAGATTTACTGGAACATTAATTTGCGGTGTTATTATTTATGCATTATTCTTTGCAACAGTAACATCAGTTGAATTCTCAAGATTAAGTAAACAATGGAATAGAGAATTCTTAGTAACTAAATTTGGTATATATACATATCAATTTAATGACTTATTTAAGAGTTTAGATGCTAAGTTTAACACATTATTTGGATATGATAATGCTGCTAAAGATTTTAGAGATTATTACACAGAAAATACAATAGAAATAAATGAAAATGAATATACTAATATTTTTGAAGGAAAGAATGTAATTGTTATTCATGCTGAAAGTATTCAAAATGCTGCTATGAATCAAGAATTTAATGGAGAAAAAGTTGCTCCTAATTTAAATAGAATAAAAGATGAAGGTATATATTTCAGTAATTTCTATTCACAAGCATCATCTGGAACAAGTTCAGATTCAGAATTTACATTTGCTTCATCATTATTACCAGTAACTAATGGTTCAGTTGCAGTAAGTTATTGGAATAGAGAATATGAAACTCTTCAAAAAATGTTAAAAGAAAAAGGTTATAATACACTTTCTTTCCATGCTAATAATGGAGATTTCTGGAATAGAAATAATTTACATAAGAGTCTAGGATATAATACATTCTATAGTAAATCTTCTTATGAAATAGATGATGAAAATGTTATAGGACTTGGTTTATCAGATAAAGAATTCTTTAAACAAACAGTACCTATTATTAAGAAAGAATATGAAGAAAATGGTAAGTTCTTTGCAACACTAATAATGCTTAGTAACCATACACCATTTGATGCATTAGATAAATATGGTGAATTTGATACAAGTATTAAAGAAATAGCAGAAGATGGAACTGAAAAAGTATATCCATATATGGAAGATACAAAACTAGGTAATTATTTTAAATCTGTTCATTATGCAGATTCTGCAATTGGTGAATTATTCACTGAATTAGATGAAGCTGGATTACTTGATAATACAATAGTAGTTATCTATGGAGATCATGATGCTAAATTACCTAAGAGTGATTATGTAAGACTATATAACTATGATAAAGAAAATGATAGCATCTTAGATAAAGAAGATGAAAATTATTATCCAGTTGATTATTATCAATATGAAATAAATAGAGCAGTACCATTTATTATTTGGACTAAAGATAGACAGTTTAATAAGACTGTTACTACTGCTATGGGTATGGTAGATGTAATGCCTACTTTAAGTAATATGCTTGGATTAAAACCAAAATATGCATTAGGAAATGATGTAATGGATTTAGATAATAACTTAGTCTCATTCCCTAATGGTAACTGGTTAACAAATGATATTTATTATAATAGCCAAAAGGATGAATATAAAGTTATTAATCCAGATGCTATTATAGATAGTGATACTATTACTAGAAACAATGAAATAACATCTAAAAAATTACAAGTTTCAAATGATATTATTCTTTACGATTTAATAAAGAATGAAAAGGATAGACTTGATAGAACAGAAGGAGAAAATTAGTATGAAAAAAGAGAAGATGGCTAGAGCAAAAATAAAGCCGATTACTAAAATACTTTTATGTTTAATAGTAGTAGCAATACTAGTAAGTGGATTTATAGTGTGGAATAACTTTATTAGACCTAGATCTACTAAATCTAAAGTAGTAGATTCCATTAAAAATAAAGATGTTGATTACGTTGTAAGTGATACAGATACTAAATTATTTAAAGAAAACTTTAATGAATTAAAGAAGATATTAAATGCTAAAGAAGTAGATAATAAAAAGTATGCTGAAACTATAGCAAAATTATTTGTAATAGATTTCTTTACATTAAGCAATAAAACTAGTAAGAATGATGTTGGAGGTGTTCAATTTGTTTATGTTGGATACCAAAAAGATTTTATAGATGCAGCACGTGATGGAATGTATAAACAAGTTCATTCTTTAGTAACAGATAATGTATCTAATAGTTCTTTACCAACAGTAACTAAAGTTAAAATAGATGATATAGATGAAATATCTCCATATACTATGTTTGAAGGTGGATTCTTCACTGAAGATCAAGTAGGATATATGATAAATATTAGTTGGGAATATAAGAATAAAGATGATTTCCAACACAATGCAACTATTATAGTAGTTCCTGATATGAATAAGCTATCAGTAGCTAGAATGCAGGAGGCTATGTAATATGAGAAAAAAGTATACTGTTGAAGAAAAAAATATAAATAAAAAGAACAATAAAATAATAGGAATTATATCTAGTGTATTTGTAGGTATGTTCTTATGTATAACAGGTTATTTTATATGGAATATATTAAAATTATCTAATATAGAAAATGTTCTTAGATATATTGGAATTGGTATATTAGTAATAATTTGTATATTAGTAGTTAGACTTAATTTTTCATTAAGATTACAACCAAAGAAATATAAATTTATTATATTAATATTAGTTCTTTTAGTGTTTGGAATTGGTGAATATTTTGCAAGTTCCTTTATATCAAGAACTATGTCGTTCTTAGATGGATTAAATAAAAATACTACAACTTATACTTCTAAATTAATAGCATTAAAAGATGGTGATACAACTAAGAAAAATGTTAAGAAAAAGAAGATAGGTATAATTAGTAATGAAGAAGATATAGAAGGTTATGTATTAGCGCAAAAAATCATAAAAGAACAAGGTTTAGATTTAGATAATATTTATGATTATGATGAAGATATTATAATGTTAAATGCTTTATATTCAGGTGAAATAGATGCTTGCTTTGTAGTTGGAAATTATATTTCAAGATATAAAACAAGATCTGATTTTGAACATATAGCAGATGAAACAAAAGTATTATTCACACATAGTGAAGAAATGGAAACAAAGAAATCAAAGAGTAGCAAAAGAAAAAGAACAAGTGTTACTGAACCATTTACAATTCTAGTAATGGGTGTTGATTCTAATGATGATGAAATAGATGATTGGGGTCTTGGAGATACAATCATATTAATAACATTTAATCCTAAAACATTAAATGCTACTATTTTAAGCATTCCAAGAGATACTTTTGTACCAATTGCATGTGCAGGTAATAGATATAGTAAAATAACACATGCTAATCCATATGGAAGTGAATGTGTTAGAGAAACTGTTGAAAATTTCACAGGAATTCATATAGATTACTATGCTAAGATGAACTTTAAAGGTGTTATTAGCTTAGTAGATGCTTTAGGTGGTATAGATGTAGATGTCCCATATGGAATATGTGAAAATAACCAATACAGAAGTTTTAGTGAAGTAATCTTTGTTGATGCTGGATGGCAACATTTAAGTGGTGTACAAGCATTAGCTTTAGCTAGAAACAGAAAAGCATATGATTGGTGTGGACCTGATTATACTCAAGGTGAAAGAAATGACTTTGTAAGAGGTCAAAATCAACAATTAGTTATTAAAGGTATTATGAATGCCACTAAGAATATAAGAACTGTAGATCAATTCTATCAAGTATTAGATGCAGTAGGTAAAACATTAGAAACAGATTTAACAAGAGAACAAATTCTTGAATTCTATAATGTATTTAAAGATGTTTTATTATCAACTGATTCTTTAACTGATACAAATGATGTTATAAGTATGCAAAGAACATATTTAAATGGATCAGATGGTCATCTACATGACTATTTAGTAGGATCACCAGTTTATGAATTTTTACCATCTATGAATAGTTTAAATGCTATTACTAAAGCTATGAGAATTAACTTAGGTTTAGAAGAAGAAGAATATGAAACTTCATTCTCATTTAGTATAGATCAACCATATGAACCTAAAATAATTGGTAAAGATCAATTTGGTGGTATTAAAAATTATCCACAACCAGATCCAAAACCAGAAGAAAAGAAAACATGTACTGGTGAAAATGAAGAATTAGGTGCAGATGGGCAAACTTGCGTATGTAAGAATGGATATGAAAAAGATTCAAAAGGTGTATGCAAGAAAAAGGAAAAGACAACTTGCGAAGAACCACTTGAATTAGGTGATGATGAAGTTACTTGTGTATGTCCAACATGGAATGGATATGAAGAAGATAGTAATGGGAATTGCGTTAAATCTTCAGGTGGAGGCTCTGGCGAATCTGGAGGAGAAAATTCCGGTGGAGAAAATTCTGGAGGAGAATCTGGCGGAGGAGAAAATTCCGGTGGAGAAAACTCTGGAGAAAACTCTGGTGAAAACTCTGGAGAAGGCGAAGGAGGAGAATAAGGAACAAAAAAGTTCCTTTTTTTTTACAAATTTTTACGATTTTATATATTTATATATATTTATATATATAAAAGACATATGATTATTTGGTATAATATAATGTGTATAAGACTATAGAAAGGGTGATTTATATGAAAAAATTAGTTAATTATTTTCTAAATTTTCTTATGATGATCTCTTTAATAGTGCCTTTTATTCCTACAAAGGTATATGCTATGCAAACAACATATACATATGCTTATATAAATGAAACTGAATTATCTGTTAGACAATGTCCAAGTACAGATACTAGTGTATGTCCAAGATTAAAAGATTGTGATGGAGACACTATCTGGTTATGGAGACCAAGAGCAGTTGAGGTTATTGGTAAGGAAGGAGATTGGTCTAAAATTAGATTTAATTATTGGGGATATACTTATGAAGGATATGTATATACTTACTATCTAGATCAATATGAAACATATACTTTGGATCAAAACTATGGAAATCAATTAAGAGCTAAAGGATTCCCTGAAAGCTATATAGAAAAATTATTAAAGATGCATGCTAAACATCCTAGTTGGAATTTTGAAGTATCCAATACAGGAGTTAGTTTAGAAGATGCAGTTAATGGAGAAATAATTCCGATTTCTAAAAACTTAATTAGTACTAGAGATTTAAATCAATTATCAACAGATCCTGCTGCATATTCAAATGGTTATTATGTTCAATTTGAACCAGGATGGTATGCACCAAGTAGAGATGCATTAAGATATTATCTAGACCCAAGAAACTTCTTAGATGATAACAGTATATTTATGTTTGAACAATTATCATATAATGAATCTCAAAATGAAAATGTAGTTCAAAATATATTAAATGGATCTTTCTTAGCAGGAAATTATTCATATAATGGAGAAACTAAAACATATGCATCTACATTTGTAGAAGCTGGTAAAAAATATGGAGTAAGTCCAGTACACTTAGCAGCAAGAGTTTTACAAGAACAAGGTAAGAGTGGGAGTATGACTGCATCAATGGATGGTGGAGATGGTAAAACATACTATAACTACTTTAACTTTGGTGCATCAGGAAATAGTACAGATGCAATATATAATGGAGCATTAAATTATGCTAAGAGAAGTGGATGGGATAGCCCATATGCATCAATCATGGGAGCTACATCTGAAATCTCTGATGGATATATAACAAATAATCAAGATACACTTTACTATGAAAAATTTAATATAATAGGTTCTTCTAGATATTGGCACCAATATATGGCTAATGTACAAGCACCATATAGTGAAGGTTATACAACATATAGATCATATTGGGATGCTCATATATCAGATTTATCATTTACATTTAAAATACCAGTTTATACTGATATGGGTAGTGGAACAGTATTACCTACACAAAGTAGTAATAATAACTTGAAATCATTAAGTATAACTAATACATCATTAGTACCAGGATTTGATTCATCAATAACTGAATATAAGGCTTATGTAACAAGTAATATTACTAAAGTAAATATTAAAGCAGAAGTAGCTGATTCAAAAGCTAAAGTAACTGGTACAGGAGATATTAATATATCTGCTAATACTACTAATGCAAGTGTTAAAGTAACTGCAGAAGATGGTTCAGTAAAAGAATATAAGATAACAATTATAAAAACAGAATCTGGTAAAGATACACCAAAAGAAATAGCTAATTCAATTGGATTAACAGTTAAAGATAATAATATAAGTGGTTTCTCAATAGGAAGAGATATTAGTGATTATGTAAATATGATTAAGACTAACTTTAATACAAGTGAAGTTAAAGTATATGATTCTTATAAAGAAATTACTAGCGGTATAGTAAAAACAGGATTAAAGTTTAAGATTAAGAATAATGGTGAAGAAGCAACATATACAGTAATTCTTTATGGAGATACTAATTGTGATGGAAAAATAAGTGCACAAGACTTTGCAAAAGTTAAATCACATCTATTAGGAGCTACTAAATTATCTGGAGATAGTATTTATTCTGCAGATACAAATAAAGATGGAAAAATAAGTGCACAAGATTTTGCAAAAATTAAATCACACTTATTAGGTGCAAGTAAATTACAACAATAGGAGGGTTATATGAAAAAAATAAAATTATTATTAATTGCACTAATTGGTTTTATACCATTTAGTGTTAGTGCAAACTCAGTTCACTGTAATGCACCTGGTTCTGTTGAATCTGGTGAAACTTTTGGAGTTACATTTTATGGAAGTTTAAGTGGTGCAGGTGGAATATGGCTTGGAAATATAGGGTCAGAAGGTAATGCACAATATCAAAGTGGTAGTTTATCATTTGGTGGAGAAGAAACAAATGATTTCTCTAGAACAATCTATTATAAAGCTGGTAATCCAGGAAGTGCTAGATTCTATGCATATGATGTAGATGCTGCTTCTGATATAGATGAAATTAGTACAAGTGATTCTTGTACAGTAACTATTACTGAAGCAAGTCAATCATATTCTAATAATAACGGTGGAGGAAGTAGTTATACTTATGAAGAAAAATCTAACAATAACTATTTAAAAAGTATTTCTATTGAAAATGTTACATTAAGTCAAACATTTGATAAGGATACTCTTGAATATAAAGGTGTAGTATCTGGAGATATAGAAAAAATAAATTTACAAGCAGAAACAGAAGATGATAGAGCATGGATTGAAGGATTAGGAGAAAAAGACTTAGTAGAAGGATCAAACAAATTCGAAATCAAAGTTCATGCTGAAAATGATGAAGAAAAAGTTTATGTAGTAGAGATAACTAGAAAAGAAAAAAATCCAATAGAAGTAATAATTAATAAAAGAAAATATACAGTATTTAAAAAAGAAAGTAATATTGAACCTCCTAAAGGATTTGTTAAAACTAATGTAGTTATTGATAAACAAGATGTAGTAGCATATTCAAATGAATATATAGATTATATATTAGTATTATTAGTAGATGAATTAGGTGATTCTAGTTTCTATATATATAATGCAAAGAATTCTACATATGTTAAATATACTGAAGTTAAATCTAAAGATTTAAGATTAGTATTTATTAAACCAAGTAAAGTTCCAATGAATTATAGAAAAACTAAACTTAAATTAGATGAAGAAGTAGAAGCTTATGCTTTAACTGGCGTAAAAGATTTTAGATTAGTATATGCTATTAATTTAAATAATGGTGAGGAAGGTTTCTATCAATATGATATGAAAGAAAAAACATTCCAAAGATATAATAATAAACTAGTTAGTAGTGTAGAAGATTTTAGTAAGAAATTAGAGATTGGTTTAGTTGCTGCAGGAGCATTAATAATAATATTAATTATTATTACTATTTCTCAAGCATCTTCTAAAAATAAGATCAAAAAAGCAATAAAAAACAAAAAAGAAGATGAAGCTATTAAAAGAGTAGTTCAAAAAGAAGAAAAGAAAGAAATTCCTAAAGAAGAAAAGAAGGAAGAAATAAAAGTAGAAGAGAAGAAATCTGAAGAACCAGAATTATCTAAAAAAGAATTAAAAAGACTTCAAAAAGAAGAGAAAAAAAGACTTAAAAAAGAGCAAGATGATTTCTTAAATTAATTAAAAGATATAGTGTGAGGCTATATCTTTTTTTGTATTATTTTGTTATAATATTTATATAAAGAGGTATCTTTTATGAACAAGTTTAACAAATTTTTTGATAAGTTTATTTATATATTTTTATTAATAAGTCCTATTATTAATATTTTTACTAATAGTTTAATAAAAAATAATAATTATCCTTTATCAATTAGTTTTATTTTATTTTTTATTAACTTTGTAATTATGTTTATTTGGTTAATAAAAAATTATAAATATAACAAAGTATTATTCTTATTTGTAGCATTCTTAAGTTTTTCATTAATGTACTTTTTTGGGTTAAATAAATCTAGTGTATTATGTGAATTTATTAATATAATTAATATATTCTTTTTCCCAATAAGTATGTTATTATTTGGATCTTATAATAATGATAAAATTAATGATAAACTAATTACTAAGATATTTATTTTGTATGAAGTTATTTTTGTGATATCTAGTATATTTAAATTAAACTTATATGATAATATAATGGCTAGTTTAATATTAGTTATATTAGGTACTATAGCACTTAATTATATTAATAATTCTAAAAGCTTTATACTAAAGATTATATCTTATGTATTATTATTCTTATGCGTATATTATTCTAATAGTATTATTATGTATATTGGAATAATAGCAGTTTTATTATTTATACTTATTAGATATATTAAATATAGTAGAATATTTAAAGTAGATAAATGGCAAAAGAGAAATATTGCTATTTCTGTATTTATAATTATCTTATTAATAGGATTATTTCCTATTATGAAGATTACTCATACTATTAAAGATAATAAAATATATAATTATAAAAAGATAGTAGAGTATACTAAATATGATGTTAAAATGGATGCTTTAAGTAGAGTTAATAAAAAGTATACTAAAGGTAAAATAGAAACATTTATATATGGCGTTGGTAAATATAAAATAAATGAAATTGATAATATGAATATAGATGTATTTGATATATTCTATGGAATAGGACTATTTGGAGTAATAGTATACATATTATTAGTCTTATATAATACTAGATATAATAATTTAAGAGATAAATATAATTTCTCGTTTATAATAGCACTTTTAGTATCATTCGTCGGTGGAGTAATAATTAATCCAAGTGTATCTATATATATTTCTTTATTATATTTATTAAGTAAGAATTCGCTAACACTTGATAAACAAAAAATATTATTAGTATCTAATACTTATCCTTCTAAAAAGTATAAACATAATGGATCATTTGTTAAGAATACTGAAGAAGTTTTAAAAGATAATGGTTTTATTGTGGATAAAGTAGTTATTACTAAACAAGATAATATTATATTTAAATTATTATCTTATATAAGAATGAATATATTAGTAATATTAAAAGGTATATTTAATAATTATGATTATATATATGCACATTATGTATCTCATACTGGATTTGCTCCAATATTTATTAAGAATACAAGTGCTAATATTAAATTAATATTTAATGCTCATGGTAATGATGTAGTATCAGATTATGATAAGAGTAAGAATGTTAAAAGAAGTAAAAAATATTTAAAATATGCTTATAAAGTAGTAGTTCCTTCTAAATATTTTAAAGATGTTATGATTAATGATTACAATATTAAAGAAAATAAAATATTTGTATATCCTTCTGGAGGAGTAGACACTACATTATTTAAGAAAATAGATAAAAAAGATGCTAAAAAGAATGCTAAATTATCTAGTAAATATAATTATATAGGGTATGTATCTAAATTAGAAAAAAATAAAGGATATGATATCTTTTTAGAGGCTATATCTAAATTAAAAGATAATAAAGAATTAAAAAATTATAAATATTTAATCGTTGGATCTGGATCTGAAGAAGATAAGTTTAGAAAAATGGTTAAAGATTTAAAATTAGAAGATTATTTAGAAATAAGAAATATGGTTTCACAAGAAGAATTATTAAATATATATAATTCATTAGATATATTTGTATTTCCTACATATACTAAATGTGAATCTTTAGGACTTGTAGGACTAGAAGCAATGGCATGTGAAGTATTAGTTACTGCTAGTAATAAATATGGACCTACATCTTATTTAGTAGATAATAAGAATGGATTATTCTTTGAGCAAAAGAATAGTGAAGATTTAAAAGATAAAATATTAAAGTTATTAAAATTAAATCAAGAAGAAGAAAAGAAAATGAAAACTAAAGCTAGAGAAACTGCAATTAAATATGATTCGTTTAAAACAAGAAATCAAATATTAGATGTATTTAAATAGGAGTATTTATGAGTAAAATAGGTATAGTTATAGTAAATTATAACGATTTTAGAAAAACTTGGGATTATATTGATTCAATAAAAGATTATAAAGCTTTAAGTGAAATTGTAGTGGTAGATAATGCTAGTACTGATTCATCATTTAAAGAACTTAAAAAAATGGGTAAGAATAATATTACTGTATTAAAATCAGATGGTAATAAAGGATATTCATATGGTAATAATATAGGTATTAAGTACTTAGGAGATAAAGTAGATTATATACTTATATCTAATCCTGATATAGTAGTAGAAGAAAGAGTAATTAAAAAATTAAGAGAAGACTTAGATAATAATCCTGAAATAGCTTTAGTAGCTCCAACAGTAGAACAAAATGGAGAAATACTAAAGGGCTGGAGATTACCAAAAGTAAAAGATGAAGTTAAATTAAATTTAATGAAATATTATGGTTGTTTTGAAAAAACATTAAGATATGATCAAAAAAGATATAATGAAGAATTAACAAGAGTAGATGCAGTACTTGGATGTTTCTATATGATAAGAAGAGATGTATTAAATCTAGTAGGTAATCTAGATGATAGTGTATTTCTTTTCTATGAAGAAAACATATTAGCAACTAAATTAAGAAGAATTGGTAGAAAATCATATATTGATAATAAAACAAAAATAATACATAAAGGATCAATAACTATAGATAAACATTTTACTGAAATAGAAAAATATAAAATGTTAAAAGATAGTCAAAAATACTTTGTTAAATATTATCTACATGCTAATGTATTTCAAATGTTTGCATTAAGATTTGTTTATAGAGTGACTTTATTAATGACTTATATAGTTAATTTCTTTAAAAAGAAAAAATAGGAGTTTATATGAAAAAGATTAAAATCCTTTCTCTACATCTAGGACATGGTGGTATAGAAAGAGCAGTTATTACTCTTGCTAATAATTTAGTTAAGAATAAATATGATGTAGAAATATTATCTATCTATAAGCTTTATGATAAAGTCCCTTTTGATATAGATGAAAGAGTTAAAATAACTTATCTCATGGATGGGACAATAGCATTAAAGACAGATATATATAAGAAATGTCTTAAAAAATTAAAACTAATTAGTTTATTTAAAGAATTATTTAAAGATTATAAATTTAATATATTTAAATTAATTAAAGATACTATATTAAGTATTGTTAATGTTATAAATAAGAGAAGACTAGTTAAGAAGAATATTAAAAATAGTAATGATGATGTTTTAATATCTACAAGAGATTTCTTAAATAAATTAATAAGTAAGAATTCTAAAAAGAATCAATTAACTATTGGATGGGAACATAATCATCATCATGGTAATATGAAATATGCTAGTAAAATAGTTAATAGTGTTAAAAATTTAGATTATTTTGTATTAGTATCTAATGATTTAAAAGAATTCTATTCTAAAAAATTAAAAGATACTAAATGTAAATGTGTATATATACCTAATACATTAGATTTTATCTCAGATAAAGTATCTACTTTAAAAGAAAAGAATATGATATCTGTAGGTAGATTATCTAGAGAAAAAGGGTATATAGATCTTTTAGAAATGTCTAAAACTATATTTAAAAATAATAAAGATTGGACTTTAAATATAATAGGAGATGGTTCTGAAAGAGAAAGATTAGAAAATTATATTAAAGATAATAATTTATCTAAAAATGTTAAATTACTTGGTAGAAGAGATAGTAAATATATTAATGATTTATTAATGAAATCTTCGATATATTTAATGACTTCATATACAGAAAGCTTTGGTATCGTTTTGATAGAAGCAATGAATTTTGGATTACCTTTGATTGCATTTGATGATGCTGAAGGTGCTAGAGAAATCATTAATGATAAAAATGGATATTTAATTAAGAATAGAAATAAAGAAGAATATATAAAGAAAGTTAATGATTTAGTTAATGATATAGATTTAAGAATTAAATTAGGAAAAGAAGGTAAAAAAGATTCAAAAATATATGATCCAGATTTAGTATATAAAAAATGGATAGAAATAATTAAATAAGGAGGAATTATGAAAAAGATATTTGATAAATTAGTTTTAATACTTTTAATATTACAACCTATAATAGATGTTATTACTTATTTTCAAATAAATAATAATTCTTCTTTTTTGTCTGTTTCAGTAATTATAAGAAGTATTATTATGATAATTGCATTCTTATATTTATTTAAAGTTAAAGCAGAAAGAAAATTCTTAATATTTTTTATAATATATATAATACTTAATATAGGGCTCAACTTATTTAGAGGAGACTCTATTATTAGTGAAGCATATGGTCTTAGCATAATATTCTATTATATTATTTTAGGGCATTTCTTTAGTAGTTATAAAAATGATTTAATTACTGATAGATTAGTTACATATATATACTTAATATATTTAGTATTAATAGTAGTATCTAGAATAATACTTGGAAGAATAGCATTTAATAGTGTTAATGATGTTAGTTCTATATTAATAGGATTATCTCCTATAGTTATTAATTATTTAATAAAGAAAAGAAATTATGGATTAGGTTTTATAATTTTATCTTTATTAGTAGCAGCAGTACTTATATTAGGTACTAAAACTACATTCTTTGGGTTATTAATAGTAATATTATATTTTATTATTAGATATATTAAGAATCATTATAAAAATATATCTAAAAAGAAATTAATATTAATAATCGTAATAGTTATTATTGCTATTCCTTTAATAGGATATATATTTGTTAATAGTTATGCTTTTGAAAGAATAATGAAAAATATTAATTATTTTAAAGCATATAAATTTGATTATTATTTTATAAATAAAGTTATATTTAGTAGAAGATTAGAATTCTTAATAGACTTATTTAGTCTATATGTTAATTCTTCTGTATTAACATATATTATAGGATTAGGATCTACTTTATTAAATACTATGAAATATGTTGAAATGGATATATTTGATATATTCTTTAGGGTAGGTATATTAGGTACTTTAGTATATTTATATTTCTTTATTGAGTTATTAAGAAAAAATAAACTAAAGAGTATATATTTATTCAGTATGGTATTACTAATATTTATATCTTTATTCCAAGGACATGTATTTATATCAGTATGTGCTTCTATTTATCCGGCATTATTGTTCTTATTAAATAAGAGTAATCCTAAAAAGATAAAGGATAAAGATAAGAGAGTAATATTTATTTCTAGTACAGGAGGTCATTTCAATGAAATGATGCAGCTAGAACCAATGTTTAAAAAATATGATTATCATATAATAGTAGAAAAAGATAAAACTAATAAGAATTTAAAAAATAAATATAAAAATAGAATTAACTATTTACCATATGGTACAAGAGCTAAATTATTTGTATATTTATTTATATTTACATGGATAATATTAAAATCATTATTTTATTTTATTAAATATAGACCACATGTAATATTAACTACTGGTACTCATACAGCAGTTCCTATGTGTTATTTTGGGCATATATTTGGTACTAAAGTAATATATATAGAAACATTTGCAAATAGAAATAAACCATCCTTATCAGGTAGATTAATATATCCAATTAGTGATATGTTTATTGTTCAATGGGAAGAAATGAAAAAATTCTATCCTAAAGCAGTTGATGGGGGGTCGATTTTCTAATGATACTAGTAATGTTAGGTACTCAGAATAATTCTTTTAAGAGATTATTAAAAGAATTAGATAGATTAAAAGAAAATAAAATAATAAAAGAAGAAGTTATTGTTCAAGCAGGATATACTAAATATGAATCTAAAAATCTAGAAATATTTGATTTTATAGATAAAAACAAATTAGAAGAATATCAAGATAAAGCAGATTTAATTATTACTCATGGAGGAGTAGGATCAATTATATCTTCAATTAAGAATGGTAAAAAAGTAATTGCAGTTCCTAGATTAAAAGAATATAGTGAACATGTTAATAATCATCAAAAAGATATAGTAGAAAACTTTTCTGAACAAGGATATATAATAGGTATTAATAATATTAAAGAATTAGAAAAAGCATATAAAGATATTAAAAACTTTAAACCTAAGAAATATATTCCTAATAATAGCAAGATAATAAAAATCGTTGAAGATTTTATAAAACTATGTTAGCTTATTAAAGAGTGATTTTATGAAGAAAAACATTTTTATTATTGGATCAAAAGGTTATGCGAAATCGTATGGTTATTTTGAGACATTTGTTAATAATTTTATTGATAATTATGAAGGCAATGAAACTAAGTTTTATGTATTTGAAAAAAGTACTACAAAAGAGAACAATAATGTTGAAATACGTAATGGAGTAGTATGTCCTAAAATATATGGTAGATTCTTTTATAAGATAATGTGCTTAAGATATATTTATAAAAAAGCTAAAGAAGATTATGATAAGAATAATATTATATATGTTTTAGGATATAAAAAAGGATTATTATTTAATTTATTATTAAAGAAAAGAAATAAGAATATAAAAGTAATTATTAATCCTGGAAGAATAAAATATAATAAAATTAATGATTTTCTATTAAGAAAAGCAATTAAGAATTCAGATTATGTTATATGTGCTTCTAGAACAAATGAAAAATATCTTAGAGAAATAACTGATAATTTATCATATATATCATATGGTGCAAATACTAATGATGTTAAGGAAATAGATAAAACTACATTAACTCTTATGGAAAGATTTAATATAAAACCAAGAGAGTATTATTTAATGGTAGGGAGTTTTGTTAAAAATAATAATTTTGAATATATAATAAATGAATTTATTAATTCGGGAATAGATAAAGATTTAGTTATAGTATCTAATTATGACGAAAGAAAAAAATATTATAAACAAGTACTTAAATTAACAGATTTTAAGTCTAATAAACATATTAAGTTTGTAGGAAGTATATATGATAATGATATACTTAGAAAGATAAGAAAATATGCTAAAGGATATATACAATGTAATTCTGTTAATGAAACTAATTATTCTTTATTAGAATCATTAAGTATTACAGATATAAATATAGTACTTGATTCTGAATATAATAGAGAAGTAGCTAAAGATGCAGCATTATATTTTGAATTTGAAACTAATTCATTAAAAGATAAACTTGAACAAGTAGAGAAGTTTAGAAGTAAAGAATTTAATGAATATGGAGATAAAGCTAAAGAAATAATTAAAGATGAATATACTTGGGATATAGTAATAAGAAAACACGAAAAGATATTTAAGAGACTATTCTAGTCTCTTTTTTATGTTATAATTATATTGGTGATTATATGATTAAACTAGAACAATATAGAGATACTTGGTTAAGTGAAAAGATGGATGAGGTAATTGGTTTTTACCCTAGAGAGTTTTACCCACTTGATAATTTTTCATCATTCAAGGTAGAATGGAATGGATACTTATATGCATCACTTGAAGAAGCTTTTCAAACAGCATTATTTCTACCAGACTATCCAGAATTAGCAGAACAAATAAGAAATAGTCATTCCGCTCATGAAGCACAAAAGATTATGCATGCTAATAAAGATAAGGTTAAGTATAGTGATGAGGAAAAACTAGTCATTATGGAAGAACTATTAAGATTAAAATTAGATCAAAATCCATATGTTAAAAAGAAACTGTTAGAGACAGGAGATTATACTATAGTAGAAGATTCTCCAAAGGATTCTTATTGGGGATGGGGACCTAATAGAGATGGAGAAAATCATTTAGGAAAACTATGGATGAAATTAAGAGATGAATTAAGAAATGAAAAAGAGTAGAAATACCTCTTTTTTTATTTAAAAAAAGTGCAAAAAAGTGTTGATTTTGCTTATAAATAGTGATAAAATGGTTTATGTGTGACTGGCTAAGATATGCAAGGTTGCTGATACACAAGGTTAAGTTGCTAATTAAAATAAAAGCAAAACGACCGAATTTCAGGTTTTTGCATGGAGCAAGTGTATACAAAGATATATGCGAAGGGAGGATTAATGATGGCAAACAAAATCCAAATTAACTTAAAAGCTTATGATCATAGAACAATAGATCAAGCTGCAAGTAAGATTGTTGAAACTGTTAAAAGAACAGGTGGAGAAGTAAGCGGACCAATTCCACTACCAACTAAGATTGAAAAAATCACTATTCTAAGAGCAGTTCACAAATATAAAGATTCTCGTGAACAATTTGAAATGAGAACACACAAAAGATTAATTGTTATCAATAACCCAAGTAAAGACACAATCGAGGCATTAACTCGTTTGGATTTACCAAGTGGTGTTGAAATAAGTATTAGACAATAAGATTATATAGGAGGAAATTATGAGAAAAGGAATCTTAGGTCGTAAGATCGGGATGACTCAAGTTTTTGCTAAAAATGGTAAGTTAACTCCAGTTACAGTTATTGCTGTTGAACCAAACTATGTTTCACAAATCAAAACTGTAGAAACTGATGGATACAATGCTATCCAACTTGCTGCTTTCGATAAGAGAGAAAAATTAAGCAATAAACCTGAAACAAGTCATCTAAAGAAAGCTAATGTAACACCTAAGCGCTTCTTAAAAGAAATCAGAAATGTTGATGTTAGCGCTTATACATTAGGACAAGAAATTAAAGCTGATATCTTTACTGTTGGAGAAATGGTAGACGTTTCTGGTGTAAGTAAAGGTAAAGGTTTCCAAGGTGTTATTAAACGTTTTGGTCAAAGTAGAGGCCCTATGGGTCATGGATCACAATACCATAGAGGTGTTGGATCACTTGGTACATTATTACCAATGCACGTATTAAAAGGTAAAAAATTACCTGGACATATGGGACATAAATTAGTTACTGTTCAAAATCTTGAAGTAGTAGAAATTGATTTAGAAAATAATATTATCTTAGTTAAAGGTAATGTTCCTGGTCCAAAGAAGTCATTAGTTATTATTAAATCTGCTATTAAACATGAAGGAAAAGTTAACGCTCAAGACGAACTTATTACTTATGTTGAAGTTGCTGAACCAGTAGTAGAAGAAAATACTGAAGCTCCAGTAGAAGAAACAGTTACTGAAGAAGCTACTCCAGTAGAAGAAGCTACAACTGAAACAACTGAAGAAACAACTGAAGCTCCTGCTGAAGAAGCTAATGTTGAAGCAGAACCTGCAACTGAAGAATCATCTGAATCTGCAAACTAATTATTAATAATAATGATTAAAGATTTTTGATGAAAGGAGGAATTAATTATGGCTAAAGTAACACTTTTAAGTTTAAAAGGTGAAAAAGTTAAAGATATAAAACTAAATGACGAAATTTTTGGTATTGAACCAAATGAACAAACTATATATGATGCAGTAAGAAGAAAAGGTGCATCATTAAGACAAGGTACACATGCTGTTAAAGACAGAAGTGAAGTTAGTGGTGGAGGAATCAAACCATGGAGACAAAAAGGAACTGGTAGAGCTAGACAAGGTTCTATTAGAGCACCTCATTGGTATCATGGTGGTGTAGTATTTGGCCCAAACACTAATAGAAACTATGAAAAGAAACAAAATAGAAAAGAAAGTAGATTAGCTTTAAAATCTGCATTAAGTTATAAATTAAGTACTAACTCTATTTTTGCTATTGAAAAAATAGAATTTAAGAAAGCTAGTACTAAAGATTTTATTAAATTCTTAGATACATTAAAAATTACTGGTAAAACATTAGTAGTTGTTAGTGAATTAACTGATGAATTAATCTTATCTTCAAGAAACTTAAGCAATGTTAAAGTAATTGAATCTCATGAAATCAACACTTACGATGTTCTTAACTATAAAAATATAGTTATGACTGAAGAAGCAGTTAAAATGCTTGAGGAGGAACTTAAATAATGAAAGATTATAGAGACGTTATTTTAGCTCCTATTGCTACTGAAAAAACTACTAATATTATGGCTGATGGCGATAGAATAGTTTTTAAAGTTAAAAAGGATGCTAATAAAACACAAATTAAACAAGCTGTAGAAAAAATCTACAACGTTAAAGTAACAAAAGTAAACACATTAAATGTTAGACCTAAAAAGAAAAGAGTAGGTCGTTATACAGGAGCTACTTCTGCATATAAGAAAGCAATCATAACTTTAGCAGAAGGAAGCAAAATAGAATTATAAGGGAGGTTTTAGAATGGCTATTAAACATTTTCGTCCAATGACTAACGGACAAAGAAAGAAAAGTACATTAGTAAATACAGAGCTAACTAAAACAGCTCCAGAAAAAAGTTTACTAAAGATTAAAACAAAAACAGCTGGACGTAATAATTCAGGAAAGATTACTGTAAGACATCATGGTGGTGGAGCTAAAAGAAAATACAGAGTTATTGATTTTAGAAGAAACAAATTTGATATCGTTGGTACAGTATCTACTATTGAATACGATCCAAATAGAAGTGCAAATATTGCATTAATTAATTATGCTGATGGTGAAAAAAGATATATTATCGCACCAAAGGGATTAGAAGTAGGAATGAAGATAGTTTCTGGTGAAGCTTGCGATATTAAAGTAGGTAACGCTATGATGCTTAAAAACATTCCAGTTGGAACTGTAGTACATAATATTGAATTAACTTTAGGAAAAGGTGCACAACTTGCTAGATCAGCAGGACAAAGTGCTCAAATTCTTGGTAGAGAAGATAGATATGTATTATTAAGATTATCTAGTGGAGAAACAAGAAAAGTTCTTGGAACTTGTATGGCTGTTATCGGTGAAGTTGGTAATGAAGATTATTCATTAGTAAGACTTGGTAAAGCTGGTAGAACTAGACATATGGGTATTAGACCTACAGTTAGAGGATCTGTTATGAACCCTAACGATCACCCACATGGTGGTGGTGAAGGTAGAGCTCCAATTGGTCATAAGAAACCAATGACTCCATGGGGTAAACCTGCACTTGGTTATAAAACTCGTAAAACTAAAAAGAGTTCAACTAAATTAATAGTTACTCGTCGTAAATAAAGGAAAGGAAAAATATAAATGGCAAGAAGTTTGAAAAAAGGACCTTATGTATTTGATAGATTAATGAATAAGGTTATCGAAATGAATAAAAATGGAAAAAAAGAAGTCGTTAAGACATGGTCACGTCGTTCAACAATTTTTCCTGAATTTATAGGACATACTTTTGCTGTACATAATGGTAAAGAATTTATACCAGTATATGTTACAGAAGATATGGTAGGCCATAAGCTTGGTGAATTTGCTCCAACAAGAAAATTCACTGGACATGGTAAAAAGGACGAATAGTTGAATTTGACTTTAGGGAAGGAGAATATTAATGGAAGCAAGAGCAACTGCTAGAACAGTTTTACTTGTACCAAGAAAAGCTAGATTAGTAACTAGAATTATTCAAGGTAAGAGTGTAGCTGAAGCTAGTGATATATTAAATAATATGAATAAAAAATCTGCTCGTTTAATAAATAAAGTATTAATATCTGCTACAGCAAATGCTGAAAATAACTTAAAGTTAGATAAGAATAATTTATTTGTTAAATCTGCAGTTATAAATGATGGTCCAATTCTTAAAAGACATAGATTTGGATCAAGATCACACATTGATAGACATGACAAGAAAACAAGTCATATCACAATTGTGGTAGCTGAGAAAAATTAGAAGGAGGTTAATTTATTATGGGACAAAAAGTTAATCCAGTCGGAATGAGAATTGGTATTAATAGAGATTGGACTAGTAAATGGTATGCTGGTAATAAAGATTTCGCTAAATATTTAAAAGTTGATAATGAAATTAGAAACTATTTAAATAAGAAATTAAAAGATGCTGCTGTTAGTTCAATAAATATTAATAGAAGTAATAAAAAGACTGAAGTAGTTATCTACACTGCTAAACCTGGTGTTGTAATCGGACATGGCGGTGAAGAAATAGAAAAATTAAAAAATGAATTAAGTAAATTAACAAAAGAAAATATAATTGTTTCAATATTTGAAGTTAAAAATCCTGATTTAGTTGCTAAATTAGTTGCTGAAAATATTGCTAAACAAATTGAAAACAGAGGATCTTATAAAATGGCACAAAAGAGAGCTATTCGTAATACTATGAAGGCTGGTGCTAAAGGTATTAAGACATCTGTATCTGGAAGATTAAATGGTGCTGATATCGCAAGAAGTGAAGGATACAACGAAGGAACTACACCATTACATACTCTTCGTGCAGACATTGATTATGCAACTGCAGAAGCTGATACAACATTTGGTAAAATTGGTGTAAAAGTTTGGATTTATAAGGGTGAAGTACTTCCAAAGAAAAATAAAAAAGGAGGTAATGAACATGGGTCTAATTCCAAAAAGAGTGAAGCATAGAAAAAACCATAGAGTTTATCATGATGGAAAAGCTAAAGGAAATTTAGAATTACATTATGGTGAATTTGGTTTACAAGCTAAAGAAGGCGCATGGATTACTCAACAACAAATAGAAGCTGCAAGAGTAGCTATGACTCGTTACATGAAAAGAGGAGGAAAAGTTTATACTAATATATTCCCTCATTTCTCATTAACAAGACATGCTGCTGAAACTCGTATGGGTACTGGTAAAGGTGAACCTGAATTATGGGTTGCATGCGTTAAAGAAGGTAAAATTATGTTTGAAGTAGCAGAAATTGATGAAGCTACTGCAAGAGAAGCATTAAGACTTGCTTCACATAAATTACCTGTTAAATGTAAATTTGTAAAAAAAGAAAGTGGTGAAGTAAATGAAGGCTAAAGAATTAAGAGAATTAACCACTGAAGAGTTACTTAAAAAAGAAGATGAATTAAAAACAGAACTTTATAATCTTAGATTCCAAAGTGCTGTTGGTAATTTAGAAAAACCTTCAAGAATTAAAGAAATAAGAAAGACAATCGCTAGAATTAAAATGATAATTGCTGAGCGTGAAAATACTAAGGAGGCTTAATTATGGAACATAAACATAAAGAAATAATTGGTACAGTTACTAGTGCTGCTAATGATAAGACTATAACTGTTACTGTAGAAACTTATAAGAAAAGCCCATTATATGGAAAACGTATAAAATCTTCAAAGAAATATAGAGCTCATGATGAAGAAAATAAAGCTAAAGTTGGAGATAAAGTACGTATAGTAGAGACAAAACCTATATCTAAAACAAAAAGATATAATTTAGTTGAGATTGTTGAAGAAGCAATAATCTTATAATCTCTATAAAAAAGAAGGAGGATTAATATGATTCAACAAGAAAGTCGCTTAAAAGTAGCAGATAACTCTGGTGCTAAAGAAGTTTTAGTTATTAGAGTTCTTGGTGGAAATAAAAGAGTTGGTAGTCTTGGTGACGTAGTAGTTTGTACAGTTAAAAAGGCTACACCAAACGGTACTATTAAAGCTGGTAAAGTTGTTAAAGCTGTTATCGCAAGAACTGTTAAACCTGTTAGAAGACCTGACGGAAGTTATATCAGATTCGATGATAATGCATGCGTAATAATTAACGATGATAAGAGTCCAGTAGGTACACGTGTACTTGGTCCTGTTGCACGTGAGCTTCGTGATAATGATTATATGAAGATCGTATCACTTGCTAAAGAAGTGTTATAGGATAAATAAGGAGGATTTATGAACTTAAAAGTTGGAGATAAAGTAGTAGTTATTTCTGGTAAATCCAAAGGTACTGAAGGAAAAATAATTAAAACATTAAAGAAAGAAAATAAAGTTATAGTAGAAGGCGCTAACATGGTTACAAAACATGTTAAACCTAATGCTAATAATGAAAATGGAGGAATAATTAAAGTTGAAGCTCCAATTCATGCTTCAAATGTTATGATTATAGATCCAAAGACTAAGAAGAGAACTAGAATAGCTAAAAAAATCGATGAAAAAGGAAATAAAACAAGAATTTCAGTAAAATCAAAAGAAATACTTAAGTAGTGGAAGGAGGAAAACCTATGAACAGCCTAAGTGAAAAATATAAAAAGGAAGTTATTCCTAAATTAGTAGAAAAGTATAATTATAAAACAGTTATGCAAGCACCAAAATTAGAAAAAATAGTTATTAATATTGGTGTTGGTGATGCAACTGAAAATGATAAATATTTAGACGCTGCAGTTAATGAACTACAAGCTATCACTGGATCTAAACCAGTTATAACTAAAGCTAAAAAGTCTATTGCAGGTTTCCATTTAAGACAAGGACAAGCAATCGGATGCAAAGTTACATTACGTGGTGAAAAAATGTGGACATTCTTAGATAAATTAATAAGAATAGCATTACCAAGTGTTAGAGACTTCAGAGGAGTTTCAACAAAAGCATTTGATGGTAGAGGAAATTATACTTTAGGTATAAAAGAACAAATGATATTTGCAGAAATAGAATACGATAACATTGTAAAGACTCGTGGAATGGATATAGTTTTTGTTACAACAGCAAAATCTAATGATGAAGCGTTTGATTTATTAAATGAAATCGGAATTCCTTTTAGAAAGTAATAGGAGGAAATAATGGCAAAGAAAAGTATGGTTGTTAAACAACAAAGAAAACAAAAATATGCTGTACGTGAATATACTAGATGTGCTAGATGTGGAAGACCACATGCAGTATTAAGAAAATATGGTATTTGCAGAATATGTTTTAGAGAATTAGCATATAAAGGTGAAATACCAGGTGTTAAAAAATCAAGTTGGTAAGGAGGATATATTATGGTAGTATCAAGTCCAATTGCTGATATGCTTACTAGAATTAGAAATGCTAATCAATTAAGATATGCAGAAGTTTCTATGCCTCTTTCAAAAATGAAAGAACAAATAGCAAGTATATTAAAAGCTGAAGGATATATTAGTGATTATAGTAAAGATGATAAAACTTTAACTATAACATTAAAATATGGTGCAAATAAAGAAAGAGTAATCACTGGATTAAGATGCATTTCTAAACCAGGATTACGTGTATATGCTCAAGCTGAAGAAGTTCCATACGTATTAAACGGATTAGGAATTGCTATTTTATCAACATCTAAAGGAGTTATGACTGATAAGGAAGCTCGTAAAAACGGTGTTGGTGGAGAAGTTTTAGCATATATTTGGTAACAAAAGTAAGGAGAGTAAGAATATGAGCCGTATAGGAAATAGAGAATTAACAATACCTGCTGGAGTTACAGTAACTGTTAATGAAAATGTTGTAACTGTTAAAGGTGCAAAAGGTGAATTAAGTTTAACTTTAAAAGAAGGAATCAAAGTTAATGTAGAAGAAACTAAATTAACTGTTGAAACTGGTGGTAAAACTAAATTTGCTAATGCTATGCATGGAACTACTAACTCATTAATCAAAAATATGATTAAAGGTGTTAGTGAAGGTTATTCTAAAGGATTAGAAATAATTGGTGTTGGATATAGATTCCAAGTTAGAGGAAATGTATTAGTAGTTAATGCAGGATACTCTCATCCAGTTGAATTAGCTATTCCACAAGGATTAACTATTGAAACAGTTTCAAATACTGAAATTACAGTAAATGGTATTGATAAAGAATTAGTTGGCGAATTCGCAGCTAAAGTTAGAAAAGTTAGAAAACCTGAACCATATAAAGGTAAAGGTGTTCGTTATAAAGATGAATTCATCCGTCGTAAAGAAGGAAAGAAAGCATCTAAATAGTAGAAAAGGAGAGTCTTATATATGATAAAGAAAGTATCAAGAAATGAATCTCGCTTAGAAAGACATAAAAGAGTAAGAGCTAAAGTATCTGGTACAAAAGATATTCCAAGATTAAATGTATTTAGATCTGCTAAACACATTAGTGTTCAAATTATCGATGATGTTGAAGGAAAAACATTAGTTTCTTGTTCATCAATGGATAAAGATTTAAAAATCACTAATGGTGGAAATATAGAAGCAGCTAAGATTGTTGGTGCTGAAATAGCTAAAAGAGCTAAAAAAGCAAAAATTACTAAAGTAGTTTTTGATAGAGGTGGATATTTATATCACGGAAGAGTTGAAGCATTAGCTGACGCTGCTAGAGAAAACGGATTAGAATTTTAATAAGGAGCGAGTATATGGAAAAGAAAGAAAGAAATATGCGTAAGCAAGAAGATAATTATAAAGATGAAGTATTATCACTTCGTCGTGTTACAAAAGTAACAAAAGGAGGACGTACTCTACATTTTTCAGCTACTGTTGCAGTAGGAGATAAAAAAGGAAAAGTAGGTATTGGTTCTGGAAAATCTAGCGAAGTAGTAGATGCTATTAAAAAAGCTAGAATGCAAGCTGTTAAAAATATTAAGAAAATCGATATTATCGATGGAAGAACTATATCTCATGATATTATAGGTGAAGCTGGAGCAGCTAAAGTATTACTTAAGCCTGCTAAAGCCGGTACTGGTATTATCGCTGGAGGTCCAGTTAGAACTGTTCTAGAATTAGCAGGACTAAAGGACGTTGTATCTAAATCACTAGGATCTAATACAAAAATTAATACTTCTAAAGCAACTATGAGAGCTTTAGTTGCTCAAAAGAGTGCTGAACACATAGCTAGTCTTAGAGGTAAATCTGTAGAGGAGATTAGATAATATGGAATTAAATAATTTAAAATTTACTAAAGGTTCTATGCAAACTCGTAACAGAGTAGGTAGAGGAATCGGATCTGGTAATGGTAAGACTTCAGGAAGAGGTCAAAAAGGACAAAATTCACGTAGTGGTGGAGGAGTTAGACCTGGTTTTGAAGGAGGACAAAATCCATTAGTATTTAGAATTCCAAAGAGAGGTTTTAATAACTATAACTTTGAAACTAAATATGCAATAATTAATGTTGGTGATTTAAATAATTTTAAAGAAGGTACAGAAATAACTCCAGAATTATTAAAAGAAATGGGATTAGTTAAAGACATGAAAGATGGTCTTAAAGTACTTGGTAATGGAGAAATTACTAAGAAATTAACAGTAAGCGCAAATAAATTTTCAAAAGAAGCAAAAGAAAAGATAGAACAAGCTGGTGGAAAAGCGAAGGTGATCTAGTATGTTTGCTAAAATAAAAGATATCTTTGCAAAAAGAAATAAAGAACTAAGAAAAAGAATACTATTCACATTAGCGTGTTTAGCAATATTTATAATTGGAACAAATGTTAGAATACCTGGAACAACAGAAAATAATAATTTAGGATTCCTAGAATTATTAAATGTTATTGGTGGAGGAGCTTTAAAGAATTCATCAATATTCGCACTAGGTGTTATGCCTTATATTAGTGCATCAATCGTAGTTCAATTACTTCAAATGGATATTATTCCATACTTCTCAGATTTAGCTAAAGAAGGTTATACTGGAAGAAGAAAGTTAAATAGAATTACAAGATATTTAGGTATAGGAGTTGCTTTAATTCAAGGATTTGGACTTGCATTTAGTATACTTGGTACAAGTGCAACAACATTTGAATATATTAAAGTATCTCTAATATTAACTGCAGGTACTGCATTCTTATTATGGATTGGTGATCAAATAACTCAAAAAGGTATAGGTAATGGTTTATCACTAATTATCTTATCTGGTATAGTTGTTTCATTCCCATTCATGATGACTGAAGCATTTAAGACATTTGTTTTAGGAAATAGTAATCTATTCTTAGGTATTATTTCATTTATAGTATATATAGTTATATATTTAGCAATCGTAGTAGGAGTAGTATTCATTTCAGAATCTGAAAGAAGAATTCCTATTCAATATTCAAATAAAACAACTAGTTCATATGGAGCTAAACAAACATATATACCTTTCAAAGTTAATGCTGCAAGTGTTATTCCAGTAATATTTGCATCTGCTTGTATAAGTATTCCACAAGTATTAGCAAGATTTATTAATAATGAAGGATTTGTTAAGTTTGTTTCTACATATTTAAACTATAATACAACTGTTGGACTAATTGTTTATTTAGTATTAATAGTTATATTTAGTTATGTATATACATTACTTCAATTTAGACCTGAAGAAATAAGCAAGAATTTACAACAAAATGGTGGATATATTCCAGGAATTAGACCTGGTGTTGAAACTAAAAAATATATTACTAAAGTATTAGTTAGAATAACTACTTTTGGTACATTATTCTTAGTTGTAATAGCAGCTTTACCAATATTATTCCAAAATTACTCTAATGTACAAAATACAAATATTTCAATTGGAGGAACTGGATTAATAATCGTTGTAGGAGTTGCACTTGAAACATTCAAGCAAATTGAAAGTGTATTAGAACAAAAAGAATATAAAGGAAGATTTTAATATGAAGTGCATTATTTTACTAGCTTCTCCAGGAGCTGGAAAAGGTACAGCATCTGATTATATTGAAAATAAATATGGATATAAACATATATCATCAGGTAGTTTACTAAGAAACGAAGCATTAGTTAATGAAGAAATTAAATCTTTAATTGATAATGGTAAATTCGTTTCTGATGAACTAGTCATGGATGTGTTAAAAAGAAATATTAATTCAGATAATATAATTTTAGATGGTATTCCTAGAAATTTAAATCAAGCCAAAATTTTAGATCAATTTCTAAAAGAAAATAATATTGATTTAGATAAAGTTATATTTATAGATATAGATAAAGAAATTGCAGCGAAGAGAGTTATTAATAGATTAACTTGTGATAAATGCAAGAGAGTTTATAATAAAGAATTAATTGATAGTAAAGAATGCATGATATGTGGTGGTAATTTAATAACTAGAGAAGATGATACTAAAGAAGTATTTGAAAATAGATATGATACATATCTAAAAGAAACAAAACCTTTAGTAGATTATTATAAAGATAAATTAGTTAAGATTTATAATAATGATACTCTAGAAAGTTTATATGATAATTTAGATAAGGAGATGAGATAATGATTACAATTAAATCTCCAAGAGAAATTGAATTATTAAAACAAGCTGGTAATGTCGTTTACCAAACTCATCAATATATAAAACCTTTTATTAAAGAGGGAATAACAACAAAGGAATTAGATAGACTTTGTGAAGAATTTATACGTAGTAAAGGATGTACTCCATCTTTTAAGGGATGTGAAGGATTTCCTGCTTCAGTATGTACATCAGTTAATGATTGTATAGTGCATGGAGTTCCAAGTAACTATAAATTAAAAAATGGAGACATAATTACTATAGATATAGGTGCTTGTTATAAAGGATATCATGGAGATTCAGGTTGGACTTATGCTGTGGGAAATATATCAGACAATGATAAATATTTAATGGAGCATACAGAAAAAGCCCTTTATGAAGGAATAAAGAAAGCAGTCATTGGAAACAGAGTTGGTGATATTGGACATGCTGTTTATGAATATGCGACTAAACATCACTTAGGTGTTGTTAGAGAGTTCGTAGGTCATGGTGTTGGAACTTCAGTACATGAAGATCCAAGTGTACCAAATTATGGTAAAGAAGGAACAGGACCACTTCTTAAAGAAGGTATGGTTATAGCTATTGAACCAATGCTAACATTTGGTTCAGAAGAATTAGAAGTAGATGAAAATGAGTTAACTGCATATACCTGTGATGGTAGTAATGCAGCTCACTTTGAACATACTATAGCTATAACAAAAGACGGTCCAATATTATTGACAGGAGTTGATAAAAATGGCAAAGAATGATGTAATCGAAGTAGAAGGTAAAGTTATTGAAGTTTTAAAAAGCGGAAAATTTAAAGTACAACTTGATAACGGTTATACTGTAGAAGCTCATGTTTCTGGTAAAATACGAATGAATAACATTCGCATCTTACCAGGCGATACAGTAGTCTTAGAATTATCACCAGTAGATATAACACATGGGCGTATAATATGGAATAAAAGATAGGAGAGAAAAATATGAAAGTTAGATCTTCAGTAAAGAAAATCTGCGATAAATGCAGAATAATTAAAAGAAAAGGTGTAGTTAGAGTTATTTGTAGTAACCCTAAACACAAACAAAGACAAGGTTAATAGGAGGTATTAGTTTATGGCACGTATTAAAGGTGTAGATCTTCCAAATGAAAAGAATATTTGGATAGCATTAACTTCAATTTATGGTATTGGACAAAAATTATCTAGTGAAATCTGCGATGCAGCTAAAGTTGATAAAGCTAAAAAAGCAAAAGATTTAACAGATGATGAAGTAGCAGCATTAAGAAAAGAAATTGATAAGCATGTAGTTGAAGGAGATTTAAGAAGAGAAGTTGCAATGAACATCAAGAATAAGATGGAAATTGGATCTTATCAAGGTCTTCGTCATAAAAAAGGATTACCTGTTAGAGGTCAAAGAACTAGAACTAATGCTAGAACTCGTAAGGGTAAACCAAAAACAATTGCAAACAAAAAGAAATAATAGGTTAGGAGGAAATTTTGTATGGCTTATAAAGCAAGAAAAAGAAAAGTTAAAAAGAATGTTCCTGTTGGAGCAGCTCATATAAAAGCATCTTTTAACAATACAATTGTTACAATTACTGACCCAGAAGGAAATGCTATTAGTTGGTCAGCTCCAGGAGCAGTTGGATTTAAGAGTGCAAAGAAATCTACTCCATATGCTGCACAAGTAGCTGCAGAAGCTGCTGCTAAAGGAGCATATGATGCAGGTATGAGAAAAATTGATGTTTATGTAAGAGGACTTGGTCCAGGTAGAGAAACTGCAATAAGAGCTTTACAAGTTGCAGGACTTGAAATAATGTCAATCACAGACGATACACCAATTCCACATAATGGTTGTCGTCCACCAAAACGTCCAAGAGGATAATAAATAAAAAGGAGTGTGTTGAAATGATAAAATTTGAAAAACCACAATATAAAGTTACTGAATATGATGAAACTAGTAACTATGGTAAATTCGAACTTGAACCACTAGAAAAAGGGTTTGGTTTAACTTTAGGTAATGCTTTAAGAAGAGTAATGCTTTCAAGCTTACCAGGAAGTGCAATTACTTCAATCAATATAGATGGAGTAAATCATGAATTTGAAACAATTGATGGAATCTATGAAGATGTTACTACAATAGTTTTAAATTTAAAAAACGTTATTGTTAAGAACTTATCTGAAGAAGAACAAGTATTAACTATTAACACTAATAAAGAAGGAATAGTAACAGCAGGAGATATTGAATGTCCAACTGATGTTGAAATTATCAATAAAGACCAAGTTATTTGTACTATCGTTAAAGGTGGTAAATTAAACATGGAAATTACTGTTGGTAATGGTAGAGGATATGTTCGTGCAGAAGCTAATAAGAAATTATTAAAGAAGGCTAAAGTTGGAACTATATCTATGGATTCTAATTATTCTCCAATTGAAAGAGTTAATTATGAAGTTGAAGAAGCCAGAGTTGGTCAATCAACTAATTATGATAAATTAATAATGGAAATTTGGACTGATGGTTCTATGAGAGCTGAAGAAGCAATTGCTTTAGCAAGTAGAATCCTAATTGAACATTTAGATATATTAACTAAATTAAATGAAATCGCTGATGTTACAGGAATTATGGCTGAAAAAGAAGAAGATCCAAAAGTTAAAGCTTTAGAAACTTCAATTGATGATATGGAATTCTCAGTAAGAGCTTATAACTGCTTAAAGAGATCAGGTATTAATACAATGCAAGATCTAGTTAACAGAAAAGAAAGCGATATGATGAAAATCAGAAACTTAGGAAAGAAATCATTAAAAGAAGTTCTAGATAAAGTTAAAGCTATGGGACTTTCTTTCAAGAATGATGATTAGGAGGATTTATGGCATATAGAAAATTAGGAAGAGATTCTAAACATAGAAGAAGTATGCTTGCTAATTTAACTAAAGCCGTTATCATGAATGAAAGAATCGAAACTACAGTTGATAGAGCAAAAGAAACTAGAAAATTTGTAGATAAGATGATTACATATGGTAAAAATGGTGATTTAGTTTCAAGAAGAAAAGCATATGCATTCTTACATAATGATAAAAAGTGTATTGAAAAATTATTTAATGAACTTGCTCCAAGATATGCAGAAAGAAATGGTGGATACACTAGAATTATTAAGAAAGAAAATAGAAGAGGAGACGATGCATTAGTAGTTATACTAGAATTAGTATAATTACTAGCATCTCTTTTTTTGTGGTATAATATTTATGGAGGAATAAGATTATGACTTTTTATAAACAATTAATAAAATATAAAGGAAGAAAAGTAGAAATTTATACTTTCGAAAATAATAGTTCCAGTATGGAAGCAGGAATTATTACAAATATAGTTACTTCACTTGGAGATAATGGAATATTTGTAATGCTTGATGATAATAAATTAATAAATATTAGATATATAATTAAAATAATAGTTAAAGATTAAACCTTTGATATAGTTTAACAGGAGGATTTTATGGAGAAAATAAGTACTACATTAAATGATGAAATAGTAGGTTATCAACAATATTTATATGATTCCATTTTAGAAAACAGGGCTAAGTTTAATAAACAATCGCAAAAAGTATATTTAAATTCTCTATTTATAACAGAGAATGCAAAAGAAATAGTTACAAAATTAGTTACTGTATTTGAAGGGGAACCTTATTCCTGTTTGGATATAAATTATGAAAGTAAATGGGAACCCCCAGAAAGAATATTGCTAGTAACAAAAGGTAGGTATGAAGAACCTAAACACCCTTCTTTTACTGGAGCATATACATGGGAACATGATGATTATGATGATCCTATTGAAGAAATGGTAGAAAATGGCAATTCATTCGTTTTAGCAAGAGCTAATTATACATTTGCAGGTGGCGATATAGAAATTTATTCGGATTATTTGTATTCTGATACAGAGTATGGTAGATTTACTTATGTAAAAGAATTCTTTGATTTTGTTATTGGCTATAGATTAAAAAATGGAAAAACAAAAGAAGAAATACATGAGGAATTACCTAAATTATTAAGTATGTTTGCTAAAAATAATAGAGAATTAATTGAAAAAAATTATCATAAGAAGAATGTTGAAAGATTAAAAAGTTATAAATTATTCTTAAGAGAAGAAAAAGCATCAATGAGTAAACAAATAGATGAAGTATTAAAAGAATTAACAGAAAATGAGTAGGATATTCCTACTCATTTTTATATTAAAAAAATAAAAATGCCCTTTAGGGGCTAAAATCAATCTTATTATAGCATGCAGTAAAAAAACAGTCTATAATTTTACAAAAAATTTTTTTATTATTATACTATGGTGGTGAAATTATGACAAAATATGTATTTGTAACAGGTGGCGTTGTATCAGGATTAGGTAAGGGTATAACTGCATCGTCACTAGCTTTATTACTTAAATCAAGAGGATATAAAGTATTTATGCAAAAGTTTGATCCTTACTTTAATGTTGACCCTGGAACAATGAATCCAATACAACATGGCGAAGTTTATGTAACTTATGATGGTTGTGAAACAGATTTGGATTTAGGTCACTATGAAAGATTTATAGATGAAGAATTAAACTATACTTCTAATATTACTAGTGGTAAAGTTTTTAGTTCTGTTATTGAAAAAGAAAGAAGAGGAGAATATTTAGGATCTACTGTACAAATGATTCCTCATATTACAAATGAAATAAAAAATAAAGTATTTGAGGCAGGTCATTCTAGTGGAGCAGATATTGTTATTACTGAAATCGGAGGAACTGTCGGTGATATAGAAAGTCAACCATATATAGAGACTTTAAGACAAATTCAATATGAATTAGGTAGAGAAAATACTTTCTTTGTACATTGTACTTTAATACCTTTATTATTTGGTTCAGATGAATTGAAAACTAAACCAACACAAAATAGTGTTAAAGACTTAAGAAATATGGGTATTACTCCAGATGCACTTGTATGTAGAGTTCCATATCCTACTGAAGATAAATTAAAGAATAAATTATCTTTATTTTGTTCAGTACCAAAAGAAAATATTATTGATTCAGTAGATGTAGGTAATATATATGACATACCAATTAATTATTATAATCAACATATTGATGAAATAATATTAAAACAATTTGGATTACCTGTTAGAAAAGCAGATCTAGCTTACTGGAGAGAATTAATTGAGACAGTTGATAATCTTAAAGAAGAAGTTAAAATAGCTTTAGTAGGTAAATATGTAGAATTACATGATGCATATTTATCTGTTCATGAAGCATTAGTACATGCTGGATATGTATATAATAAAAAAGTAATAGTAGATTGGGTAGATTCAGAAACATTAGAAAAAGATATAGATTTAAAAGAAAGATTTAAAGATATAGATGGTATCTTAGTACCAGGAGGATTTGGTAATAGAGGTATTGAAGGTAAGATTAAAGCAATTAATTATGCAAGAGTAAATGATATACCTTTCTTAGGTATATGTTTAGGTATGCAACTTGCAGTAATTGAATTTGCAAGAAATGTATGTAAGTTAGAGGATGCTAATTCAACTGAATTTGATCCAACTTGTAAAAATCCAGTAATAGATTTAATGGCAGACCAAAAATCTATCATTAATAAGGGTGGTACTCTAAGACTTGGTAACTATGAATGTGAACTTAAAAAAGGAACACTTGCCTATAAAGACTATAAACAAGATACTATTTTAGAAAGACATAGACATAGATATGAATTTAATAATGAATATAAAGAATTATTAGAAAAGAAGGGTATGGTATTCTCTGGTAAGAATGTTCAAGCAGATTTAGTAGAAATAATTGAATTACCAAATCATAAACACTTTATAGCAAGTCAATTCCATCCAGAATTTAAATCAAGACCTACTAAAGCTCATCCATTATTTATGTCATTTATTAAAGCAAGTATATCAAATAAAAAGTAGAATAATTCTACTTTTTTTATTTCAATTAATTGACATAGATTTTAGAAATTGATATAATGCTATATAGAATAAGAGGTGTTGGTTATGGATACAGAAGTATTAGAAACTAATGAAATAATTGTTCCTAGCGAATTATTAGAATATTTAAAGGATGATGAAAAGGCCTTAGAAACATTAAATTCTAAAACAGAAGGTATTGTTTCTAAAGAAGAAGATTTAAAGAAAGAAATTGCTGATAAGGAAAAAGAATTTGAAGATAGATTAGAAGAATTCAAGAAAACTTTAGAAAAAGAAAAAGAAGAACAAGCTAAAATATTTAGTGATAGAGAATTAGCATTATCTAATGAAAAAGAAAATATTGAATCTATTAAATCTGAACAAGAATCTAAAAAGCAATCTTATATATCTTCATTAATTAATATAAATGAAAGCTATGCTTCAAAAATAAATTCAATTCAAGGAGCAATAGATATTGCACCTGATAATGATAGTTTAAAGAAAGCATTAGAAGAGGAACAAGAAAAACTAAAAGAAGATTTATCTAAAGAATTAGAATCAAGAAAAACTGAAATAAATAATGCCCTTTCATCTATTGGTGAAAAGGAAGCAGTAGAAGAACCTAAAGTTACAGAAATACCTATAGAAGAACCAGAAGTAACACCAGTTGATCAAATAATAGAATCTCATGATGATAATGAAGTTGTTTCACATGAATCAAGAGAAGATGTTATTAATGTAATATTAGGATCTGAAGAAGTTATGGAAGGACATGTCTTCCCATATCTTAATGGTTTATTAGGAGAATAATTATGGATAGATTAGAATATGAATTAGTTACTTTATATAATGGTAAACAATATTTTGTTTTAGATTCATTAATGCATGAATATGATATTTATGATTTAGTTCTTAATGTAGAAGATGAAAGTGATATAAAAATAGTTAAACAAGAAATTAAAAATGGTAAGACTGTTTTAAATGATGTTAAAGATGACTATTTATTAAAAACTTTAAGTGCTATGTTTAAAGAAAAAATAGAAGCTAAACAAAATGATATAAATTAAAGAAATTACTAAAAAGTAATTTCTTTTTTTATTCTTTTTTAGTATAATAAAAACTTGTTTAGAGGTGTTTGTTATGAATATAATCGAGGCACATATAAATTATGAAATAGAAGATAGAATTCTTTTTGATAATATTAAATTAAATATTACTAAAGGGGACTTTGTCTCTATAATTGGAGAAAATGGTGTAGGTAAAACAACTCTATTAAAATTACTTGGAGGATTATTAATAACAAACAATAATATTAAAGTAGATAACATTCAAATAAATAAATATAATACAGAAGAAGTTAATAAGAGAGTATCTTATATTAAATCTTATAATGAATTTTTTAATAAAACAGTATTAGATGAAATATTAGGTAGAAAAAGAGAAAATCAATTTGAAATAAATAAAGCTAAAAAGTTATTAGATAATTTTAATTTATTATATCTAGAAAAGATGTCTCCACTTGATTTATCATATGCAGAAAATCAAATAGTAGCACTTATAAAAGCTATAGTAAAAGAATCTAAAATTATAATATTAGATAATGCTTTTTTAAGATTAGATATTGATAAAAGAAAAGAATTATTTAATTATATAAAGAATTATTCGAAGAATAATGAAGTAACTATATTAATGACTTCTACTAATATATATGATTTATCTTTCTCAGATAGAATACTTGTCTTAAAAGATAATATTATTACTTTTGATGGTGATTATCAAAAATTATTAGATAAATTAAATATGAATAAAATAGGTTTTAAAAATTCATGGGAAAATGAAATATCTAATAAGTTAATTATGTATGATTTAATACATAATGTTCATGATGATACAGAAAGTATAATAGGTGAATTATGCGCATAGAGAATATATTAAATACTAATAAGATAATTGGGGTTATTGGTAATAGTGGATCAGGCAAATCATCTATTATAAATAAAATAAAATCTGATAAGAAAACAGGAGTTATAAATAGTAATGTTATTAAATGTGATAATGTTAAAGATCAAATAGAATATTATGTAAGAGAATATAATTATAGATTAAAAGAATTACAAGATAGAGAAAACGAAATAATTACTATGCTTGAAATAGAAGAAGAAATATTAGATAGATCTGTTTATTCTATTTCAGAAAGTGAATTATATAAAGTAATGATTGCATCAATTATGTTATGTAATCCTGATAATTTAGTTTTTGATGAAGTATTATTTTCTTTAGATTATAAAACTAAAACTAAATTATTAAAATTATTAATGAAATTAAAAAAATTCTTCAATAAAACTATTATTATTGTATGTCCAAATATAGATGATATATATGAATTTATTGATGATATAATGATAATAGATGAAGGGCAAATCCTTTTATATGGAAATAAATATAATATATATAATGATAATTATGATTTAATAAAAGAAAAGAATATTAGAATTCCTACAATAGTAGAATTCATAAAACAAATGAGAGATAAAGGAATTAAACTTGATAATGTAGATAATATTAATGAATTAATTAAAACTATATATAGAGAAATGAGATGATAGTTTGAGATATAAAATTATTTTTAGTTATGATGGAACAAATTATAATGGTTTTCAAAAGCAAAGACATCTAGATAATACTATTCAAGGTAAAATGGAACTTGCTTTAAAACAAATAAATAATGGTAAAGATACTAAATTAACAGCATCAGGAAGAACTGATAGAGGTGTTCATGCTTTAGAACAATGTGCTCATGTTGATATAGATGTAAATATTACTCCATATAAGCTTAAAAGAGCTTTAAATAGCTTACTTCCTGATGATATTCATATAATTAGTGTAGAAGAAGCTTCTAATGAATTTCATGCTAGATATATGGTTAAAAAGAAAACATATATGTATAAGATAAATACTGGAGAATATAATCCTATTGAAAGAAATTTATCTTATCAATTATGTAAAGAATTAGATATAGATAAAATGAATAATGCTATTAAAGATTTTATTGGTAAACATGATTTTTCAGCTTTTTGTTCTAATGAAGATAAAAAAGAAGATTGTAATAAAGAAATATTTGATGCATATATTAAAAAAGATAAAGAAACAATATATATTTATTTTATTGGAAATGGTTTTCTTAAATATATGGTTAGAACTATGGTAGGATATCTAATTGAAATAGGATTAGGTAAAAGAGATAATGATATAAAAGATAGATTTAAAGAATCTAAAAGATTTAAAATTAGAACTGCTAATCCAGAAGGATTATATTTATATAAAATAGAGTATTAGGTATGGTGGATAATGGCAACAGAGATTAAAATAAAAAGAAGAGAACATAGTAACTTTGCTAAAATGATTTTGAATGAATATCCAAGTATTAAAATATCCCATGCTGATGCTGATAATGTTTATGTATTAGTAAGTGGTTCTCTATATTTAATACATTCTGAATATATAGAACCTTTAATAAATGAATATAATAATAAAACAAAGAAATCGATTTTATCAACTAGACCTTTAATAGAATATATTGATAAAGTGGATATAGGGGGATATAAGGTTAATTATCCTAAAAGAAATGCTGGATTCTTTGATTTTCAAGAACATCAACTTCATAATTATAGAGAAGCTCAAGAAGAAGGCTATGTAATAACACTTCATAAGACTCAAACAGCATATGTTATAAATAGTAAGGATTACATGATAAATCATGCTTTTAATTTAGAACATTTAGGATATGCCGGAACTTTACTTGGAGATATTACTACGTGTTTAATAGGTGATGATCCACATACTAAGAAATTAGGATATTTATATATTGAATCTAAAAGAGGTAAAGGTTATATTAGAAGTTTAAAATTATAATAAACTATACAATAGAATCTTTTTTTATGATATAATGAAAAAGGTGATTAGAATGGATAGAAAACAAGCATTAAAAGAAATAAAAAAACAAAAAAGAAATTATAATGATGAAGAAGAAAAAAGTATAATAAGTAGATTTATTATAACTATAGGAATGGTATTACTTGCATTAGTATTATTATATTTGTTCGTAGGAATATTTATAACTAAATCTATTAAATTTGGAGATACTAAAAAAGATGAAACTAATGAAGTATCAACTGATAAAAAGACTATATTAGCAAGTCAAATATTTGATCAAAAAGAAGAAGAATATTATGTACTTGTATATGATCCAAATGATAAAGTACATGATATAGAACAATTCTTAAGTTTATATACTAGTAAATCTGGTTCATTAGCAGTATATAAAGTAGATAGTTCTAAGAAGTTTAATTCTAATTATATAGTTACTGAAGATAGTAATAAGAATCCTGAAAGTATTAATGATTTAAGAATTATATCTCCATCATTAATAAAGATTAGTTCAAAATCAGTATCTGAATATAATGAAGGATTTGAAGAAGTAAAGAATGTGTTTAAAAAATAAAAACTATTTTATAATAGTTTTTTTTGTGGTAAAATTTAAGAAGGTGATAAAGATATGAAGAATATTGCAAGATATATATTATTCAGTTTATTAGGAGTTTTAATAGGAGCATCTACTGTATATTTATTACTTGGAAACAATAAAACTATAATTAAAACTGGTTATGATAGTAAGTTTGAACCTGTATTTGAAGCATATGAAACTATTAAAAATGAATATTATAAAGATATAGATGATTCTAAATTAATCGATGGTATGATTAATGGTATTATGCTTGCTACTGAAGATAAACATACTATGTTTTTTAATAAAGAACAAACAAATGATTTCTTAACAGACTTAAGTGGATCATATTATGGTATAGGAGCACAAATATATCAAACAGATGATGAGTATGTAACTATAAGTAGAGTATTTAGAAAATCTCCTGCAGAAAAAGCAGGGTTACAAATAGGAGATAAATTTGTAAGCATAGATGGTGAATCAATGAAGGGTAAAACACCTACTGAAGTATCTACAATACTTAGAAGTTCTGAATCTAGTAAGGCTACTATAGTAATAAAAAGAGGAGAAGAAGAAAAAACTATTGAAGTGGAAAAATCAGTAGTAGAAATAGATTCAGTATATTCAGAAAAATTAGATAATAATATAGGATATATTGAAATAAATACATTTAGTTCATTAACAGATGATCAATTTACTGAAGCTTTATATGGATTAGAAAATGAAGGAATTAATTCTCTTATAATAGATTTAAGAGGTAATGGAGGAGGATACTTATCTACAGTTACTAATATTATTAGTAGATTTGTTGATAGAAAAACTCCTATATATCAAATAAAAAATAGAAATAATATAGAAAAAGCTTATTCTTTAAATGATAATAAATTAAATTATAAAGTAGTAATATTAATAGATGAAAATTCAGCATCTGCATCAGAAATAATGTGTTCTGCTTTACAAGAACAATATGGTGCTATATTAGTAGGTAAAACTACTTATGGAAAAGGTACTGTTCAAGAAATGAGACCATTATCTAACAAAACTATGTTTAAATTCACTACTGAGGAATGGTTAACAAGTAAAGGTAATAGCATCAATGATGTAGGAGTAAAACCTGATTATGAAGTAGATTTAGGAGAAGAATACTTTAATAATCCGATAGATGAAAATGATGCACAATTACAAAAAGCAATAGAACTTTTGAAATAAAGTTCTTTTCTTCTTTTGTAAAATGTGTATAATATATAGAAGGAATGAGGATATATTATGAAAAAAGGAGAGTTATTTAATATCCATGGGTATAAACATAGTGGAAAACTATACAAAGTATGGGATGAAGCTATATTGCTTGAGGAAACTGATGATTATTATGTCTTTGGAAATAAAAATACAAGAGTAACAAAATTATTTGGTAAAAGTTGGAATACTAAAGAAACTGCTATATTAGTTTATTTTAAAAATAACTGGTATAACATAGTAGCTCAAATAAAGAAAAAAGGAATTTTCTATTATTGCAATATTGCATCTCCAGTAATAATTGAAGATAATATAATAAAATTTATTGATTATGATTTAGATTTAAGAGTATATCCTGATAATACATATAAAATATTAGATAAAAAAGAATATGATTATCATAAAGAAAAAATGAAATATCCTAAAGATTTACAAGATATTATTACTTATAAACTAAAAGAATTAATAAAAAGATTTAATAATAGAGAATTTCCATTTAATAAAGATGTAATAATGGGTTATAAAGATGAATATGATAGATTAAAAAAAGAAACTAGTGACTAGTTTCTTTTTTTGTGCTATAATTATTTATAATAGGAGACATATAATATGAAGAAGAAAATATTATTATTTTTATTAATGTTTATGTTTATGACAAATGTAAGTGCACTAACATTTGATGTAGACATAACAAACATTGAAGACAAAGGAAACAATGGAACAATTGGTCAAATAACAAATATTAACCAAGAAAATAGAGAAATAGAAGCATTCTTTCAAGATATAGGAGATGAAGTTAGTTTCGCAATCACTATAACAAATACAGGTGATAGAGCAGGAACTTTAAGAGAAATAATTGCATCACCTGGAAATAGTAGTATTGAATATACTTCTGATTTGCCTGATGGAGGGCTTGCTATCAATGGTAATGATACTAATGTAGTGATTATAACTGCAAAAGTTAAAGAAGGTGCACAAAATGGTAGAAATATTTCGGAAGTAAAAATAAAATATTCTTATGATGAAGGATCATGCCCTGATGGAGAAATACTTTCTGAAGATGAAAGTATGTGTTTATGCCCTGAAGGAATGGAAAGAAATGAAACTGGTGTTTGTGTAAAACCAGAAAAAGAAATAAAATGTGCAGATGATGAAATATATAATTCTGAAAAGAAAATCTGTGAAAAGAAGGTAGTACCAGTAAATCCTTCTAATCCAAAAACATTAGATAATATTATATTAATAACTTTATTATTCTTTGTATCAGGATTAGGTATATATGCAGTAATGTTTAGAAGATTAAAAACAAAGAAAAAAAGAATAACTGTAGGAGTAATAACTGGGGTATTAACACTTAGTTTATCATTCACAGTACTAGCAGGAGTATTTGGTTTAGATAAATTAATCGCAGCAATAGTTAATCCTATAACTAAATCAAAAGAATTAGTAGTAACAGTAAAAGAAAAAATAGATTTAATAGAAACATGGGATGGGACATGTGATTTAGCAGATAATGAACTTACTCCAGATAAAATCTTCCAAGGTGGATCTGGTACTGAATCTGATCCATATCAAATTAAAACAGCAGAACAATTAAGTTGTTTTGCAAAATCAGTTAACGAAGGAAATGCTTATGAAGGTAAGTTTATAAAGCAAACTAAAAATATTAAATTAAATGATAAAGTATTAGAAAACGTTGAAGCGGGAACAACAAATAATTTAAATACATGGACACCAATTGGAACAGTTATATGGGATAATGCAAATGGAATATATGTAGTTGTTAATGAATTCAAAGGATCATATGATGGAGATAATAAAACAATTAGTGGTATTTATATTAATGATTCAACTGCTGAATATGTAGGATTATTTAGTGTAATTGAAGGCGCAACAATTAAGAATTTAACATTAAGTGATAACTACGTAAGTGGTAAAAAATTTATGGCAATCTTAGTTGGTTTTGCTTCTATAAACGATGATGATCCTGTTGGATCAACTATAGATAATGTTAAAACATATGGTAAAGTAATTGGGGAAAACAATAATGCAGGTATTATATCAACTGCTGCCCCATTAACAGCGATTGCAGATTCTACTAGAATAACTAATTCTGAGAACTATGCAGATGTTACTTCTACTGAAGCTAATGCAATGGGTATAGCATATACAAACGTTATCATAATCAATGGTAAAAACTATGGAACAATAACAGCAGTACATGATGTTGCAGGTATATGTGGATATAACAGTTATGTAATAGATTCTGAAAACCATGGAGAAATAGTAGGAGAAGCATACGTAAGTGGAATTGGTAGATCAAATACAATTGTAATGAGCTCAGACAATTATGGAAACATAATAGGTAGAACTATCAATGGAACGGTTTCTAGCCCAAATGGATATATAGGAATTAGTTCAAGTGGAGCAGCAATAGATTGTAATAACTATGGAGATATAGAAACTAATTCATCTAATACTGCGGGAATTGTCTATGGTGGAGGAAATTCTTATAATTGTGGTAATACTGGAAAAATTTATGTACATGATAATACAACTACAGTTAGTAGTATTTATGTTGCGGCACTTAACATGAGTGGATCTCCTATGATGGATGATGCAGATTTAGCAAATAGACCTTATTTAGCAAATTATCAAACTATCATGGGTAAAGAATTTGTTTCAAGAAATCAAAATTCATATAACTCAGGAGATATCTATGTTGAAAACATAAATGTTACTGGTAGCTTATCTGTAAATATGACACAAAATAGTGGTTGTTCAAAAATAATTAATACAGAGAATACAGGTAATATGTATATTTCAAATATTAATGCAAAATATGGATCTTTTATGATGATAGGTACAGATGGATCTACTAATAGAAATGTAGTAAGTGAAGGCGATATGATTATTGATAATTTCACTGGAGAACAAATCGTAGTTGGTGGAGTAGCACTAAATGGTTCTTCAGCATATGATTCATCAAGTTCTGGAACTATAGAAGTTAAAAACTCAGCATTAGGAATACAAATGAGCGATTGGGCACCAAGTAGGTCATTCATAGCAGGTGGAACATCATTTGGCGGATATATGGAAAATACATATATAACTGGTGAAATAAAAGTACATGATAATGATTTTAGAGCAGGCTTAGAAGTAGGTAATTTAACTGGTGATGGTGCTGGTGCTACTAGATCATACTCTGAAAAAAGTATAGAAGTATATGGTAATAGTGGAACAACTTTGGAAGTTGCTAATTTAGCAACTGGTGGCGGTAGAGGTATAACAGATTCTTATAATAAAGGAAATATCAATGTTCATGATAATGCATTTGATACACTATCAGCAGCAGGTGGAACTACTGGTGGAATGTCTTTCTATGGTGGAAACTATAATGCTGGTGATATCTATGTAAAAGATAATTATGCGACATCAATTGGATTATCTGGTGGAGGAATGAGTGGACCATTCTTTAACAATTATTATAATTATGGCGATATTACGTTTGAAACTGAAAACAACACAAGATTAACTTCATTAACTGCAGCTGGAATTAATACTTTAAGTCATGGTACTACATCTAATTTAGTTAATGCAGGAAATATTACAATACCATACGTTTCAACAGTTACAAATCTTAATGTTGGAGGAGCATTTGCTAGTTTAGGACCTCATCCATCTCAAACAAATGTGTATAATATAGGAACTATAAGCATTGCAGACGGATATACTTATTCTGATGATATAAATTATGGTAATGTATATTCAAGACAAATTACTACTGATTATGATGCAACTGGTGTAACACCAGGAGCATATTATACACAAGATGGGTATGCAATGGGATTATCTAGAACAAATACTGCATATCGTGCATTAGATGCTAATTATGGAACTAAGATAAATGCTTCACAAGCTCCAAATGTATTAGATATAATTAATGTTAATAATGCATTTGAAATTAAACAAGGTGAAGAATTACCAACATTAAAAGTATTTAATCAGTAAAGTAAAAAAAGAAACTATTTAATAGTTTCTTTTTATATGTTATAATTTAAATAATAGGGAGAGAATAATATGAAGAAGAAAATATTATTAATAATAATGATGTTTATGTTTATAACAAATGTTAATGCCTTAACATTTAATATAGACGTAACAAATATTGAAAATGAAGGAAACAATGGAACTATTGGAGAAATAACAAATATTGATGTTACTAATAAGGAAGTTGATGCATTATTCCAAGATATAGGAGATGAAGTAAACTTTTCTATAACTGTAACTAATTCAGGCGATAGAGCAGGAACTTTAAGAAGTATAGATTTTGAATCAGAAAACGATAAGATTGAATATTCATCTAATTTACCAGATGGAGGACTTGCTATCAATGGAAATGATACAAATAAAGTTATTGTTAAAGCTAAAGTTAAACCAGGAGCTCAAAATGGTAAGACTACATCAGAAGTAAAGATTAAATATACTTATGATGAAGGTAGTTGCCCTGATGGAGAAATACTATCAGAAGATGAAAGTATGTGTTTATGCCCTGAAGGATTAGAAAGAAATGAAGAAGGTATCTGTGTAAAACCAGAAACACCAGTAGTTTGTAACGATGATGAAATATATAATTCTGAAAAGAAAATATGTGAAAAGAAGGTAGTACCAGTTCCTCCAAAACCAACACCTTCTAATCCGAAGACATTAGATAATATAATATTAATAACATTATTATTCTTTGTAAGTGGATTAGGTATATATGCAGTATTATTTAAGAAATTAAAAACTAAAAAACAAAAAGTAACTGCAGGTGTAATAACTGGAGTAGCAACACTTAGTTTATCATTCACAGTACTTGCAGGAGTATTTGGTCTTGATAATTTACTAAGTGCAATAGTTAATCCTATAACTAAGAGCAAAGAACTAGTAGTAACAGTAAATGAAGAAATAGACTTAATAGAAACATGGGATGGAGACTGTGATGTAACTGGAGCATTGACACCAGATAATATTTTCCAAGGTGGATCAGGTACTGAAAGTGATCCATATCAAATAAAGACTGCGAATCAACTTGCATGTTTTGCTAAATCAGTAAATGAAGGTGAAACTTACGAAGGTAAGTTTATAAAACAAATAAAGAATATTAAATTAAATGATAATCTTAATGATCAAGTAGTATCTGGAGATTTAAGTAATGCTAATTTATGGATATCTGCAGGATATCGTGATTATGATAGTAGTACTAGTACTAGTATTATAAAAGCATTTGCTGGTACATATGATGGAGATAACCATATAATTAGTGGATTATATATAACAGATAATAGTGCACCAAATTATCAAAAAGGTATGTTTGGATATGCTACTAATGCTACATTTAAGAATATGGTATTATCTGATGTTTATTTAAATTCAACTTATAATACAGCATCATTACTTGGATGTGGTTCAACAACATTAATTCTTGATAATATTAATACATTTGGTTCAGCTAATTTAGGAGGTTATTCTTCTGGAATAGTAGCCCGTTTTGAAGGAAACAATGATGATAATGCTTTATTTAAAGTTACTAATACAACTAATAATATTGATATTATTTCTGATGCAAGTGTATCAGGTATTATCCATTATGTTGGTGGATTAAAAACAACAGAAGAACCAAATATGATATTTGAAAATGTTGTTAATAACGGTAATATTACTTTTGCACCATCGATAGCTGGTGGAATAGTAGGTTACTTATCTGCATCACCTAATTTAAAAATAGATAATTGTCATAATAAGGGTAACTTTACATTTGATTCTACTAGAAATGGATCACAAATAGGTGGAATAGTAGGAGCATCAGGAGGAAAAATTACTATAACTAATTCAAGCAATAGTGGTGATTGGTCTGGAATGAATGAAATATCACAATCTGGAGGTATTATTGGAACATTAAGTGGATGCTCAGATTTATATGCCGAAAATGTATATAATTCTGGAGATTTATTATATGTAAATGCTTATCCTGAAGGAGGAGTAATACCAAATGGTAGCAGTCAATCATATGTAGGTGGATTATTTGGATACGCTGCTACTAACAATTCATTTACAATAAAGAATTCATATAATACAGGTAAAATTTCTGGTAGACTAGCTTATGGGGCAGGATTAGTTGGATATGCCGGTAATCGAACTGGAGAATCAATATTAATGGAAAATTGCTACAACTTAGGTGAAATTGTTGGTGCTGCCTATACTGGAGGCTTAGTAGGATACTTCAAAGGTACAGTTAATAAATCATATAATAAAGGAACAATTACTAATTTTGAAAGAGCTAGAGCAGGTGGAATTGTTGGTTGGGGTGAAACCAAAATTTATAATTCGTATAATGAAGGAGAAATTATAAATACTGCTGAAGGAGGTAACCAAATAGCTGGTTTATGTCCTCAAGACTGTTATGAAATCAAAAACAGTTATAATAGAGGAAATATAACTTCATATTATAGTGGTTTACAAATAGGAGGAATTCAAGCTTTAAGTCATTTCAGAGGAACAGTTATTGAAAATGTCTATAATTCCGGAAACATAACATATTTAGATCAACCAAAACCAAGTGGAGCTAGAACAGATTATGCAGATATGTTTGGTATTGCTAATGGAGGATCAAGTTTCTCAATATCTAATGTATATAATGTAGGAGACATAACAATTCATCAAAACAATACAGGAGCAGATAATCCTAGAGTTGCAGGTATATCTACTTATGGTACAGTTACTAATGCAGTTAATACAGGAAAAGCTACTATAAAAATAGATAAACCTTATACAACAAATAAGTATTTATATCTAGGTGGTATTTCTTCTATGGGGGGTTCAGTTAATGGATTTAATGCAGGAGAAGTTTCGATTGATGATTCAGCATTAGGTCATTCAATATATGATGAAGAATTTAATGGAAATAAGCATCAAATAATACTTGGTGAAATAACTGGTAATGGAAGAAATGGAAATTCAAATAATAAATTCAATACAAATTCTAATGGAAAAGCGCTTGGATGTTATGGTGTCGATGGTTGGACAAGTTGTACTTTAGAAATAAATGAAGCAGCAGGTACATATACAACGGAAGAAGCACCAGATATATTAAGTATAATAAATGGTGATGGAGCATTTAATGATGAATTAGATGAAGATGGACTTCCAACATTAAAAGCATTTAATCAGTAAAGTAAAAAAAGAAACTATTTATTAGTTTCTTTTTATATGTTATAATTAAAATAATAGGAGAAACATATGAAGAAGAAAATATTACTATTTATATTAATGTTTGCATTTATGACAAATGTTAGCGCATTAACATTTAATGTAGATGTAACAAATATTGAAGATGAAGGAAATGGAACATTAGGAGAAATAACAAATATTGATGTTTCAAATAAAGAAGTTGATGCATTATTCCAAGATATAGGGGATGAAGTTAATTTTTCAATCACTATAACAAATAGTGGTGATAGAGCAGGAACTCTAAGAGAAATAACTTTTGAACCTGCTAATCAAAATATGGAATATACTTCAAACTTACCAGATGGAGGATTAGCTATTAATGGTAATGATACAAATAAAGTTATTGTTAAAGCTAAAGTTAAACCAGGAGCTCAAAATGGTAGAACTACATCAGAAGTAAAGATTAAATATACTTATGATGAAGGATCATGTCCAGATGGAGAAATACTATCAGATGATGAAAGTATGTGTTTATGTCCAGAAGGAATGGAAAGAAATGAAGCTGGCATATGCGTAAAGCCAGAAAAACCAGTAGAATGTAAAGATGACGAAATCTATAACGAAACTAAAAAGATATGTGAAAAGAAAGTAGTACCAGTTACACCAAGTAATCCAAAGACATTAGATAATATTATATTAATAACATTATTATTCTTTGTATCAGGATTAGGTATTTATGCAGTATTATTTAAGAAATTAAAAACTAAAAAACAAAAAGTAACTGCAGGTATAATAACTGGAGTTACAGCTTTAACATTATCTTTCACAGTACTTGCAGGAGTATTTGGTTTAGATAATTTATTAGGAGCAATTATTAATCCAATAACTAAATCAAAAGAATTAATAGTAACAGTAAATGAAGAAATAGATTTAATAGAAACATGGGATGGAGACTGTGATGTAACAGGGGCTCTTACACCAGACAATGTATTTGATGGTGGATCTGGAACAGAATCTGATCCATACAAAATCAAAACTGCAAATCAATTAGCATGTTTTGCAAAATCTATTAATGAAGGAACAACTTATGAAGGACAATATATCAAGCAAATTAAGAGCATTAAGTTAAATGATGACTTAAATGGTCAAGCAGCATCAGGAGATTTAAGTGGTGCTAATTTATGGATACCTGCAGGACATAGATATTATGATGATAATCTAGGTGAAAACGTTATAAGAACATTTGCAGGTCAATATGATGGGGATAATAATAAAATCAGTGGGTTATATATGACAAATAGCGTTTTACCTAATGAATACGGATTTAAAGGTTTATTTGGTCATGCAACAAACGCAACATTTAAAAATATGATTTTATCAGACGTATATGTAGATGTTGGTGGAAATACAGGAGCACTTTTAGGATTCGCTGATGGAAATCTTACATTAGACAAGATTACTACATACGGAACATTAATTGCTCATGGATGGGATGGTGCTGGTGTAGTATCAAACCAAGAAGGTAATGATGTAGGAATAGTAATAATTGAAAATACAACAAATAATATAAATTTAACTTGTGAAGGATCATGCTCAGGTATTATTCATAGAATGGGTTATAACTTAAATTCTAATGAACCAACAACAATATTTAGAAATAATACTAACAATGGAAATATAACATATACTTCAACCCCTTCTATAGCAGGAGGATTATTTGGATATGTTAATGCAAAAGGAGCACTTGTTGCAGAGAACAATGTAAATACAGGAAAAATAACTGGTGATGGAATACACCGTGGTGGAAACGTTGGCGGAATAATGGGACAAGGTGTGGTTACAACAGCAAGCTTAACTGATTCATATAACACAGGAGATAATGAATCTCTTGAATGGTGTGGATCATGTGGTATGCTATATGGTTCAATATGGGCAAATGGCGATGTAACTATAGATAATAGTTATAACTCAGGAGACTATATTCCAACAATAGACTTAGTTAGTAGAGATTCAAATTCGTACTTTGGAGGTATTGTAGGAGAAATTTATTCAGATAATTCTACAATAACAAATTGCTTTAATACAGGTGATTTAGCAGGAAATATTTCATATATGGCTGGTATAGTTGCTAAAGCACAGGGTACAATTGAAAACTGCTATAATGAAGGAGATTTACAGGGATATGGATATGTTGGAGGCATCTTCAGCTATGGTGAACATATGGATATAACTAAAACATATAATACAGGAACAATTACAGCAGGTGTTGGACCAATGGCAGGTGGGATAGTTGGTTATTCAGCAACAAATGTATCATACTCATATAATACAGGAAATTTAATTAATGGTATTGATAACGTTACAGATTATAACTCTGGTGGTATGGTAGGTGGTATTTGCGCTAACTACTGTAACACAGTAAGAAACTGTTATAATACAGGAAATATTACAGCAAAGAGTTCTCCAGTGGATATCGGTGGTATTACTGGATATAATATGGGATCTGTAACAAATGTATATAATGCAGGAAGCATAACTTATACAAATCAATTTAGATATGGGAACTCTGGTTATGTTGCAGGTATATCTCCATCAGGTGGAACTGTAACAAATGGTTACAATTTAGGAGATATAACATACAATTTAGTATCTCAACCTAATGGTTATGAACCAAATCCACACGTTGATGGAATTGCAACATATGCATCTGCAAATAACTGTGTTAACACAGGAAATCTAAAATTAGTAGTAACTGAACCACTTATAATTTATCATTTGATCCAAATGAATGGTATTGCATATAATGGAGCAAGTAACAGCTTTAATGCAGGTAAAATAGAAATAGATGATTCTGCATTAGATACACCAATTAGTGAGGATGGTCTTCCACATTTGATAAGAATTGGTCAAATAACAGAAAGCTATAATGCAGGAACTGGCAATAAGTGGAATACAGATCCAACTGCACATTCTATCGGATGCTATGGAATTAGGCCACAATGTACAGATGAAGCTGCTGATGCAGTAGGTATTTATGTAAATGAAGATACACCAGATATATTAAGTATAATTAATGGTGATGATGCATTTGAAATTAAAGAGGGAGATACTCTTCCAACTTTAAAAATATTTAACAATTAAAAAGACTATTTTATAGTCTTTTTTTATGTTATAATTTTATTAGGTGATAAATATGAAACTATATAATACATTAACTAGAACAGTAGAGGAATTTATTCCAAGAGAAGAAGGCAAAGTTAAATTATATACTTGTGGTCCTACTGTATATAGTTATGCACATATTGGTAATATTAGAAATTATATTGGTCATGATATATTAGATAAAACTTTAAGATATCTAGGATATGAAGTTACTAGATGTATGAATATAACAGATGTAGGGCATTTAACAAGTGACTCTGATTCTGGTGAAGATAAAATGATTAAAGCTATGAGAAGAGAAAATAAATCTGCGATGGAAATAGCTAAATTTTATACAGAAGAATTCTTTAAAGATTTTAAATTAGTTAATAATAGAGTACCAGAAATAGTTAGTCCTGCAACAGCACATATAGACGATTATATAGAAATAATAACTAAATTGTTAGAAAAAGATTATGCATATATATCTGGTGGAAATGTATATTTTGATACAACTAAACTAAATGATTATTATGTACTTACTAATCATAAAGAAGATGAAATGGTAGTAGGTGTAAGAGAAGGCGTTGAAGAAGATTCTAATAAAAGAAATCAAAATGACTTTGTATTATGGTTTACATCTTCTAAATTTGAAAATCAAGAATTACAATGGGATTCTCCATGGGGTAGAGGATATCCAGGATGGCATATTGAATGTACTGGAATATCTATTAAATATCTTGGAGAATACCTTGATATACATGGTGGAGGAGTAGATAATATATTCCCACATCATACTAATGAAATAGCACAATCTGAAGGATATTTAGGGCATCCATGGTGCCATTATTGGTTTCATAATGAACACTTACTTGATGAAACAGGTAAGATGAGTAAAAGTAAGGGTGCAATACTTACAGTATCAACTTTAAAAGAAGAAGGATATGATCCTTTAGCATTTAGATTTATGTGCTTAAATTCTCATTATAAAAAACAATTAATATTTAGTTATGATGCTTTAAAACAAGCAGAAGATACATTAACTAAATTAAGAGATAGAATTAATAATATAGTAGATGATTCTAATTATTCTGAAGAAGATTTTAATAAATATAATGATTTATTTAAAGAAGCATTATCTAATGATTTAAATACATCAAATGCATTAACCGTATTATATGATGTATTAAAATCAGACATATCTAATAGTACTAAACTTAAATTAGTTGAATCATTTGATAAAGTATTAAGCTTAGATTTAATTAAAAAAATAGAAGTATCAGAAGAATTAAAAAATAAAGTAAATGAATTATTAGAACTTAGAAATAAATATAAACAAGAAAAAGATTATGAAAAAGCAGATAGTGTTAGACAAGAAATAGAATCTTTAGGAGCTTCTATTAAAGATACTAGAGAAGGAACTATAGTTATATGGAATTAAGTTATTATGATGGATTATGGGCTTATGGATGTGTAATAGTAGCTTTCTTAGTAGTAACACTTGCTCAAGTAATACTTAGAGTAGTATATGCTAGATGGAAAAAGGTAGATTCTAATCAAGGATTAACCGGTAAAGACGTAGCAGAAGCTATATTAAAAGCTAATGATATAAATGATGTTAGAGTAGTTAGTATTGGAGGAACATTAACAGATAATTTTAATAATAGTAATAGAACTGTTAGTTTATCTGATGATATATATTTGGGAACATCAATTGCATCGCTTTCAGTAGCAGCACATGAATGTGGACATGTTATTCAATATAAAGTTGGATATAATCCAATTAAAGTAAGAAATAAATTAGTTAAAGTAGTTAACTTTGGTAATACTGTGGGTTATATAATTATGGCTATTGGTGTAATTGCATCAGTAACAGGATTATTCGTTATAGGAATTATATTACTTTCACTTTCATTATTATTCCAATTAGTAACATTACCTTGTGAATTTAATGCAAGTAGAAGAGCTAATAAAGAATTACTTAGATTAGGTCTTATTGATTCATCTGAATCAAGAGGAGTTAAATCTATGCTTAAAGCAGCAGCATTTACTTATGTTGCAGGTTTATTTAATAGTGTATTACAAATATTAAGATTAATATTCATGTTTAATAATAGAAGAAAAAAATAGTATGTATTATAGGAGGTTTGTATGAGTTTACATATAGAAGATATGGATAAGAAAAATTTAGGAGAGGTTAAAAAAACAGTTCCAGTTTCAACTGAAGAATTAAGAAGACTACATGAGATAGATGCCATAGAAGCAGAACAAAAAATAGTAGAAAAAGTAAAGGATGATATTGGAGAATGCTATGATAAACAATTTAATATGGCGACAGAGCCATATTATATTGAATGGGTATCAAGAACTGCTAAAAAATATGGTACGGTTAGTAGTGATAATATCCCTGAAAATATTCCAGAAGAAGATAAGAAAAATATTGGAGATTTATTTATATTCTATGGACTAGTTCATAGCTATGCTTACCAACATGATTTAGATAATATTTATCCATCTGAAGGTGTAAAGAGCCACACTGTAAAACTTAAAGATTCGAGTTTTACTATTAGTGAATCTAGAGGGCTAGTATATACATTATCCTTAAATTCTGATAAGGATGCACAATTTAGATATGAAGATTTGATGAGCGAAACAATATCAAGAGAATTATTTAAAACAAATGATGACCCTGATTTTGTAAAAAGAGTAAGTGAAGCATTTGCAGATTTTGATGAAGATGTAAAAAAAGATATTGAAAATTCAATGAAGGGTAATGAAGATAAAATATCTGAAATAGCAAGATTACTTTTAGACGCTGATAAAGGTGAAGAAAGAGATAGAGTTCTATTTGAAAAATTTAAAGATTTACAAAAAGAATATGACAGAATAGTAAATAGTGCTGTTTTTTCAGAAGAATATGCACAAGATGAAATGTTTAACATGAGATTAAAACCAGATTATATTAATTGGTTATCAAATTATGTAGGTGAGAAAAAGATATTAGAAAACGGACAACCAATTAAAGGCAATGAAGAAGATAAAAAGAATATAGGGAAGATAAGTTTATTTTATGATATTATTGAATCTTATATGCATGACCATGGTAAAACTAGAAAAGATAAATATATAGTGTCTTATAATGGTGCATATTTTCTAATTGCTAAATCGGAAAAAGATTCTATTTATGTAGTAGATAGTATGATGAGTTTAGTAGATGTAGACTATGAAGATATATTAGCAGAAACTGCTAAAGGAGTACTAAAAGGTCCTAAAAGAGAAATTAAATTAGTATTTGAAAATAAACCACAAGAAAGTGAAAATAACGAATAGGAGGAATCATGGGAAGTATTAGAGAATATACAACAATTAGAGATTACGTTTCAGACTGCGATGGAGTTAATTTTGATAGATTTAATGATAGTAAAGATAGTGAATACTATCTATCAGTTGCACATAATGCTTTAGAAGAATATACTGGTTATTTTGGGCAAGGATATGTAGAATATTATGAAGGTAATACTGATCAAGTATTTGTTAGTGATAGAATATCTGGAGGATTAATTCTAAATAGTGATGAAGTAGTTAATGATATAGTAAAAATAGGTTTATTAGTAAATAAAGAAAGTGCAACTTCTCCATATGCACTTGATAGATTTCATGATTCACATGATTATAGTGCTAGGATAATTGATTATATAAATTCACTAGATAAAGATCGATTTGATGAAGTAGAAGTAATAAGCCTAGATGATGAAAAAAACGGAGAATTAATAAAACAACAAAGAGCTGCTAGAGTTTCAGTTTTTAGTAAAGAAAGTACACATTCCCATGCATTTTATAAACAAGTATTTGATACAGTTAAAATACTTGGAGGAGATACAAAACTATATGTAATAGATCCTTCTAAGCATGCTATTTATGCAGAATCCAGTAAAGGAAAAGGATTAATATTTGGTTTAAGAAGAGAAGACTAGAATAGTCTTTTTTTATTTATAAAATATAGTGACAAAATATATAAAATTATGTTAAAATTATATAGAGAATAAAGAAGGTGTGAACATGCTTAGTATTAATGTTAAAATTAATGGAAACAAATATACATATCCAAAAGGGACTTCTCTTTTAGATATATCTAAAGATTTCCAAAGTGAATTTAAAGAAAAAATTATAGTAGGCATGGTCGATGGTGCTATATGTGATCTTAGTTATAATGTTTTTAATAATTCTGAAGTAGTATTCTATGATAGAACATCTAGTATAGGAAACAAAGTATATGAATCAGGATTATTATTTATTTTATCAATAGCATTTAAAGAAGTATTAAACTCTAGAATTACTGTTAAATATTCTTTAGATACTGGTATATTCATAAAGACTGAAAAACTTATTTCTTCAGATGACTTAGATACTATAAAGAATAAAGTAAAAGAAATATGTGAAGCTAATTATCCTATTGATAAATTACTTATTAATAGAAAAGAAGCTATTGGTTATTATGAGAAACTAGGAGAATTAGATAAGAGTGAATTATTAAAATATAATACTAATACTAATGTTAATTTGTATAAATTAAATAGTACTTATGATTATTTCTTTAATAATTTACCAGTTTCTACTAATTATATTGATGATTTTAAATTAACATTAATAGACAGAAATAGTTTTGTAGTAACTTATCCAAATATATATACTAATAAATTAGTATATAAACATCATGAAAAACTATTTGATACATTCAAAGCATATAGTGATTGGTGTAATTCACTAGGTATTAACTCAGTATGCGATTTAAATAAGATCATAAGTGAAGGAAATATTAGTGATTACATATTACTAGCAGAAAGTTATCAAAATCAAGGTTTATATGATTTAACTAAAAAAATATATTTTGATAAAAATATAAAAATAGTTTTAATCTCTGGACCTTCATCAAGTGGTAAAACTACATTTAGTAAGAAATTACAATTATTACTAAGAGGATGTGGATTAAATCCTAAAACTATATCTATAGATGATTATTTTGTAGATAGAGATAAAACTCCATTAGATGAAGAAGGTAATCTTGATTATGAAAGTATAAATGCCATTAAATTAGACCAGTTCAATAGAGATTTAAATAAACTATTAAATGGTGAAAAAGTTAAGATTCCAACATATAATTTTATATTAGGTAAGAGTGAATATATAGATGAACCTATGGAACTTGGTAATAATGAAATATTAATTGTTGAAGGATTACATGCCTTAAATAATGAATTAACATCATTAGTACCAAAGAAATATAAGTTTAAAATATATTTATCTCCTCTTGTAACAATGAATCTTGATAATCATAATAGAATTAGAACAACAGATGTTAGAATTCTAAGAAGAATAATAAGAGATAATAGAACAAGAGGTTATGGTGTATCTGCATCACTTGAATCATGGCAAAGAGTCAGAAAAGGAGAAGAATCTAATGTATTTCCTTTTCAAGATGAAGCAGATGCTATATTTAATACAAGTTTATTCTATGAACTTGGTGTATTAAAAACATATGTTGAACCACTTCTATTTAAGGTAGAAGAAGATGATAAGAATTATAAAGAGGCTGTAAGATTATTAAATTTATTAAAAAATGTATTACCAATACCAAGTGATTTTATACCAAAAGATTCTATATTAAGAGAATTTGTTGGTAATAGTTATTTTGAAAAGTAGGAGGATATTATGATTAAAGTAGCAATTAATGGATTTGGAAGAATAGGAAGATTAGCATTTAGAAAAATAATTAATGAAAAGGAAATAGAAGTAGTAGCAATTAATGATTTAACTGATACTAAGACATTAGCTCATTTATTAAAATATGATTCAGCTCAAAAGATGTTTGATAAAGAAGTTTCTTTTGATGAAGAAAATATTATAGTGGATGGTAAAAAGATTAAAATCTATAAAGAAATGGATCCAGAAAATTTACCATGGGGTAAATTAAATGTTGATGTAGTTCTTGAATGTACTGGAGTATTTAGAAAAAGAGAAAAAGCTATGAAACATATTAATGCTGGTGCTAAGAAAGTATTAATATCTGCTCCTTCTGAAGAAGATGTTAAAACTATTGTATATAATGTAAATCATAAGGATTTAAATAAAGATGATATTATTGTTAGTGGAGCAAGTTGTACAACTAACTGTTTAGCACCAGTAGCAAAAGTATTAAACGATAATTATGGATTAAAAATAGGTTATATGATAACTACTCATGCTTATACTAATGATCAAAATCTATTAGATTTACCACATAAAGGTGGAGATCTTAGAAGAGCTAGAGCAGCTGCATCTAATATAGTACCTAATTCGACAGGAGCTGCTAAAGCTATTGGTTTAGTACTTCCTGAATTAAAAGGTAAATTAGATGGATCTGCTAATAGAGTTCCTACTATAACTGGTTCTTTAGTAGAATTAATTTGTGAACTTGATAAAAATACTTCTGTAGAAGAAATAAATAAATTATTCAAAGAAAATGCTAATGAATCATTAGGATATAATGAAGATGAAATAGTTTCTAGTGATATTATAGGTATGAGTTATGGTTCATTATTTGATGCAACTTTAACAAAAGTTATGGATGTTAATGGAAAACAATTAGTTAAAGTAGGATCTTGGTATGATAATGAAATGAGTTATACATCTCAACTTGTTAGAACATTAAAATACCTTGGAGAAAATTTATGAAATTAGATTTATTCAAAAAACTAAGAGAAAGAGAAAAACATATAACTAGATTACATATAATTCTATTTGTACTTGTAGTAACAATTGCAATAGTTGTAATAGTAACAGTAAAAAGTAGTGGTGCTAAGAAATTAGCTAGATATAAAAAATTAGAAAAAGATTTTAAAACTGCAACTGTATATTACTATGGTAAAAAAGCAGATCAAATAGAAGAATATGGATATAGAATAATAACAATGGATACACTAATAGAAAATGGTTATCTACAAGATGATATAACTAATGAATGCGTTGGGTATACAATAATTACTAATTTTAAAAATGATGAAGGCAATTTTAAAGTGGAATATGAACCATATATTAAATGTGGTGATTCATATACAACAGTTGATTATGAACCAAAATATCTAGAAAAATAGGAGGTATAAATGGAAGTATCGAAGTTTTGGACTAAAACTAAAATAATAGTTTTAATCTCGATATTAGTAGTAATAGGAATAATAGTAGGTTCTATATTTCTTTATAGAAATAGTATGAGAAAAAAATATCAAGCTCTAGAACCTAAATTCAATAATGCTGTTAAAAACTACTTAGCACAAGAAAGTCTTGTAGTAGAAGATAATAGCTATATTGAGACTGATATCAAAGATATAATAAATAAGGGTGGATTAGTTACTGAAGAATTAGCAAAAGATTGTGAAGGTTATGTTATAAGTGAAAAATCAGGTAACAAAACATATCTAAAATGTAAAAGTATTTATACAACTGAAGGATATGGTTCTAAGGTTGTAGATAAACCTAAATCTGATCAAACACCTCAAACAAAGAATGATACAAAGAAACCTGTAATAACATTATTTGGTTCAGAAACTGTTAAAACAAGTTTAGGGAAAAAATATAAAGATAAAGGTGCTACCGCAAAAGATAATGTAGATGGTGATATTACTGATAAGATTAAAACTGTAAGCACTGTTGATATATCTAAAGAAGGTACATATAAAGTTACATATACAGTTAGTGATAAAGCAGGTAATACTGCTACTAAAGAAAGAACTGTTGTTGTAGTAGTAAAAGATGATACAGAAAATAAAGATACTACACCTCCAATAATTACATTCTTATATGATGATACATATCAAAAAGTATGTTTAAATGATAAAGTAGATGTAAGTACAAAAGGTGTATATGGATATACAGCAAGAGATGACGTAGATGGAGATATTACAAATAGTGTTAAGATAACAGGATATAATGAAACAAGTAAGATAGGTACTTATACTATTAAATATTCGGTTAAGGATAAAGCTGGAAATGAAGCGACTGTAGAAAGAAAATATGATGTTGTTGATTGTAAACCACAACCAACACCAACTCCAGATCCAACTCCAACACCTACACCAACTCCAACGCCACAACCAACACCAACTCCAGATCCAACACCACAACCACAACCAGGTGGTGGAGGAACAGATGTAAATCCAAATATTAATGTTTATCCATCATCAATTGATGCGGATGATACATACTATGTTTCATTAGGTGGAACAACACAAATATATGCATCTGTATTACCATCAAATGCAACAGATAAAACTTTAAGATATTCTTCAAATGATTCAAGAATTGCAACAGTATCTGGATCAGGATTAATAAGTGGAGTATCAAGAGGTAGTACAACTATTATAATTACTACTTCAAATAATAAGAGTATATCTGTAAATGTAATTGTAGAATAATTAAAAAGAAACTATTAAATAGTTTCTTTTTTTGTGATATAATTATATATATAATAGAGAGGTATACTATGAAGAAGAAAATATTATTATTTTTATTAATGTTTATGTTTATGACAAATGTTAGCGCTTTAACATTTAATGTGAATATAGAAAATATTGAAAATGCAGGAAATAATGGAACAATCGGAAGAATAACTAACATAGATTTAGATAATAAAACAGTTGATGCTTATTTCCAAGATATAGGAGATGAAGTAAATTTCTCAATCACTATAACAAATTCAGGGGATAGAGCAGGAACTCTAAGAGAAATAGCATTTGAACCAGGAAATGATAAGATTGAATACTCATCTGATTTACCTTCAGGTGGTCTTGCTATCAACGGGCATGACTTTAATATGGTAACAATTAAAGCTAAGGTTAAAGAAGGTGCACAAAACGGTAAAACTACATCAGAAGTAAAAATAAAATATACTTATGATGAAGGAAGTTGTCCTGATGGAGAAATACTTTCTGATGATGAAAGTATGTGTTTATGTCCAGAAGGAATGGAAAGAAATGAAGCTGGTATCTGTGTTAAACCAGAAAAACCAGTAGAATGTGCAGATGATGAAATATATAATACTGAAAAGAAAATATGTGAAAAGAAGGTTATACCTGTAGACCCAGATAAACCAACACCAAAACCAATACCTTCTAATCCAAAGACATTAGATAATATAATATTAATAACATTATTATTCTTTGTATCAGGACTTGGTATATATGCAGTATTATTTAAGAAATTAAAAACTAAAAAATCAAAAATAGTGGGTGCTACAATTACTGGAGTAGCAACACTTAGTTTATCATTTACAGTACTAGCAGGAGTATTTGGTTTAGATAATTTACTTAGTGCAATAGTTAATCCAATAACTAAATCAAAAGAATTAATAGTAACAGTAAATGAAGAAATAGATTTAATAGAAACATGGGATGGTAATTGTGATTTAGATGTAGCAGAATTAACACCATCAAATATATTTGATGGAGGATCTGGTACTGAATCTGATCCATACCAAGTTAAAACTGCAGAGCAATTATCTTGTTTTGCTAAGTCAGTAAATAATGGAACAACATATGAAGGACAATATATTAAACAAACTAAGAATATTAAACTTAATGATCATTTGCTTGATCAAGTAATAGCAGGAGATTTAAGTAATGCTCATGTATGGATATCTGCTGGTGATTACAGATTAGATCCAGCACCATATTTTGCAGGTACATATGATGGTGACGATAAGATTATTAGTGGTTTATATATTACAGATGATAGTGTAAGCCAACATCAATATGGTAACTATAAAGGTTTATTTGGATATGCAGTTAATGCAACATTCAAAAATATGGAATTATCAGATGTATATATGATTAATACTACTGGTAATTATGGATATACAGGAGCATTATTAGGATATGGATATAAAAACTTAACATTAGATAATATTAAGACATATGGTGCAGGAAATCTAAAAGGTTATTCTGCTGGAATAGTTTCATATTTTAATGGTAATAGAGAGGGTGGATTTACTCTTAATAGAGTAGAAAATAATATAGATTTATATTTTTCTGAATCAGGATCAGGTATTATTTATTATGCTGAAGGAATACCTTCATCAAGTACTCCAAATTTAGTAATTAAAAATACAAAGAATAATGGTAATTTCTATTATACATCTGGAACTAGTTCATTATTTGGCGGAATATTAGGATATCTATATGGATCACCAAATGTATTAGTTGCAAATTCTGGGAATACAGGAAATTTCACTTTTGACGAAAACATTGGTAGTCAATTTGGTGGAATAGGTGGTGCATGGAATTCATCAAAAATCACTTTAGAAAACTGTTATAATACTGGTAATTTCACTAATACAGGAGCTACTTTCAGGGGTGGTATCATGGGTGGATTAATAGGTATGACTTATGGATCTGAATTGACTGGTAATAATTTATATAATTCAGGTAATATAGATTTTAAAGATGAAAGAATTAACTTTGAGGGAATGGATCATTATGATAATAATGGAATAAACCCACAAGATACAGTAGGTGGAATTTTTGGATATGTCTCTAGTGATAGATTAACATTAACTAATTCTTATAACACTGGTCATTTCTCTTTATATGGTATATATGTAGGAGGATTAATTGGTAAAGCAGCTAGATCTGCGGATAATTTAATTGAAAATTGCTATAATACTGGTGATATAACATCCACATCATTTACTGGTGGATTAGTTGGATATTATAAAGGAACATTAACTAAATCATATAACACAGGAGATTTAACAATATTTGCTGGATTTGATTCTGGTGGACTTATTGCACAAGGAGAAAGATCTACTAGTACTTTTGTTAATAATTCTTATAATACAGGAGACATTCTTGTAACAACATTTGGTAAACAAAATCAAATTGGTGGTATTTGTGGATTTAGCTGTAGCATAGAAAATAGTTATAACAGAGGAAATATGGATTTCAAACATCAACCATGGTCTGTTGGTGGAATTATTGGAGCAAATGCAGGAGATATCAAAAATGTTTATAATTCAGGAGATATACTTGTTGAAGACATAGTTCAAGAAGCGAGATCATATCCAAGTACAATGTATGTGTCTGGAATTAATGGCTCAAGTAGTTATGGCACTGGCTCTGGCGATCAAAATGCATATAATCTTGGTAATATAACTGCATCATATAATGGCGTTAATAATATTCCATTTGGAATTAGTGGAGTTTCTTATGCTAATACATCTAATTCTGTAAATGCTGGAAATATTACTTTAACAATAAATCAACCATATACTGAATCTAGAAGCTTCTATATAGCTGGTATATCACTTTGGTCAAAGGTAACAAACAGCTTTAATGCTGGAACAATAACTCTTGATGATTCGCCTTTAGGTCATTCTATATATGATGAAGAATTTACTAATACATATGGGGATACTTATAAACACAATATTTATGTTGGAGAGATAAATTCACATAAAGTTAACGGAACAACTAACAATAAATATAATACAGATCCAGCTAAACTACCATATTATTGTCCTAATAATAGCTGGACAACTTGTACTCAAGAAGATTATGATACTGCAGGTGTTTATACAACTGAAGAAACACCAAGTATTTTAAGTATAATAAATGGAGATAATGCATTTAATACTGAACTTGATGAAGAAGGTCTTCCAACATTAAGAGTATTTAATGAGTAAAGCATGAATTTTCATGCTTTTTTCTTTTGTAAATATGATATAATTATATTTAGAGGTTAGTAATATGAAGACATTAAAAGATTTAAATATAGATAACAAAAAAGTAATGATAAGATGTGATTTAAATGTACCAATAGAGGATAATAAAATACTTGATAATACAAGAATAGTAAAGAGTTTAAAAACTATTAATTATTGTTTAGAAAGAGCATCTAAAGTAATTATAATGTCTCATTTAGGAAGAATTAAAACTCCTGAAGATAAGGCTAAAAATAGTCTTAGAATAGTATCAACTGAATTAAGTAGATTACTAGGTCAAAATGTATATTTTTGTACATGGGAAGAAGATATAAATAAGGCTATTAATGATAATAAAATAGTTCTTTTAGAAAACACTAGATTCTTTGATTTAGATGATAAAAAAGAAAGTAATTGTGACTTAGAATTAAGTAAATACTTCTCATCTTTTGGAGATGTATTTATTAATGATGCATTTGGTACTGCTCATAGAGAAAATGCATCTAATGTAGGCATTAGTAAATACTTAGAATCTTGTAATGGATTCTTAATTGAAGAAGAAGTTAATAATCTAAAAAAACTAGATAATCCTACTAAACCATTTACTGTTATTATGGGTGGTAAAAAAGTATCAGATAAAATTAAATTAATAGATAAATTAATAACTAAAGTAGATTATCTATTAGTTGGCGGTGCAATGGTATATACTTTCTTAAAAGCAGAAGGTAAAGAAATAGGTAAATCTTTTTTAGAAGAAGATTATATAGATTATTGTAAAAACTTATTAAATAATTATAAAGATAAAATAATTTTAATTAGTGATAATTTTATAGAACTTGATAAATGTATTGATATAGATAATATGACTTCTGAATTAGTAGGATATGATATAGGTATTAAGAGTGTAGAAAGATTTAGTGAAATAATAAATAAATCTAATACTATATTCTTTAATGGATCACTTGGATTTACAGAAGGTGGTTATACTTATGGTACTAAAAATATATTAGAAGCATTAAATAAAGATAATAAATTAGTAGTTATAGGCGGAGGAGATACAGTATCTGCTTGTAATGAATTATTAAGTGATAATAATTTTGTTATATCTACTGGAGGAGGAGCTTCTCTAGAATATTTACAAGGAAATAAATTACCAGGTATATTTGAGGAATAATATGAAAAAGTACAGATTAAATATAATACTTTTAGTAATTGTTGCATTTGTTGTCATCTTTTTTACTTTAAAAGATGATTTTAATGGTGCAATGAATTATTTTAAAAATATGAATTATTTATGGGTATTAGTAGCAGCACTTTGTATGATACTTAATATATTATTTCAAAGTTTATCACAATATAGATTTTTAAAAGAAATAGATCCTAATTATAAATTCTCATCTTGTTTTAAACTAATGTGTATGGCTATGTTTTTTAATGCAATAACACCGTTTAGTTCAGGTGGACAACCATTTGAAATGTATTTATTAAATAAAGAAGGAATTAAAGTTAGTGATTCACTAAATGCATTAATGCAAAACTTTATTACTTATCAATTTGGACTTATTTTTACTAGTACTATAGCTATTATATTAAATGGTATATTTAAGATATTACCAGATACTTTATTACTTAAAAAAATAGTATTAATTGGTTATTTTGCTAATATATTAGTCATGGGAATAATTATATTTATATCTAGAGCTAAGAAATTAAATACTAAATTATTTTCTAAGATATTTAAATTTATATTTCATTTTAAATTTATAAAAAATAAAGAACAAAAAGAAGAAAAATTTAATAAATATTTAGAAGATTTTTATAATAGCACTGCTATTATGAAAAATAATAAGAAAAATACTATATTAAGTTTTATATTTAATTTAATTAGTTTATGTTTCTTATATGTAATACCAATATTTGTTTTTTATTCATTTGGATATTCTAAAATTAATTACTTAGAATCATTTGTATCATCTTCATTTACATTCTTAATAGGATCATTTGTTCCTATACCAGGTGCTACTGGGGGACTTGAATATGGATTTATTGATTTCTTTAAGATATTTATAAAGAGTGGTGCAATGCTTAGTGCAGGAATGCTTTTATGGAGATTAATTACATATTATTTTGGTATGGTTCTAGGTGGTATAGTTTTAATGACATATAGGAGGAAGAAAAAATGAGAATAGGTATATTTACAGATACATATCTACCTTATGTTAGTGGACTTGTTACTAGTGAACTTATGCTTAAAGAATCATTAGAGAAAATGGGGCATGAAGTATTTGTAGTAACTATGAATCTTGAAAATTTAAAATATAAATATGATAAAGAAAATAAAGTAATATATATACCAGGAGTCCCTACTAAAATATATGATACAAGATTAACTACTTTTTATAATCCAAGAGCATTTAATCAAATAAGAAAATGGAAATTAGATATAATTCATACTCAAACAGAATTTAGTATAGGTACATTTGGTAGAATAATTTCTAAACAATTAGATATACCACTTGTTCATACATATCATACTATGTATGAAGATTATTTATTTTATTTAACTAAAGGTTATTTTGATAAACCAAGTAAGAAATTAGTAGAGTATCTTACTAGATTTTACTGTGATACAACAGTAAGTGAATTAATAGTACCTACTAAAAAAATATATAATATATTTAAAGAAAAATATAATCCAAATAAAAAAATAAATATAATACCTACTGGTATGGATATAGAAAGATTCTCTAATATAGATAAAGAAGAAGTAGAAAAACTAAGAAAGAAATATAAACTAGAGGATTCTTTTGTAGTTGGATCTGTATCTAGATTAGGAAAAGAAAAATCCGTAGATAAATTAATTATAGAATTTAGTAAATTAATAGATAAAATCCCTAATATAAAATTATTATTAGTAGGAGATGGCCCAGATAAAAAAATATTAAAAGATTTAACAAAAGAATTAAATATAGAAAATAATGTTATATTTACAGGTAAAGTAGAAATAGAAAATATACAAAACTATTATCATTTAATGGATGTATTTTCTACATTCTCTGTTACTGAAACTCAAGGACTAACAGTACTTGAAGCTTTGTCTTCTAAAGTGCCTGTAGTAGCTATTAAAGACGAAAGTTTTGAAGGCTCTGTAAAGAATAATGAAAATGGATATTTATTTGCTAAAAATGCAGATTTTAGTAATTATATATACAAATTATATAGTGATAAAAAATTATATAAAAAATTATCTGAAGGTGCATATAAAACTTCTTTAGATAATTCTTCGGATGCTTTTGGTAAAAAAGTATATGATGTTTATATGGACTCAATTAAAAATTATAAAAAAGGTTTAGAATTCTTTAATGATATAAAAGAAGTTATTAATTTTAAACATAAAAAAGATGATGAATAGGATATTCACCATCTTTTTTTATAGAAAGGGCACTATATGAAAAATATTTTAGTAGTAGATGATAATACTAATTTTGTTAATATGCTTATTAGATATTTTAAAAATAATCCAAGAATTAATATTAAGTATATTGGAGAAGATGGAGAAAAAGGATTAAAAATACTAATAGAGCATAAAGATGATATAGATCTAATTCTATTAGATTTAGTTATGCCTAAAAAAGATGGATTATATTTTTTAAAAGAATTTAAAAAACTAAATCTAAGAAAAAATATAATTGTTATGACTTCTTTAAACTCTGATACTATTATTAGAAAAGTAAGTAATTATCAAGTCGATGATTTTATATTAAAACCATATTCTTTTGAAGATTTAGAAACTAAATTGATGGAATCAGTTACTTCTAAAAGAGATAATAAAGATGTTAAACAAGAATTATCAAAGTTATTACATGAACTTGGAATACCTTCTAATATAAAGGGATATGAATATCTAAGAGAAGCTATAATAAATTTATATAATGCTAAAAATATATCAGGCATAACTAAAGAATTATATCCTGATATTGCCAGTAAATATGATACATCTCCTACTAAAGTAGAAAGAGCTATTAGACATGCTATAGAAGTAAGTTCTAATAGAGGAGATATAAAATTAATGGATGAAATATTTGGGCATAGTGTAGACATGGAAAAATCAAAACCTACTAATAGTGAATTTATAGTAACTATTGCGGATAAATTAAAATTAGAAAAAAGATAATATTGAAATAAAAATAAAAAAATGATATACTTTATATATGATAGGAGACTAGACTATGAAAAAGATATTAAAGGGAATAATAGCATTACTATTTATATTTATTTTAAGTGCATGTGGTAAAGATTATAAATCAATTACTTATACAAAATTTATTGAGTCATTCAAAGAAGAATCAGGTTATTTAGTTTCTAATGAAACATCACTTTTGTCTGATAAATTTGAAAGATATATTGAAGCATCTGGAAAGAATAATCAATTTATTTATTATGAATTTAAAACAGAGGAAGATGCTAGAAACTATGTATCTATTAATTATAAAGATAGAAAGTATTTTAGTTATAAGGATAAGAAAAATTATATGACAGTTAAAAGTACTAAGAGTGGTTATTTCTACTTAGTACAAGTAGATAATACAATTATAATTGGTAATACTGATATAAAATCTAATAAAAGAGAAATAAAGAGGATATTAAAGAAACTAGGATACTAGTGGAGGCTATATGATAAAAAAGATAATTAATATATTAATTTTTGTTTTTATTGCGGCCTTATATGTTATATCATTTCTAATGATATTTGAATCTTTTAAACAAAGAAAATTAGAAAGATTAGAAGCAAGTGCATTAGATGCTTTTGAAAAATCTGTTAAGATAGAAAAAGTAAATGTTGAAGATATAGAGGATGATAAAACATCTAATACTGGATTTGATTATAGTGGATATACATTACTTGGTAAAGTAGAAATCCCTAGTATTGGATTTAGATCTGTTATAATTGGAGAAAATACATATCATTCTATGGATTTAGGAGTAGTTAAATCTTATGGTGTATCAGTAAATGAACCAGGAGGATTTATACTATCAGGCCATAACTATAGAGGTCAAGGGCCATTTATGTATGGTATAAGAAACCTAGAATCTGGTGATAAGATATATATAACAGATTCATCTGGTAGAGAACTTGAATATACTGTATATGAAAAAATAAGATATTATGATCCAAATGGAGTAGATATATATAAAAAATATGATGGATATCATTTAACATTGATGACTTGTGAAAGTGGTGGACAATCAAGAATTATTGTTAAAGCAATGGCAAATTAATAAAACTATGCTATAATTAGTATAGTTTTTTTGTCCTCGTAGCTCAGTAGGATAGAGCAATCCCCTCCTAAGGGATAGGTCGCTAGTTCGATTCTAGTCGAGGACACCATATAAATAAAACTGGTTTACACACCAGTTTTTTTTGTTTAATTATTTATTATAAAAACATGTTATAATTACATTAAGAATAGGAGTTTTTATGAATGAAGAATTAAATAATGAAAATGTTAAGGTGGCTGAACCAGTTCAAACTGATTTTGAACCATTACCAGAGCCACCAAAAAAGAAAAGGAAAGGAAAAGGATTTCTTATTTTCCTAATAGTAGTACTTATTATAGGAGGATTAATATTTGGAGGTATAAAACTCTTTAAATATCTAACAAGAATAGATGACCCATTCCCAGATATTGATGCTTTAGGTACACCAGGTGCAAAGACATCTGAAATATCAGAATATACATTAACATCTTTAGAACAAATTGATGAAGATTATAAAAACGGATCAATAACAGCAGATCAATATATAATGCAATTAGCATATGCTACATATGATATAAATAGTATGGATGAAAGGTATAAATCATTAGATTATGATTTCATTGATACAGAACAACTTTTTTCAAAAGCTTCAGAAGTTATTGATGAGTTATCAGAAAATACTATTAACTATCTGGTAGAAAAATATTCATTAAGTGATATGAAATGGAATGTAGATATTAGTGAAGATGATACATCATATCTAAATGATTATAAAGTGAAAAATGTATGGTCACCAGTTGGTGATGATACAAATAAAGTAGATCATGTTAAATTATCAAGTAAGGGACATTTCCTAGTATATTATACAACTACTGGAAGAAATGCTGTTTCAGATGAACATGCTAATAAAATTGCAAATTTCTTAGAAAAAATGGTTGTAGAATATGAAAAAAAATATGGGCTTAAATATCAATATAGCCCAACAAATTTTAGGTCTGCAAATAGTGTAACATATGAAGTAACAAAGGATTGCAAATCATTTAATGCTGAAGGAAGGGCAGCATGCCAAATATTAAAAGATAGCGGTGTAGACACAGATTATTTATTAACTGCAATGCCAGTATATATAGTAGATCTTAGTCAAACAGATTTACTTGGAGCGTATAATGCAGTAGTGGAAAAATGGCGTCAAATATTAACAAAGGCCGGAAGAAACACATCATCATTTAATGATTTAGATTCGAATCTTCAAATGCAAGTTTCTGCAGTTGCGGGCACTTATACTTTCCCATATTTTATGATTACTTCAGCTTCTTCAAATTTTGAAGATACTGAATTAGTAGCGGCACATGAATTATTCCATCATTATCAACATTATTTCTGTGGTACTGAAAACCCTTCAAAAATCCCAGAAGCGCCTAAGGGATATGGCGACTGCCCAAGTGGGGGATTTACAATAGAAACTACTGCAACATTATTTGCGGTTGATTCAGCGGGAGTTAATAAAACTGGTACAGCATTTAATAAAAAAGCATATGGATATAATTTATACTCTTATAAAAGCTTAAATAAAGGCAGTGGATATAATCAATTTGTGTTCTTGTCAAACTATGAAAATATGGTGAAAAATGGAACTAGAATTGCACTTGATTCATTGAAACAAGAAGATGCATTAAAATATTTAAAAAATAAAGCAGGGGCAGAAAAATTTAAAGAAGTTATGCTAAAGACTGCTGAAAAAATGTTAACACTTGATTATGATAATAAAGTATTAATTGCAACTGATGAAAATGGTGTGATAAAATATCCGGTAAATAATTTGGCAGGCAAACAAGAAAAAAATAGAACTAGTAATTATGCGAGTATAAATTTCTTCTATGCTACACCAAGCGATCATGGAGAAAAAGCACAAATAATCGCAGATTCCGAATCAAAACACTTAACATTATTAGTATTTATAAAATCAGATGGTAAATATGAAAAGGTATATACTCATGAATTAACAAAAGATTTTGTCATGAATCTTAATGATTTTATCGATTATGATGAATTAGCATTCGCAGTAGTAGATTCTTCAGCAACAGGAACTCATATGTATCACTTCTATCTAGAGGAAGAAAGTGATAGAGAACCAACATTTACTCCAGAAACAATAGGACGTGATGCAAAACGTAAATTAAAAGCTAGAGATAATTCGATTATGTGTTATCAAATAGAAGATTCTGAAATGTTTAAAACTGTATATCAAGTTAAAGTAGATTTTAATAAAGAAGAAAAAATAAGTGAAATGTATGTTAAAGGTACTATTAGGATGAAGAATTATGATCCTAATAATCCAGCATTTAATATTGCTAAAAGAGTAGTAAATGGTTTAATATTTGCTATGAGATTACAATATAAAGAAAAATTAAAATCTGTTAAAATATCTACTGCAGAAACTGATGATACGTATACATTATTATTTAAAGTAAAAGATAATTTTGATGAAGCTTTTGGTAATAGTTTTGATTCAGTTCCTACTAGTAAAGAAGATGCATTTAATATAATTACTTCTAAAGGATTTATATGTGAATAAAAAGAAAGATTAAATCTTTCTTTTTTATGCTATAATAATTACATAATAGGAGGTGTCTATGGATATAAGGATAATTATTGATGGAATAAAACTTAATGTAAGAGCAGGAATAATTATCACAAAAGATAATAAAATACTATTACATAAAAATGATAATAAAGATAATTATTGCTTACCTGGTGGAGGAGTTCATTTCTTAGAGAGTAGTGAAGAAGCGATAATTAGAGAAATTAAAGAAGAAACGGGTTTAGATATAAAAGTAGAAGAATGTATATCTACTATAGAAAATTTATTTGAGCATGATGGTATTAAGTTTCATGAAATATATTTTATATATAAAGGAAGCTTTATAGATGATATAGATACAAATAAAATAATTGAAAATATTGAAGGGAAACCAATTAAATATGGTTTTGTAGATATAGATAAAATAGATGATTATTATATTTTACCAGTAGTCACTAAAGATATAATAAAAAATAAAACAAGTCATATTATAAATAGGGAGATTAAGTAATGAAAAAGTTTTTTAATGATTATATGAATGATAAAATTAAATTAGATAAATGGCAAAAATTAGGAGTATTTGCATTTATATTATTTGTTTCAGGATTGTTTGGATGGATATATGAATTTATATTTTATTTCTTTAATTCTGGTATGAAAGTATGGTATATGAGAGGAGGAAATTTTCTTCCTTGGATTAATATATATGCAATTGGAGCATTCTTAATATTAATTATATGTTCTAGATTTAAAAAGAAACCTTGGTTAGTATTTTTATTATCATTAGTTATAACAGGTACTCTTGAATATTTTTCGGGATTTGCAATATATAAACTAATTGGAGAAAGATTCTGGGATTATAATGTAGAAATATGGAACTTTGGTAATATAGGTGGATTTATATGTTTAAGAAGTGTATTATTCTTTGGATTATCTTCATTTTTATTAATGTATGTTCTTAATCCAATAGGATATTTTTTAGCTACAAAAACTCCTAGAAGATTAATGATAGTTATATCTATAATTGTTATTATAATTGTATTAGGAGATGAAATATATAATTTAGTATTTACTAAAGTATTTAATTTAAAAAATGCTATACAAATATATAGAACACTTGGATTTAAATATATGTAATATATTAATATAAGACTTAACTAAAGTAGAATGTAAATTCTACTTTTTTATATATAATTTTAATAAAATATATTATAATAATATTGGGTGATAAAAATGAATTTAACATTAAGTGAAATAATTAAAGTTACTAATGGTACTCTAGTATATGGAGAAGATACAGAAGTATTAGGAATTACTAGAAATACTAAAGAAATAAATAAAGGGGATGTATTTATAGGTTTAAAAGGTAATACTGATGGATCTATATATTATTTAGATGCACTTAAAAATGGTGCTAAAGGTGTAATAGTTAATAAAGGAGTAATATCTAATTATGAAAAAATAGATAATACTTTTATATTAGAAGTAGATGATACTATTAAAGCTTTAGGACAAATAGCTAGTTTAAAAAGAAGTAAATATAATATACCTATAGTAGCTATTACAGGATCTGTAGGTAAAACTAGTACTAAAGATATAGTAGCATCTGTAATAAGCCAAAAATATAAAGTATTAAAAACAGCAGGTAATTTAAATAATGATATAGGTATGCCACTTATGATTCTTAAACTAAAAGATGAAGATGTATTAGTTTTAGAAATGGGTATGAATCATGCTGGAGAAATTAGTTATTTAAGCAAAATAGCTAAACCAACTTTAGCTATTATTACTAATGTTGGTTCAGCTCATATAGGTAATTTAGGATCTAGAGAAAATATACTAAAAGCTAAACTAGAAATAAGAGATGGACTTTCTGGCAAATTAATAATTAATAATGATAATGATATGCTTCATGATTATTATTTATCTAATAAAGATAATATTATTACTGTAGGTATTAATAATGATAGTGATATTATGGCTAAAGATATATCTTATGAAGGGAATACTAGTTATAAATATAATGATACTTTAATTAATTTAAATGTAGGAGGAGAAGCATTTATATATAATTCTATGCTTGCTATAGCAGCAGGTAAAGAACTTGGTCTTTCTATGGAAGAAATTAAAAAAGGTATAGAAAGTTTTGAACTTACTAAGAGTAGATTACAAATATATAATGTTAATGGTTATAAAATAATTGATGAAACATATAATGCTAATTATGACTCTATGAGAGAAGCTATTAAAAATTTAGGTAAAGAATCAGGAAGAAAAATAGCAGTTCTAGGAGATATGTTAGAACTAGGTGATTATTCAAAAGAAATACATTCTAATATAGGTAAAGTAGTAAATGAAAATAATATAGATTTACTTGTCACTGTAGGTAATGATTCTAAATATATAAATGATAATTCTAATACAAATAACGTTCATTTTAGTAATAATGAAGATGCAATTAATTATTTAAAAGAAATAATTAAAGAAGGAGATACTATATTATTAAAAGCATCTAATTCTCTTAATTTTATAGAAATAGTAAATGCTTTAAAAGGAGATAATAATGAAAACTAAACTAGGTGTTATATATGGAGGAATGTCCTCTGAAAATGAAGTGTCTAAAGTAAGTGCTAGCTATGTACTTAATAATTTAGATAAAGATAAATATGATATATATCCAATATATATCGATAAAGAAGGTAAATGGTTTTGCGAAGAAAAAGAAATAGATAATTATATAAATTTCTTAAAAGATATGGATATATTATTCCCAGTACTTCATGGTCTTTATGGAGAAGATGGAACTATTCAAGGATTATTTGAATTAATTAAAAAACCATATGTAGGATGTAAAGTATTAGCATCTTCAGTAGGTATGGATAAAATATATGCTAAAACTATATTTAAAGCAGCAGGTATTAATGTTGCACCATATGTATATGTTAAAAGATTAAATGATAAATATATTTTAGTAGATAAACATTTTAATGAAGAAATATTATCTTTAGAAGATATTATTCCTAAAATAGAAGAAAATATAAATTATCCAATATTTATTAAACCATCTAATCAAGGATCTTCAGTAGGTATTACAAAAGCTCATAATACTAAAGAATTAGAAGAAGGCTTACTAGATGCATTTAATTATGATAGAAAAATATTACTTGAAGAAGGAATAAATGGTAGAGAAGTAGAATGTGGTGTACTTGGTAATGAAGAAGTAATTGCATCTTCAGTAGGTGAAGTAATAGTTAAATCAGATGAATTTTATAGTTATGATGCTAAATATAATGATGAAACTACTATTACAGAAATACCTGCATCTATTTCAAAAGAATTATCTGATGAAATAAGAAAACAAGCTATTAAAGCATTTAAAGCTATCGATGGTAAAGGACTATCTAGAGTAGATTTCTTTATCGAAAATAATACTAATAAAATAATAATAAATGAAATAAATACTTTACCTGGTTTTACAAGTATAAGTATGTATCCTAAATTATTTAATAATATAGGTATTAGTTATAGTGATTTATTAGACAAATTAATTGATTTATCTAAAGAATAAAAGACCAAATTGGTCTTTTTTTGTGTTATAATTTGAGTAGGTGATAATATGTCAAAATGGGGAATTGAAGAAAGAGAAACAATAGATAAAATAAATGAAATAGGTTTTTCTGGGAATATATTAAATATAGCTGCAGGAGATGGAAGATTTAATGATAAACTTTTAGAAATATCTGATTCTGTAACTGCTATTGATATTGACGAAAATGAATTAAAAATACTAAAAGATAATTGCCCTAATGATTTAAAAAATAAATTACATATTAAAGTAGTAGACATTACTAAAACATTGCCCTTTGAAGAGTCTTCTTTTGATGGTATTTTCTGTACAGGTACTCTTCATTTATTTGATGAGATAGTAGTTAAAAATATTTTAAAAGAAATAAAAAGAGTATTAAAACCAAGTGGTAAAATAGTATTAGACTTTGCTACTGATATAAAAAGAATTGATGATAAAGGAAACAATATAGTATTTGAGGGTGAAGGTAATTATAATACAGAAGATTCAATTAATTTATTTAGGAATGAATTAACTGATTTTTCTTTAAATATAGAAAAATCTACATTTAAAGAAGAAGACTTAGATATTTCAGCAGGATATAAACAGATCGCTGGGAACTTTTTGATAATTAGTGGAACAAAAGACTAAAATTAGTCTTTTTTTATGTTATAATTATTAAAGGTGGGAATATGTTTTATTTAATATATGGTTTAGAAAATTATTTGATAAATGAAAATATTAATAAGATCATTGATGACTTAAAAATTAATAGTGAAGAAATAATTAAAATGGATATGAGTTCTTCTACTATTAATTCTCTTTTAGTTGAAGCAAGTTCTGTAAACATGTTCTCTAATAGAAAATTAATATTATGTGATAATTCTTCTTTTTTATCCAGTAAAGATGATGTTAATAAAAAAGAAGATATTGAAGAATTAATTAAGTATTTAGATAAACCTTTTGAAGATGTATATCTAGTATTTATATTAAGAGAAGAAACAATTGATTCTAGAAAAAAGATTAGTAAATTAATATCTAGTATTAGTAAAGTATATGTTTGTAATAAGATAGAAAATTATAATCTTAATAATTATCTAATGGATTATATAAGAGATAAAGGATATTCTATATCATCTAGAAATATAGAGTTATTAATTAGTAAAACATCTTATGAATTATCAGTTATTATGAAAGAATTAGATAAATTATTTATATATAAAGATAAAGATAAAAAAATAACTGAAGATGATATAGAAAAAGTTATTACAAATAATATAGAAACTAATATATTTGATTTAACTAATGCAATTATCAATAAGGAAAAAAGTAAAATAGATAAATTATATAAAGAATTGATAAGAAGAAAAGAAGATCCTCTTAAATTAATTATTACTTTATCTAATCAATTTAGATTATATCTACAAGTTAAAATAATGAGAAATAATGGTTTTAGTGAAAAAGAAATTGTTTCTACATTAAAAGAACATCCTTATAGAATTAGTCTTGCTTTAAAAAATGATTATTCAATTGAAGAAATAAAAGATAATTTAGAAAAATTATCTAAATTAGATTTAGATATAGTTAGTGGTAAAGTAGATAAAGAATTTGGTTTTGAAATGTATCTACTAAATATATAGGAGGTCTATATGAATAAAGAATTAATAATGTTAATGATTCTTGATGGATTTGGAATAAGTGATAATAATGAGGGTAATGCTATTAAACTAGCAAGTACTCCTAATTTGGATTATTTATTTAATACTTATCCAAATAGTAAAATAAATGCTTCAGGAGAAGCAGTAGGTTTACCAGATGGACAAATGGGTAATTCTGAAGTAGGTCATACTAATATAGGAGCTGGAAGAATAGTTTATCAAGATTTAGTAAGAATAAATAAATCTATAGAAGATAAATCTTTTTATGATTTAAAAGAATTAAATGCTGCTATAGATAATTGTATTAATAATAATACAAATCTACATATTATGGGATTAGTTTCTGATGGTGGAGTACATTCTCATATTGATCATTTAATTGCTTTATTAGATTTTTGTAAGTCTAAAAAATTTGATAGAGTATATGTACATGTATTTACTGATGGAAGAGATACTAATCCTAAATCAGGATTAGAATTTGTTAAGAAAATAGACGCCAATATAGTATCTATTAGTGGTAGATATTATGCTATGGATAGAGACAATAGATGGGATAGAGTTAAACTAGCTTATGATGCTATTGTTAATGCTAAAGGAGATAATTTTAATAGTGCTATAGAGGCAATAGAAAACTCATATAATTCCGATATAACTGATGAATTTATTAAACCAGTTATTATTAATGGTGGAAAAGAGATTAATAATAATGATTCGATTATTTTCTTTAATTTTAGACCTGATAGAGCGAGAGAATTAACTAGAGCAATTACTGATAAATCTTTTAATGAATTTGAAAGAAAAGATATTAGCACATATTATTTATGTATGACTGTTTATGATAAAACATTTAATAATGTTCATATATTATTTAAGCCAGAAGAATTAAAAAATACATTTGGAGAATATATATCTGATTTAGGATATAGACAACTTAGAATAGCAGAGACTGAAAAGTATGCACATGTTACATTCTTCTTTAATGGTGGAAAAGAAGATGCTTATAAAAATGAAGATAGAATATTAGTACCATCTCCTAAAGTAGCAACATATGATATGATGCCTGAGATGAGTGCAAATATAGTTAGAGATAAAGTAATTGAAGCAATAGATAGTAATAAGTATGATGTTATTATACTTAATTTTGCTAATACTGATATGGTTGGACATACTGGTAATTTAGATGCTACTATAAAAGCAGTAGAAACAATTGATACTGCAGTAGGTATGATATATAAAAAAGTATTAGAACATAATGGAATATTATTAATAACTGCAGATCATGGAAATGCAGAAAAAATGATAGAAAATAATGATATATTTACTGCACATACAACTAATTTAGTACCATTAATAATTACTAAAAAAGGAATTAAACTTAATGATGGTAGATTATGTGATATTACTCCAACTATGCTTGATTTAATGGGATTAGATAAACCTATAGAAATGACAGGAAAATCTTTAATAGGTGATTCAAATGACTAGAAAGCAAGAGATAGAAAGAAGCTTAATAACTAAATTTAGAAAAGATATATATTCTAAATTTGTTAAAGCAGTAGCAGATTATGAATTAATAAAACCAGATGATAAAATCATGGTTTGTATTAGTGGTGGAAAAGATTCATTTTTGCTTGCAAAATGTATTGAAGAATTAATTAAACATGGTAAGTTTAAATTTGAAGCTAAGTATGTAGTAATGAATCCGGGTTATAAAAAAGAGATTATAAAGCAAATAAAAGATAATGCTAAAATACTTGGAGTAGATATAGAAATATTTGATAGTGATATATTTGAAGTAGCAAATAAACTTGCACCAGAAGCACCATGTTATATGTGTGCAAGAATGAGAAGAGGATTCTTATATAATAAAGCTAAGGAATTAGGATGTAATAAAATAGCATTAGGGCATCATTTTAATGATGTAATAGAAACAAGTTTATTAGCACTTTTATATTCATCAGAAATAAAGACTATGTTACCTAAATTGCATAGTGAGAATTTCCCTGGATTAGAATTAATTAGACCTTTATATTTAGTTAGCGAAGAAGATATAATTAGCTTTGCTAGATATAATGAATTAAATTTCATTAACTGTGCTTGTAAGTTTACAGAAAATGATAAACATGATGGTAAAAGATATGAAGTTAAGATGTTAATTAAAGAATTAAAAAAGAATAATAAATTAGTAGAAGATAATATATTTACAGCACTTGATAATATTAATTTAGATTGTGTTTTAGGATATAGAAAGGGGAACGAAAAACATTCGTTTTTAGATGATTATGAAGAATAGTGATTTTTTAAAAAATAGTACAATTGCTCATAGGGGTATTTTTGATAATAAGAAAACTGCGGAAAATACTATTAATGCCTTTAAAAAAGCAATTACTAAAGGTTATACAATAGAACTTGATCTACATCTTACTAAGGATAATAAAGTAGTAGTTTCACATGATGATAAAGTTGATAGATTAAGTAATGAAAAAGGGTTTATTAAAGATAAAACCTTAGAAGAATTAAGAAATATTAAATTACTCGATGGAAGTGTAATTCCTACTTTTGATGAAGTATTAGAATTAGTAAATGGTAAGGTACCATTATTAATAGAATTAAAATATTCTAAAGGATTTAGATTAGAAAAAGAAGTAATTAATAGATTAGATAATTATAAAGGTGAATTTGCTATTCAATCTTTTATACCTAGTACTATTATTTATTTTAGATTATTTAGAAAGAACTATCTTTTAGGTTTATTAGTAGGGCCTAAGCATAATACAGTTAATTTTATTAATACTTGTAAACCTGATTTTATAAATGTTAATAAAGATCTAATTGATGATAAAAAAGTTCAAAGATTTAAAGGAATAAAGCTTACTTATCTTGTGGATAAAAAAGAAAAAGATAAGTATATTGACAAGTGCGATAATGTGATTTGTAATATTTAATTTACAAATCACTTTTTTTAGTTATAATTAAAATAGAAAGGATTAAAATATGAAAAAGATATTTAAATTTTTAATGGTTATAGCATTAGTTGTTTTATTTAATCCAGTTATAGCAAAAGCAGATTCTCAAAAAGGATTATTTAGAGCAGATTATGATGTAACTGTAAATGATGAAATGGAAGGATCTGGCTTTATTGCTGGAAATAATGTAATAATTAATAATAGAATCAATGGTATTTTATTTGGTGCTGGATACTCAGTCAATGTTACAGGACAAAGCGATTATGCTTTTGTAGCAGGTAATGAAGTAAACATAAAAGGAGCTTCATTTAAAGATGGATTCTTAGCAGGTCAAACAATTGAAATTGAAGGAGTAGAAGCTGCTAGAGATATATATGCAGCAGGACAAAATATTTCTCTTAAAGGTAGTGTAGGTAGAAATCTATACATAGCAGGAGAAAGTGTAGTACTTGAAAATATTGCTATTAATGGAGATGTTTATATAGATTCAGCTAATATTACTATTAATAGTGATACTATAATTAATGGTAAATTATCTTATAATGAAGATGCTAATATTGTTATAAGTAAAATGACTAATATTGGTTCTACAAGTACTTATAAAAATCAATCAGTTAATTTTGATGTTGATCCAAAAGTATCTTTAGGTACTAGAATTCTTGCTAAATTAGTTAGTACTTTAACAGGATTATTAAATATATTAGTAGTAGGAATATTAATGATATTATTAATACCAAGATTATTTAATAAATTAGGAGAAATAAAAGCAAATAGATTATTACCATCATTTGCGTGGGGATTATTAATATTAGTGGCAGTACCTATAGTTTCATTAATTACATTAGTAACTTATATAGGAGTTTCAACAGGAATAATTGCTACAGTTTTATATGGAGTATTAGTATATTTATCAACAATATTAAGTACTTATACAGTAACTAGTTTAATATTAAAGGATAAAGTTAAAAATCCTTATTTCATCTTATTAATAGGTCTTTCATGTCTATATTTAATTAAATTAATACCATTCTTAGGAGCATTAGTTTCATTTGTAATGATATGTTTAGGTCTTGGATTATTAACAAATTTAATTAAAAGAAAATAGTTAAAAAACTATTTTCTTTTTTTATTTATGTTATAATATTTCTAGGTGATTTTTTTGGAGACGTTAGTTAACGAATTAATTAAATATTTTTTAGATGAAAAAGACCATCCCAAGATAGAAATGCCTTCTTCTTATGTTAATAAAAGAGAGCTTCTTAGAGGTTTAATAAATGTTAGACCAGCAACATATCTAGATGAAGAAATAATTAAAAAAGAGGATATGCTTTTACAATCAGAATTAAAAGAAAAAAATATTAAAGATGTTAATGATTTTACTGATAGATTAAGCATATGGCAAGGAAGCATTACTGAAATAAAAGTAGGTGCAATAGTTAATTTTGCTACACCAAAATTAACTGGATGTTTTAAACCAAATCATAATTGTATAGATAATAATATTCATTCAAATGCAGGTATTGCTTTAAGACTTAAATGTAAAGAAATATCTAAAGGTAATGATATAGAAGTATCTAAAGTAGTATTAACTGAAGGGTATAATTTGCCATGTGAATATATTATTCATACTGTTAAACCTAATATAGATGATATTAATGAAGAAATAATAGAAGAAATAAAAGACTGTATAATTAATTCTTTAGATCTTGCTAAAAATAATAATATTGATACTATTTGTATACCTAATTTAACTGTTAAAACAGAAGATAAAGATATAGTAGCAAAAGTAATAATGAATACAATTAAAGACTATTTAAAAGATGATACTTTCTTTAAAAAAGTGGTATTAAATGTATTAACTTTAGATAGCTATAATATTTATTCAAAATATATATAAAAAATGATTAAAAATAATCATTTTTTTATTTAAAAAACTTGAAAATAGTACCCTATAATGATACAATTATTATAAGTATAAAAATAGAAAATAGGTGATTGTATGGAAAGTAAAAATAAGAACAAAAAAATAGCTATATACTTAGCAATTTTAATTGTATTACTAGGAGGAAGTTTTATTATCTATAAGATAGCAAGAGCTAATATAGATAATGCAGTTATTAGTAACATTACTATGACTTCGATTGAAACAGGTACTAATTTTGATAGCGATGATGGATTAGTAATTACATGTGATAATGAAGGAAAGAATTGTACTAATAGTTATACTGCTTCAAAAGATAGTAGTAAAGATAACATATTAGTTAAATCTTTTGATAAGATTAAATATAATTTCACATTTGATGTAAAAGATTCATCTGATGAAACAAATGATGTTGAAGATGTAAAAGTTAATTTAAGAATTACATTAAATGGTGATGATAAAAAATATGTAACTTTTGATGAAAACAATTGTGATAATACAGGACTATGTGTTATTAGAGATAATAGTTCATTTGAATCAACAAATTATTCTGTAACATTAAATGTTTATAATGCACCTAATGGATATGAAATACATCCAACATTTACATTTGATGTTGATGAAAATAATTATGATGAACCAGTAGTACTTGGATATAATGAAGCAAGTGAAACTAACTATTATTATTCGTATGATGGGGCATATGCTTCAGTAGGACCTGCTAATTATATGCCTACAATAGTATCAAGTGCACCAGTATATGAAACATATTCATTAGTTGGAGAAAATACATTTACTCAATCTGCTAATTATGATGAAAAAGATGGTAGATTTATTACTTATCTTTTAGGAATAAAATTAAATACTGGAATTATACCTGGATCTTATTATCCGAAAGATGAAATAACTATAAAAGCAACATTTGATCAAGATGGATTAGGAGATGCAATCTCTAATGAAAACTGGATAAGATTATATGGAGTAGAAGTAACAGATGGAATTAGATCAGTACAAGGAGCTTTACCATATAGTACATCTAGTATTGGAGAACCAAGTAAATATATTAAAAAACCAGGAAATGCAGTAGTTACTAAAGAAGGCAATACTTATATAATTAAAATATCTGGATTTGAATTATTAAATAATCCATCATTAAACGCTGATAATTCAGGTGTAGATGGATTCTATATAGCAACAGTTGCTCTAACTAATTTCTCACCTAGATTAGATGGAGATGGACAAAATGCTATTAACAATACAATTACTTTATATGATGAAAATAATACACCTATAGGAACTAAAACAATTCAAAATACATATGAACAAGTAAGTGGTTCTATAGAAAGTGATGATCCAAATATTGATGTTTTAACATCATCTGCATTCTATGATGAAAATGAAGTGGCAAGATTAACAATTAATGGAAGAGGATCTGTTTCTAAAGGAACAATAGTTAAATATATAACTAAATTTAAAACTAATAAAACTTCAGGAAAAGCAACATTAAAAGAAGTATCTAAGTTTGATACATATGCATATAGAGTATTACCATATAATGAAACAGATGATGTAAGTATAAAGATTAAATGTGGTAAAACTGAATGCAGTAATATTTCTAAAGATGATTTTGAAGTTAAATTCGTTTCAGGAACATTTGATGATAGTTCATTATATGAATTAAACGATGTATCCACTACAAAACTTTCTGATAATGATAAAACTTTAGCAGGAGTATGTTCTGGATATAATTTAGCATATTTAAATAGAGATCAAATTCAAAACTTATATGGTGGACCATGTATTAAAGCAGTAGATGGTGTCGAAGAAACATTTAATAAAATAGATGATGCTGCTAGTATAACTGATGGAGTAGAAACTGAAATTCCAATAAGTAAAGTTATTGTTCAAACTAAAGAAGGAGTAACTTTACCAGATGGAGCAGAAGTTGTAGTTACTATAAAAGTAAGAGTTAGAAATGTGCCTGATGTAACACAAACATATCAAGCAACTACTATGATTTCTACTTCAGATTATGATTCAAAACTATATTATTATGCACCACAAATAAAGAATATAACTGATGCAGATAATAATGCTATATCAGCTGATAACTATATTAAAAATGCTTATAGTGAACAATATATTGGAGATACTTTAAGTATTGTTAGTTTCTCATTAAAACAAAACATTAGTGTTACTAATAAAAATAGTGATGGTTCAATGAAAACTAAATATAGAACTGTTAATAATGAAACTATTACTTATAAAGTAGAAACATCATTAGTAGATAATGGAATGAATATAGGAGCAGATGATACTTGGTATATCAAGTTAGTAAAAGCTAATGTAATTCTTCCAAAAGGTTTAATTTATATTCCTGATGATGATCTAATTAAACCAGTAACAGTTGAAATAAATGATAATTATACAAGATTAGAATATATAATAATTACTTCTGGTGATAAGATAAAAGCTAATATGAAAATAAATGATATTTATTTCAAAGCTAAATTATCTCCAACTTTATCAGGAAAAGCTGTTGAATTAACTGTTGAAAGTTATCCTTATGGAGAAAATATCAATGGTGAATATGATAGAACAGTTGGTGGAAATGCTAAGTTTAGTATTTATGGAACTGGTATTAATGAAGTAATTGGTACAGAATCTGTTGGTGCTTCTGGATCGTTAATTGAAAAGAATGGTACTATTGATTATGTATTAAATGCTTATAACAATGTAGGAGAACCTGTTAATGATTATACATTAATAAATATTCTTCCATATACAGGAGATGAAAATGGATCTAACTTTACTGGTAGTTATTCAGTTAAAGTAACATCAGAAACTGTAGGATTAGAAAACTTATTATGTACTAAAGAAGTTCCTTCTAAAATAACAGCAGATAATGAAAATATTTGGGAAAGCTGTGGAAATATAGGAAATGAATTTATTGATGGTATTACAGGTATAAAAATAACAAATATTTCTATCCAAGATGCTTCATATATGGGAGAAATAGTAGTTAGCCTAAAAACAAAAGATAATAAAGCTTCAGATAAATATAATAATAGATTCTATGGATATACAGCAACATCTAGTGAAAACTCTTCGAATATAATAGAAGCTTCAGTTATAAATAGAACTATATCTGGTGTTGTATTCTTAGATAATACTGGAGATAGTGTTAGAGATGGTAATGAAACATATATTAATAATGTACCAGTTACACTATATAAAGTAACAAACGATGGTGTATTAAAGAATGTAGCAGAAACTGTTACTGATGAAAATGGTAAATATGAATTTGCTAACTTAGATAAAGGTAGATATAAAATAAGAGCAAAATATGATGTTAATAAATATGATTTAGCTCTTAGATATGCTACTGAAGATGTTAATAAAGACTCTGATGCATATTTAATAGATACTGATGGTACAGTAGAAATTAGTGATAAATCAGAAACTTCTAAAGGATTAGTGTTATATCCACCAGTTAATAGTATTTCTAATATGGATATTGGATTACAACCTAAACATACTTTTGGATTTATAATGGATAAATATATAACTAGAATAGATTTAACTAATAATGGTGCGATTACTACAAGTAACTATAATAATTTATCTACAGTATCAATAAGTGTATTAAATCCAAATAGATATACTGCAAAAGTATATTATGGAATTTCTATTACAAACAATTCTAATAAAGCTGGATATGTTAATCTAGTTAAAGAAGATATACCTAATGGATTTATATTTGATAAGAATTATCCTGAAAATGCTGGATGGTTCGAAGTAGATGGAATGATTGGTAATAGAACACTAGAAAATACATTAATTAATCCTGGAGAAACAGTATACTTACAAATAGTATTATTCTTACCAGCAAGAGATGAAGCAGGAGCATTCATAAATACTGCTAGTATCGCTGAAATAACTGAATACATACCAGTTATTAAGAATGTTGCTGACAAGGAATATGTTAATGACGATCAATATGCTGTAGGAGATTCATTAAGATATGCAGGTGTTAATTTCCATGTAATAGGAGTTGCTCCAGATGGAAATGAACAAATATTAACATTACTTGCAGATGCTAATCAAACTGCTATGGCTCATAACAATGGAGTATATAAATGGAGTACTTCAGCAATCAATGGATATTTAAATAATAATTGGTTAGAATCAACACGTATAGATTCATCAAAACTAATAGGATTTAATATATGCGATGATGCATCAGGATTATTTAATCCTAGTGCAAATGGTGGGGTAGTTGATGCACCAAATTGTGCAGGAAATATTTATACTACTTCTAAAGTAAGATTACTTACTGCAGCAGAATTTAATAATTTAGTTAATAATTTAACAGATTCAAGTTTCTTATTAAATGGAGACTTCTGGTTAATGGATGCAGTATATGCTACTGCCAATGATACTACATATAATGAATATGGGGTATTAAATAATAGTTATGATACTAGTTCATTAGCAAAATATGTTATGACATCAAATTCAAGTGTTCTTCCAGTACAAGGAACAAATGGATTTAGTAAGGATATTACAGTTGAAACTAGTTTACAAGTAAGACCAGTAATTAGAATATCAACTCATAACATTATATTAGAATAAAGAGGTAAAATATGGAAATTATAAAAAAATATAAAATTCGTATAGCTATTGGAGCATTAATCCTTTTAGGATTAATTGCTTCATTGCTAATATTTAACAAATTAAATACAGATAAAATGAATAATAACAAAATATATAATGTTAAATATAAAGTTTATCAAAATGGTAAATGGTCTAGAAATAAAAAGAATGGTCTTACAGTAGGAGATAAAGAAAATCCTATACAAAATTTAGAAATAAAAATTAAGACTGATAAAGGATATGCTTACTATACAGCATATACTACTGATTGGTCTGAACAAAACTATAAAGCAATGGAAAAAAATTCTAAGCAAATATATGGATTTAAAATGAAAGTTTCAAATCTATTACATAAAAAATATGATATGTGTTATAGAACATATAATAAAAAAGATAAATGGTTAAATTGGACTTGTAATGGAGAAATATCTGGTAATTCTGAGGAACCAATAACTGCCTTAGAAATAAAAATAATACCTAAAAATGCAGTTAAATTTGATTATTTAAGGGACTTTAATAAGACATTAGATTCAAGTAAAAACTTCTAGGAGGGTTATATGTTAAAAAATTTATTTAAGAAAAGGAAAATATTGCTATTATCGCTAGTATTATTATTAATACTAGCTTTAGTAGTTGTATATTATATAGATTTAAACAGATTTAACTCGAAATTAGTTGATTATAATGATAAATATTTATTAAAAGTTTCATATTTAATAGGTGATAAAGATAAATTAGATGAAAACACTACTATAGATAAGACTGTAGTAGATGATCCAGACTCTATTTTATATTTTGCAGATCAAGTAATTCCTCTTTCTAAAAAGGGAGATTATTTATATGCAAATTTAGGAGATTTTACAAATAAAGTTCTCCTTAATGAAGTAGTAGATATTGTCTATTCAAAGCATAATGTATATGCTGAATTAATCGATGGATGTTCTTATGATAAAGATACTAAAATTCTTAAGATCCCATATAGTTATTATGAAAATAATAATGAAGGAATTCCAGTACAAGTAGAAATAGAATCATTATTAAAAGAAGAACAATTAAGAAATCTAGAAACAAATTATAGTGTTAAGAAATTAATAACTTATTCTGGAAAAGAAAAAAATGAATTATTCCAATTAGAAACAAAGATATCTTTAGAAAATTATGTAAATGGTAATTTATCAATGGATAATATTTATGCCTATGTAAATGGTTCAAGTAAACCAGCTGATAAAGATTTCCTTTCTTATGATAATAATACTAAAGTTTTATCTATAGGAATACCAGCGATATTAATTAATAAAGTTGATATTAAAATAGGTAATAATATATTTAAAAATGTATTTGCATATGCTAATTATACATATGCTAACATGTATGAATTTAAACTTTCTGAAGAACCTGGTGATTCTTGGACATCTGGGTCAAAACACTATACAGAATATACAGATTTTAATACTGGTAGTTCATATTGGTCAGATTATAGCCGCTTTAGAATATGTACTAATGGTACTGCTACAGATGGTGGCGACTGGTGTGGAACATATGCAAGTATGTATCGTTCATATTTCCCATATGATGGTGGATATGTTAATATGTCTGCAGCTAAGGATATAAAAGGAGAAATTCCTTTCCTAGCTAGAATGTCATTTATCGGTACTGCAGGATTATCAATTGATCCTGATTATGCAAGCCAATGGATAATCTTAGCATGTTCTAACCATGATACTGAACATAGTGATGGAGTTGCTAATATCCAACTTAGAGTAACTGTTCAAGCTATAAATAGAGATGAAAGATACATGATCTTAAAAATTGATACTTATGGTAGAAATGAATGGGGTCAAAGAATAGGTGTAGCAACACAAATAGGTTTAGCTTATATTAAGGTTGTATGGGAAGGTAATAACTGCGATTTTACTGCAAGTAAAACAGTTAATACATTTAATAATGATACCGGAACAGCAGTTTCTACATTAAGTTTATATAGAAATGCAGATTGTTCAGGAAGCCCAGTGCAAACAAAAACAATTGATGTTAATTTAACAAATGGAGCATCAGGAACTGCTACATTTACAAATTTAAGATTAGATCAAACTTATTCTGTTAAAGAAACAGGATTTACTTTAGGATCAACAAATTTATTAACAAGTAGATATGGTGATTCTTCTGGATGTAGGGCAGTAACTATAACTGATGCAGATGAAGATAAGGTCTGTGAAGAGACATTAAATATTACTAATACTCAAAGAAGTTATTGTTATTCAATAAAGAAAGTTGATAAAGAGAATAATAATACTGTTGTTAATAATACTACTTGGAGATTAGTAGGAGAAGGCTATGATCAAACAGTAAATGCTACTAATGGTATAGCAACATTTACAGGATTAAAATATCAAGATTATACATTATATGAAACTACTGCTAATCCAGCAGATTTAGATGGAAATGGTAGTCTTGATTATTGGAATGATAATGGTGGTAATGGTACTACAGTATCTGCAAGTAGTTTAACTGAAGGGTCTGCTTGTAATAACCCAGTAACTAAAACAGATACAAAGGTATATTACTGTGCTAAAGTTAAAAAAGTGGATTATGATACAGGAGAAACTCTTACAGGAGCAGAATTTAGAGCAACTAAAGGTAATATAACAATAGATAAAAATAGTGCTAATTATAATACATCAAATGGAATTACATCATTCTTCTTGGGTGATAGTTCTAAATCAGGAGATTATGTAGTTACTGAAACTAAAGCTCCAGATGGATATACAGCAGATCCTAATGGTCATACTGTAACAGCTATTGCTTTAAAAGAATATGCTAATGAATCGGCAGCAAGAACTGCTTGTTTCACAGATAATGCAGAAGCATATGATGGAACAACAATCGCTGCTAAAACATATAATTCAAATAATGGTAATAACAATTATGTTGTTAAAGATAAAAAGATAATAATAAATTGGTTTAAAACTACTGAAAATGGATCAACATTAATAAATGGTTCAGAATTCAGAGTTAAAAATAGTTCTGGTCAATTTATAACAGTTACTAATGCACCAGCAGTTCAAACAGATTCTACTGGTACAACAAAAGCTTGCTATAGATATACAGGAACTGCAAGCACAGGTACTGTAATGGTATCTGGTGATAGTGGATCAACTGGTATATCTATGACTGGAGAAGTATGTGTTGCTGGTTTACCAGAAGGCACATACCAAGTTATAGAAATTAAAGCACCAGAATATCATACATTTGGTTCATATAGTACTTTAGATATAACAGCTGGTAATAAATTTATTAGTATGACTAATGCTAATAAAATAATTAACTATCCAACTGAATTTGAATTTACTAAGAAAGTATCAAATGTAGATGGATCACAAGAAGATGATACATTATATACTGTTACTATTGGTGGAGTAACTAAGACAGTTTCATTAAGTGATATGACTACTGAAGAGTTAATGAAAATAGGATTCAGTATATATGATTCAAACGGTAATGTAGTACCAGTTAAAGAAGTTTCCTCTGGTCATTATGAATATGGATCTAATGGTGTAGATCAAGGTGGATCTGGTAATAACATAACAGTATTACATTTAGATTCAAATAGAAAAATCAATGTTAAACATTTACCAAAAGGTACTTATACAATTAAAGAAATTGATACTTCTAGTTGCCAATTAGGTAATGGCGGTTATGGAACAATTGCAAATCCAAGTAGTAGACCATCAACAGCACCTACATGTGCAGGAACTACATCATCTAGTGGTGAATGTATTGGATATTATTCCCCAGATTATAGTTCTAATACATATTCATTTACAATTAATGATTGCTCTAGCGATACAGCTAAACAAAATACAAGTTCTTGTTCAAGTGATGCAGGTGTTGAAGTTCAATCATTAACAAATATACCAACAGAAATAACATTTACTAAGAAAGATTTATATAATTATCAAAATCAAGCAGATATAGTAGATAATGATAGAATTCAAAACTCTACTGAATCAAGTGTTGAATTTGAAAATGCTAAAGAAAGAAGCGATTTTGATAGAATAGACTTTAAAGTAAAAGATAGTAATGGTAATTATCTAAACTTTGTATATGTAGGAGGATCAAGTACTACATGCACTAGTGATTCTGATTATAGTATCTATAGATATGTACCAGGATTACAATTACCAAGTGATGTTGATCCAAACGTATTTAATTATCATGTTAATAGTAATGGATTAACAATCACACAAACATTACATGCTTGTGGTGGACATATTAAATTAATTGGATTATGTCGTGGTGAAACATATACATTCGAAGAAATCAGAGTACCTGATGATTCAGTATATGTATTGGAAAAACAAGGTACATTAAATCCTGAAGTATGTTTTGAAGTTCCATGTTCTACTAATGAAGAAGAACAAAGAACTAGTAAAACTGCAATAATTAATGATAAACCAACAAGAGTAACATTTGAAAAGAGAGATGGAAAATATAATTATTTAATTCCAGATGAGACAACTACATTTGAAGTGTATAGATGTCCAAAAGATAGTTTATGTAATCCAAGTTCTTACTCTACAGTAGCAGAAAGAGAAGCTGCTGGTATGAAACTTATTAAGTTTGAACCAAAGAGTATCATTACAAATGATGAAGAGGATGCAGGAACTAAAGTATATAGAGCAATGAGTGATAGCGATGCTGAGAGTAAAGTAGCATGTACTGATACTGTAACAACTAACTGTTATGTAACTGAAGTACATCCTGAAAGTACAGGTAAATTAGTACTTAGATACTTACAATCAGGTTATAATTATGTATTACTTGAAACAGTTGCTCCAGTAAATTATGTATTACCAACTGGAAAATTAGCTGAAACTCCATTTACAGTAGTTAATACTACAGTAGATGTAGAAGAAGTAAATGTTCCAAACTCACCAACAGCTTTAATAATTAGAAAATATGCAGATAAAGATGGCGATAATGAAGCTGATAATGGTGAATTACTTGGTGGTGCTAAATTTAGAGTATATAAAGTAAATAATTATAATGTTAATAGAAAAGCAAAAGATCAAGATAAAGAATTAATTTCATTAAAAACTATTAAAGAAGGTATTTATGAAAATAGACCAGTTCTTGATACAGATATAATAACTACATGTTCTGGAGATAATTGTTCATATAATCCAAATAGTCTAGGATATGATCCTAGTCAATGGGAAAATATAGATGATTTAATAGAATCTTCTGGAAATAATATTACTTCTGTATTAAAAGAAGGTACAGCTTTAATTCAGTATTTAGAATATGATACATATTATGTAATTGAAGAAGTAGAAGCTCCTGTAGGTTATAGCTTACCAGAGAATGATGATAATAGATTTACTCTAGTACATATTAAGAAAAATGAAACAGAAATAATTGATACAAGAGATGCACTAGTAAATAAACCATCGGCATTTACATTCTACAAATTTGATGAATATAATACTCCACTTGATGGAGCAACATTCTACTTACAAAAATTAGACAATGAAAAACAATATAATACATTAACTGTTTCTAAAGAAACTTTATCAAATGGTGATATTATATATAAAGCAGATTCAGCATCAACATTAACAGATATAACAACTATAGGTGGACATGCTACAGTATATTATCTAGAACCAGGACAATATAGAATCTTAGAAGTATCTGCTCCAGATGGTTATGAACTTCCTAAGAAAACTATAAATGTAGCTACATTCTTTGTAGATAATGATGGACTTGTTTATGGAAGTAATATAATTACTAATAAGAAACCATCTGATACAGTTGAATATTTAGCTAGTGATAAAGCAGAATTAATTATTAATATTCAAACAGGTAAAGTAGTAATTAAATATGGTCTAATAATAACTATAGTTATAGGTTTAATAGTAGGACTAATAATATTCTTAAAGAAGAGAAAGTAGGGATAATATGGCAAAGAAAGTGATTAAACTAGATAAAAAACAAATAGTATTCTTTTCAGTAGTAGGAGTGATAGTAATTATCTCTCTACTACTGATCCTTTCAGGATTATTTGGTAATTTTGAAAATGTAAAATTAAAAAAGAATGATAATGAAATATTTACTATTAAAGATTTAAGAGTAAATAATCTTAAATTCTTATCTACATCTGAAGAAGTAGAAAAAGAATTAGGAAAACCAAAATCTACCAAAGAAATATCTAAAAATAATTATAAATATATGGAATACTATTATTCTGGGCTAAAATTAACATTAAAAGAAAACTATAATGATTATGTTTTAGTAGGAGCTGAAATTACTTCTGGTAGATATAAAACTGGAAGAAATATAAAAGTAGGTAATAAAGTATTAAATGTTATTAATAAATATAAAGTAGAATATCCAGAAGGAAATTATATTTATAAGAATTATACAATTGATGCTTTAAATGATAATTTAGTTAAGAATAATGCATATTTTAGTTATAGAAATAGTAAAGAAATTAGATATTATAATAAAGATGCAGTCATTGAAGGCAATCCTACAAATATCGCAGAATTAAAATTAGAATATAGATTTGGAAGAATCAAAAAAATAACTTGGTCTTATGATGTAAAATAATAAAAAAACTACACATTTTGTGTAGTTTTTTATATATACTTTTGTTTACTTTTATTATAAATTATAGTAAAATTATTATATAAATATAATAATAATTGGGGACAGTATCTTATTATATTCTTGGAGGCTCATATGATAAAGAGATTATATAATAAATATAAAGTATTAATAGCACTAGTATTATTAGTAATACTAGTTTTCTCAACTATATATTTTATAGATTTAAATAGTTTTAATTCTAAATTAGTTAAATATGATGATACATATATGATGAAAGTAACTTATTTAATCGGAGATAAAGATAAAATGAGTGAAGATGCTACTATTGATGATACTGTTCATAATCATATAGATGATGTTATATATAGTGCAGCACATTATGTACCTCTTACTAAAGATGGGGATTATTTATATGTAGATCTAAGTAAATTTACAAATAAAAAATTGCTTAATAGAGTAACTGATACAATGTTTGCTATGAATAACTTATATGGTGAACCAATCGAAGGTTGTTCTTATGATAAAAAAACAAAGACTTTAAAAATTCCATTTAGTTTTTATGAAAAAGCAGATAAGGATAATCGTATTATTGTACAAGCAGAACTTGAAACATTATTAACATATGAAGAAATAAGTAAATTAGAAACAGATTATAGTGTTAAGAAATTAGTAACATTTAATAATACGGCTTCTAATGATTTAATGGATTTAGAAACAAAGATTCCATTATCAAGATTTGTTAATAGTAATTTATCTAAAGATAATATATATATTTATATAAATGGTTCTGATGAAAGATTAAATGAAGAATCATATGGATATGATAAATTAACAGATACTTTAGTTATTAATATGCCTACAATATTAATTAATAAGATCGATATAAAATTAGGTAATAATATAATTAAAAATGTATTTGCAATTAATCCAGCAGATATATCAAAAGCTAATTCTTATAGATTATTAGAAGAACCAACTCAATTATTATATGATGCTGATAATGGATATGGTGCATATTATACAACTGATGCTATGACACTTTCTTGGGGAAGAAGCACAGATAATTTCTTCTATTGTACTGATGGTACAACAGGGGTTTATTTTAGAGGAGAACCTTTATGTGTAAACTATGGCTCTCAAGGTAGATCTGCAAATGCAGATACATTCGCATATAATAAAGCTATTTATTGGGATTATAGTGATGATGCTTATCATCAAGCTTCTACAAACGAAGTATTCCCATATATGATAAATACAGGTTTTGCTAGAAGAAATGGTGATGGAACTCTTTATATGAACTTCGCTGATCCAGATGAATATATCTTAATGCAATGTATTCACCCATATGAATCTGCAGCATATGATTGGCAAAGTGGTGGTAATATTATAGGTAAACCTGAATCTGAAGGAATAAAAGTAAGAATACAGATTCAACAAGATCATAGAGCAGATAAATGGTTATTATTAAGTGTTAGAACATTAACTCAATCTGGTAACCTCGGAGGTTGGGGAGGACAAGCAGGTGTAGCATATTTCAAAGTATATTGGGAAGGTGCTAACTGTAATCTAAATGTTAATAAAACAATAAGTGCATTTAATAATGATGGAGGAGATGCTACTACAACCATAGGATTATATAGTGATTCTAGTTGTTCCACTTTAGTATCATCACAAAATGCTACAGTTAATTTAACAAATGGTTCTACAGGAACAGTAACATTTAATAATTTAACTCAAAATACAACATATTATGTTAAAGAAACATCTTTTGCTTTAGGATCAGAGAACTTATTAACAAATAAATATACATATAGTTCAGGATGTGTTCCTATAACTGCAACTGATTCTAATAGTGATGGAACTTGTGATAGCACTCCAACATTAACTAATACTCAAAAGAGTTATTGTTATTCAGTTAAGAAAGCAGATTCTGAAACTGGTTCAGGACTTGCTAGTGCAGGATTCACATTAACAGGAGCAGCAGGAGATGTACATACAGGAACAACAAATGCAAGTGGTATAACAACATTTACAGGATTAAAATATCAAAATTATACATTATCAGAAACATCTGCACCATCAGGATATTGGAATGATAATAGTGCAGGAGTAACAGTATCAGCAAGTAGTTTAACAGAAGGTTCTACTTGTAATAACCCAGTAACTAAGAGTGATACAAAACAATATTACTGTCTTAAAGTAAAGAAGACTGATAGTTCAACAGGTAATGCTTTAACAGGAGCAGAATTTACTGCTACAAAGGGAAGTATAACAATTAATAAAAATAGTACTGATTATTCTACTTCAAATGGAATTACATCATTCTTCTTGGGTGATAGTTCAGCAGCAGGGAATTGGACAGTAACTGAAACTAAAGCTCCAGATGGATATTCAACAGTAACATCTAGTAGAGCATTAGCAGCAATTCAATTAAAAGAATATTCTAATGCAGCAGCAGCAAGAACTGCATGTTTATCTGATAGCGCAGTAGCGTCTGATGGAACAACAGTTGCTAATAAAACTTATAATACAAATACAAATTATGTATTTACTGATAGAAAATATGTAATAAACTGGTATAAAACTACTGAAAATGGATCTACATTAATTAATGGTGCAACATTTAAAGTTAAAAATAGTGCAGGTCAATATATAACAGTAAATAATCCAACTACTCAAAGTGATTCTGCAAATGCACAAAAAGCATGTTATGTATATACAGGAGCTAATACTTCTGGAACAGTTATGACATCAGGAGCAGCTGGATCAACAAGTATTAATATGACTGGTCAAGTATGTGTAAGTGGGTTGCCATCAGGAACATATACTGTAGAAGAAATAGATTCTGCTCAAAATCATACATTTGGAAGTAGTAAAACATTAAGTATAACTTCAGGTAATGCATTTGCTGCAATGACTAATTCAAACAAATTAGTAAACTATAAAACAGAATTTGAATTTACTAAAACAGTTTCTAGTGGAGATACCACTATTAATGGTATAAACTGGAATAGTATTACTACAAACGAATTAAAGAAATTATCATTTAATATAACTGATACTAATGGTAATTTAATATCATTTGTTAAAACATCTGATGGTGTCTATGAATATGCAGGTAATACAGTTGATGGAACATCAGGGACTGCTATAACAGATTTACAATTAGATAATAATAGAAAATTTAAAGTATATCATTTACCAAAGGGAACATATTATGTAAAAGAGAAGAAAGTATGTTGTGATACATCTTGTTCATCTTGCTCTGGAACTACTCCTTGTAGTGGATATTTATATCCAGGATATACAAATACTAGTGATTATCAATTTACAATAACAAATTGTTCTTCACCAAATGCAACATCATGTACATCAAGTGGAAAAGTATCTAAAGGATTAAATAATACTCCATCAAGTATTACATTTACTAAGAGAGATATTTATAGTTATGCAGATCCTACATCAACAGTCAAATTTGAATCTATTGATGAAATAAATGCATTTGATAAGATTAAATTTAGAGTTAAAGATGAAAATGGTAATTATATAAAACTATTAAAAGTAGGCAATACAGGAACTTGTAATACTAATAATGGTATAGCTGAATATAGATATGTATCAGATGAATCATTATTAACTACTGAACAAAAAAATCAATTAACTTATGATATAAATACTTGTGGTGGAAAAATTAAAATAACTCATTTATGTAGAGGTAAGAAATATACTATTGAAGAAGTAGAAGTACCTGCTAATACAGTATTTACATTACCAAGTACTCATCCTTCAGTAGAATATATAGTACCATTTACAGATAATAATAAAATGTGTTGTGATAGTACTTCTGTTACTCCAAAAACTACTGGTGTAATAGATGATCTACCTACTAGAATATCATTATCAAAGAAAAATAATAGAACTAGTGAAGATATTCATGAAGGAACAAATAAAAAACAAACTGCTACATTTGAAGTATATGCATGTGAAAAAACAGTATCAAAATGTACACAAGCAACATCAACAGGAAGAAAGATTAAATTTGGATCTCCAAGAGTATATGGTTCAGAAACTGTATATCCAGCATTATTAAATCAATCTGGTAATGGAGTAACATCACTTAACTTAGTAACTGAAGGTACTAAAGGTAAATTAACATTAGAATACTTACCAACAAATTATAAATATGTAGTAGTAGAAACAAATGCACCAGATGGATATTATAATGTGAGTGGTGCACTTGCAGAAACTGAAATAGATGTAGTACCAACAAATACTACTACTGCAAATGCTAATAATAAAAATATCATTGATTATCCTACAATGATTAAGTTTAGAAAAGATGATATTTATAAATACTATAGTTCTACAGATGCTGAAGCATTAGGATCAAGTAATAAGATATTTGATTCAATGACATTTGTATTAAGAGATAAAGATGGTAACATTGTAACTCTTAAAAAGACGGCAGATGGTGAATATAGATTTATAGGTGGTGACGGTACAACATCAGGTAATAATGTAACTGAATTACACACAAAGAATGGTGAGATGTTAATAACTAATCTATATAGAAATGAAAAATACTATATAGAAGAAACTAAATCAGATACTAAAGGAAACTTTATATTACCAACTAATATAAGTAAACCAAGTGGTATACCAAGTGGTTGGAGTTGGAAAGGACACCCTTATGTAATATATGATTTAAGTACGGTTTTACCAAATGATACTAATAATGGTACAACACCATCTGAATCAGTAACTAATTTGATAGAAAACTTACCTACAAGAGTAGTATTCGAAAAGAGAGATAAAACTACTGGTGAATTAATTCCTGATTCAAGAACTACATTTAATGTATATAGATGTCCTAAGACTGTTACTAGTTGTAGAGCAACTACTCAAGGTGCAGAAATAGTATACTTTGAAGATAGAGGTTATATTGATAACTTTACTGATGATTTATCTTCAGTAGGCCCTCCAGTATTAACTTATAAATATAGTAAAGAGAATAATAGTACTAACAAAGTATCTGATTTAATAACAGATAGAGGAGTATTAGTACTTGCATATTTACCAAGTGAATATAGTTATTCATTATATGAAAAAGATGCTCCTAATGGATATTATTTACCATCTGGATCAGAAGCATATACTGATTTTACAGTATTATCATCAACTCTAGATGATGGAAGTAATTATGTGGAATTAACATCTAGAATAGATAATAAACCTACAGAAATTAATTTCATAAAGAGTGATTTATACGATTATTATCAAGATGAAGATTTAGCATCTATAGAAAATGAATCATTAAAAATATTTGATTCAATGACATTTGTATTAAGAGATAGTAATGGAAATATATTAAGTTTAAAATGCTCTAGTGATGGTAATTTTGTATCAAATAAGAATAGTAATGATAGATGTGATACTGGAGAATATAGATATATTCCAGTAGATGATAATAATGTCATTACCGAGATGCATACTAAATTAGGAAAGATAAAAGTAACTCACTTACAAAGAGGAGAAGTATATTATATTGAAGAAATAACAAGTGATACAAAACAAAACTTTGTATTACCTGATTATTTAAATAAAGATTTAAACTATGGAGATCAATTACCATTTGATAATAATGGTCATCCAGTAGTTAAATATATTCTTCCTTTAGAAGATGCGGGTAATCCTTCTTCTATAACTGCAGAGATTAAGAATATTCCAACAAGAGTAATATTTGAAAAGAGAGATTCGAAATATAATTACTTAATACCAGATGAAACAACTACATTTAAAGTATATCAATGTGCTATAGATACTGAATGTCATCCATCAGATTATTCTACTGATGAAGAAAGATTAGCAGCAGGAATAACAGTAATGAACTTTATGGATAGAGGAGTTATTCAAGGTGATCAAGAAGATGATGGAGTAGAGGTATATAGATATAAGAAATTAAATGAATCTGGAGTTACAGAACTTCATCCAAATGCTGGTAAATTAGTACTTAGATATTTGCCATCAGATCCAGGATATAAGTATGTATTACTTGAAACAGTTGCTCCAACAAACTATATCTTACCAATTGGTAGAGATGCTGAAACAGAATTTACTATAGTAAATAATACTGTTGAAGTAGAAGAAGTAGAAGTTCCAAATAAACCAACTGCATTAGTAATAAGAAAATATGCTGATAAAGATGGTGATAATGAAGCAGATACTGATGAATTACTTGGAGGAGCTAAATTTAAAGTATATAAAGTAACTAATTATAATGCTAATAGAAAACCACAAGATCAAGATAAAGAATTAATTAAACTAAAAACTATTAAAGAAGGTATATATGAATATAGACCAGTGCTTGATACAGATGTAATAACTACATGTTCTGGAGATAATTGTTCATATGATCCAAATAGTTTAGGATATAATTCTAATGACTTTAATGATTTAGAAGATTTAATTAGTGATGATTTAACTTCTGTATTAAAAGAAGGTACAGCTTTAATAGAATATTTAGAATATGATACATATTATGTAATTGAAGAAGTAGAAGCCCCAGAAGGCTATAGCTTACCAGAAAATGATGATAATAGATTTACTCTAGTACATATTAAGAAAAATGAAACAGCAATTCAAGATACTGGAGAAGCATTAGTAAATAAACCAACATCATTTACATTCTACAAATTTGATGAATATAACAATCCATTGGATGGTGCAATATTCTATCTTCAAAAACTAGATAATGATAAAAAATATAATACATTATCATTAGTAAAAGAAGAATTAAGTAATGGAAATCTAGTATATCGTGCAGATGAAAATTCTGAATTAACAGAAATAACTACAAATAATGGTAGTGCAACAGTATATTATCTAGAACCAGGACAATATAGAATCTTAGAAGTAGAAGCTCCAGAAGGATATGAACTTCCTAAGAAAACTATAAATGTAGCAACATTCTTCGTAGATGAAGATGGACTTGTCTATGGTAGCAATATAATTACTAATAAAAAACCTCAAGAAACAATTGAATATTTAGCAAGTTCAAAATCTGAATTAATTATAAATATTCAAACAGGTAAAGTAGTAGTTAAATATGGACTAATAATAACATTATTAGTTGGTGCTATAGTAGGATTAATAATATTCTTAAAGAAAAAGAAATAATTTAAAAAATCTTGTTGACAACAAAAGTGATAAATGTTATCATTTATATTGTCAACGAGAATTGCTCGATTAGCTCAGTTGGTAGAGCGCTTGACTGTTAATCAAGATGTCACAGGTCCGAGTCCTGTATCGAGCGCCATGTTGATTAAAAAAGAACCGTAAGGTTCTTTTTTTTGTGTTATAATTACTTTAGGAGGATATATATGGAAAATAAATCTTATTTTGATGGAGGATTACTTCAATTAATTGGATGGAGAATACTTGGAGCATTAGTAACAGTATTTACACTAGGTATTTGTTATCCTTGGGCTGTATGTATGGTTTATAGTTGGGAAACAAAACATACAGTTATCGAAGGAAAAAGATTATCTTTCGATGGTAAAGCAATACAGTTATTTGGAAACTGGATTAAATGGTTTTTATTAACTATAATTACATTTGGTATATATGGATTCTGGTTAAATATTAAACTAAAAAAATGGATAACAAAACATACACATTTTGTAGCGTAAAATAGAAGAAATTATTTTTAAATAATTTCTTTTTTTATGCTATAATTGATATGGACAATAGGAAGGTATGCATATGAAGAAGAAAATATTATTAATATTATTAATGTTTTTATTTATAACAAATGTTAAAGCATTAACATTTAATATAGATATAACAAATATAGAAGACGAAGGAAATAATGGTACAATAGGTTCAATTGAAACAATTAATATTGGGGGTAAAACACTAGATGTTATATTCCATGATAAGGGTGATGAAGTAAATTTTAAAATTACTATTACAAATACAGGATCTAAAGTAAAATTACTTCGTAGTATTTCATTTGATTCAGGAAATCCAAGCATAAAATATACATCAAATATACCTGAGACTGGACTTGTTATTGATGGTTTTGATAAAAATGAAATTTTAGTAACTGCAAGATTAACAGAAACTCCAGTAAATGGAAAAAGTGCATCAAAAATTACAATTAGATATGTATATGAAGAAGGTATTTGCCCTAAAGGAGAAGTACTATCTGATGATGAAAGAACATGTTTATGTCTTGATGGAACAGAAAGAAATGAACAAGGAATCTGTGTAACACCAGAAAAACCAGTTGAGTGTGCTACTGATGAAATATATAATGAAGAAAAGAAAATTTGTGAAAAGAAAGTAATACCAGTAGCACCAGTTACACCAAGTAATCCAAAAACTATGGATAATATAATATTAATAACTTTATTATTTATAGTAAGTGGACTTGGTATATATGCTGCAATGTTTAAGAAATTAAATACAAATAAGAAAAAAGTTACTGCAGGTGTAATAACTGGAGTTATTACAATAACATTATCATTTACAGTACTAGCATCAGTGTTTGGACTAGATAATTTACTAGGAGCAATAGCAGACATTATATCAGAAGAAAGAATAATAATAGTAGACGTAAATGAAGAAATAGATTTAATAGAAACATGGGATGGAGAATGTTCATTAGATACTAATGATTTAACACCAGAAAATATATTTGATGGCGGTTCTGGAACAGAATCTGATCCATATCAAGTAAAAAATGCAGAACAATTAAGTTGTTTTGCAAAATCAGTAAATGAAGGAAATACCTATGAAGGACAATTTATTAAACAAACGAGAAGTATTAAATTAAATGAGCATTTAAATGAACAAGCAGCATCAGGTGATTTAAGTAATGCACATGTTTGGACACCTGCTGGATTTGCAGAATATTATGATAGTAGTATTGGCTCATCAATTAAACGAACATTTAATGGAACTTTTGATGGAGATAATTATGTAATAAGTGGATTATACATAGTTGATGATGAATACTATTCAAAAGGATTTGCTTTATTTGGAAGCGCAGATAGGGCAGAATTAAAAAATATTCAAATCTCAGATGCTTATTTAAATTGTTCACCTTTTACTCCTTGTTCTGCTGTTTTAGGTACAATGTATCACGCAATAACAATAGATAATGTTAAGACTTATGGTAATGCAACTGGTGGAGTTGGTTTTGTTTATAGAGTAGATAATCCTGATGGTGTTTGTGATGATATAAACATTTTTAATTCAGTTAATAACATTAATGGAGTTAATACAGGTTTTATAGGAAATATTTATGGTGGTTTTACAATCAATTTTGAAAATGTTGTAAATAATGGAGAAATTTCTTCATCAGGTTTTTCAGGTGGTATGATTGGATATGCAATGAACATTGATAATACAAATTTTAAAAATGTTGCAAATAAAGGAAATATTGTTTGTACTGAAGATGATGAAACACTATACGTTGGAGGAATAGTTGGAGACTTAACATCTACTAATACGATTGTAGACAATGCATATAATACAGGTAATATAATAAATTGTGATAGTAAAGTTGGCGGATTATTTGGTGAATTTAGGGTTTATGATGGTACAATCAATAATAGCTTTAATTCTGGTAATATTACAAACGCTCAAGCTGCTTCGATTGGTGGATTAGTAGGATATGAAAGTATAATGACAAAATTAGCAGTTAAAAAATCATTTAATACTGGAAACATTCAAACTGAAGGTTATGGAAGACTTGGTGGACTTCTTGGAGAGACTGAATTTCATGGTGATACATTAATTGAGGATTGCTATAATACTGGAGATATAATAACTACAGCTCCTGTTGTTGGAGGGTTAGTCGCAGACATCGATGGTTTAATCAAAAATTCATATAATAAAGGAAAAATAACTGCTTCTACATCTTGGGGATATGTAGGTGGTTTAGTAGCAACTGGAGACTATTCTTATCGCTATGTTGATGTAGAAAATTCTTATAATGAAGGAGAAATAATTTTAAATTCCGATGGTACAGGAGTATGGCTTGGTGGTATTTGCGGTATCTGTGGAGATGTAAAGAATAGTTATAACAAAGGTAATATAACTTCTAAAAATTATGATAAATATATAGGAGGTATTACAGGTAGAGGTAAGACTGTTTCTAATTCATATAATTTTGGTAATATAACAATAACAAATGGTGGTTTAAGAACAAGTGAATCTGATGAAAAAGTGTCATATTCAGGAATAATGGTTGATGGAGATGCAATTACTAATTCATATAATTTAGGAAATATTTCCCTAAATGATGATGGTACAAATTTTCCAACAATATTAGCAGCAGGTATTGGTATAGGAGACTTTCCTGTATCAAATTCAGTTAATTCGGGTAATATTAAACTTAATGTAAATAATAAATATACTGGTCCACATACTATTGGCTTATATGGTACTACACCAAGTAGTGATTCTACTAATAACTACAATTTAGGTTTAGTAGAATTAGATGATTCAGCGTTAGATGATCCAATTAGTGAAGATGGCTTTAACGGAGAACATCATATTATAACTATTAGTAATGCTATAAATGATTCGGTTCCTGATATATTAAGTATAATAAATGGTGATGATGCATTTGAAATAAAAGAAGGAGAAACACTTCCAACATTAAAAGCATTTAATTAGTAAAGTAAAAGAAAACTATATAAAACATAGTTTTCTTTTTTATTTTTACTATGTTATAATTAAAATAATAGGGAGATATGTATATATGAAAAAAATATTATTATTTTTAGGAATGTTTTTATTTATATTTAATGTTAAAGCATTAACATTTAATGTAGATGTAACAAATATTGAAGAAGAAGGAACTGGAACATTAGGGACTATAACAAGCATAGATGCCCCTAACAAGTCATTAGATGTTCTATTTGAAGATATAGGAGCGGAAGTAAATTTCTCAATCACTGTAACAAACTCAGGGGATAGAGCAGGGACTCTAAGAAGTATAGATTTTGAAAATGAGAACCCAAATATTGAATATACTTCTAATTTACCTGAAGGCGGATTAGCAATAAATGGTAATGATACAAATAAAGTAATAATTAATGCTAAAGTTAAAGAAGGCGCAACTAATGGTTCAACTACATCACAAGTAAAAATAAAATATACTTATGATGAAGGTAGTTGTCCTGAAGGAGAAATACTTTCTGAAGATGAAAGTATGTGTTTATGTCCAGAAGGAATGGAAAGAAATGAAAATGGTATATGCGTTAAACCAGAAAAACCAGTAGAATGTGCTGATGATGAAATATATAATGAAACTAAAAAGATATGTGAAAAGAAGGTTATACCTGTAGATCCAGATAAACCAACACCAAAACCAATACCTTCTAATCCAAAGACACTAGATAATATAATATTAATAACATTATTATTCTTTGTAAGTGGATTAGGTATATATGCAGTATTATTTAGAAAATTAAAAACTAAAAAACAAAAAGTAACTGCAGGTGTAATAACTGGAGTAGCAACACTTAGTTTATCATTCACAGTACTAGCAGGAGTATTTGGTTTAGATAATTTACTTAGTGCAATAGTTAATCCAATAACTAAATCTAAAGAATTAGTAGTAACAGTAAATGAAGAAATAGATTTAATAGAAACATGGGATGGAGATTGTGATGCAAGAGGAGTATTAACACCAGATAAAGTATTTGAAGGTGGAAGTGGAACAGAATCTGATCCATATCAAATCAAAACTGCAAATCAATTGGCATGTTTTGCAAAATCAGTAAATAATGGAACAACATATGAAGGACAATATATTAAACAAATTAAGAATATTAAACTTAATGATAATTTAAATGACCAAGCAACTAATGGAGATTTAAGTAATGCACATGTATGGATATCTGCTGGATACTATTACTATGATCAATCAACTAGTCAAAATGTTTATAAAACATTTGCAGGTACATATGATGGAGATAATCATATAATTAGTGGTTTATATATAACTAATGATAGTTCACCAGCTGGTTATAAAGGATTATTTGGTCATTCAACAAATGCTACATTTAAAAATATAACACTATCTGATGTGTATGCTAATACATCAACATATAACTTTGGTGCTCTTTCAGGATATACATATAAGAATTTAACAGTTGAAAATGTTACAACATATGGTAATGCATATGCAGGTTATTCAGCAGGATTAATTGCTTATCATAATTCTTCTTCTGAAGGGTCAGTTAGATTTGAAAATGTAACAAATAATATTAATTTGTCATATGATGGAAATTATGTTTCAGGAATAATTCATAAAATTGAAGGTGTTCCTGCTTCAGACGAACCAAATATAATATTTAGAAATGTTACTAATAACGGAGATCGTAATGTTATAGGTTATTCACAAGGCACTGGTGGAATAGTAGGTACATGTGGTGGTGGATATCTTCTTATGGAAAATGCAGCTAATAATGGAGACTTTAATTTTGATACAGGGACACAAAATGCAGGTCTTGTAGGAGAATTATATTCAAAGGCTTATATCAAAGATTCTTATAATACAGGTAATAGTTCAAATATGCCAGGCACTAATCCAAGAGAATCAGAAGGTGGCTATATAGGTGGATTAGTAGGAAGAGCAAGCAATGAAACTGTAATAGAAAATTGTTATAATTCCGGAAATATAATTGCTAAGAAAACATATAATAATGGTATAACAATAGAAGAAGCAGCATTAGCTAATCCACGTTGCTATGTAGCGGGAATAGTTGCTGGAACAAGTAGTCCGTTAAAAATAACAAATTCATATAATACAGGAGATATAAGTGGATTATATGGATATGCGTCAGGTATTGTGGGATCTGCGGGTGGATCTTATAATGATGGAACATTTGTTGAAAATTGTTATAACACAGGTGATATTACTGGATTAAGATATACTGGAGGACTTGTTGCATACTTTATGGGAAATGTCAATAAAAGCTATAACACAGGAAAAGTTACAGTATTTGGTGGTACTGCTGCAGGAGGTCTAGTAGGATATCAAGCAGGTGATGTTACAAATTCATATAATACAGGAGACCTATATGTTCCTGCATTAAATGGTAACTTAATTGGTGGATTCTGTTCACAATGCAGATCAATAAAGAACTCTTATAATAGAGGTAATGTAACATCTACATATACTGCACAAATAGCAGGATTTGCTACTAATACTAACATAATAGAAAATTCATATAATTCAGGAAATATAATATTTGAAGGTGGAACTGGTGGATCAAATACAGTTATGATTGGTGGTATATCTTATAATGGTGGATATGGAAGTGATGCATCACTTAAGAATTTATATAACTTAGGGAATTTAGAAATTAACTTTGAAAACTTTAATCCTGGAACTGTTAATATTGCTGGTTTAAACCTTGGATTTAGTGGTGCACCAACTGTTAATTCAGTCAATAAAGGTAATATAACTGTTACTAGATCGAGTGCAATTAATTCTGGTATAAATGTTGGTGGTATTTCAGTAAGTGGAGCAAAAGATTGCTTTAATGCTGGAACTATAAATGTACCAGAATCTACTTCACAAAGAAAAGTTGGGCAAATACTAAATGAATATAATACTAGTTCAACAGGTAATAAGTTTAATACTGATCCAAATGGATTCGCAATTGGATGTATTGGTTTACCAGGATGGGATTCATGTACTCCAGAAGCATCTTTAGGAGTAGGAACTTATACAACTGAAGAAGCACCAGATATATTAAGTATAATAAATGGTGATAATGCATTTAATGATGAACTTGATGAAGATGGGCTTCCAACATTAAAAGTATTTAATAATTAAGAGGATAATATCCTCTTTTCTTATTTATGTAAAATTAATAAAATACATTGACTTATAAGGGAAAAGTGTGTTAATATATAGTTGCAAAAACGAAGAAAAGGACGAGTAACATATCGATTCATATTAGAGAGTCCTAGATGGTGAAAATGGATTATGATAGATTTGTGAAAGAACACCTTGGAGTTTATTAACTGAAATTAGTAGGTTAATACGTATATCTAACGTTATAGATCAAAGGTCATTATTATAATGATGAATTTGGGTGGTACCACGGATTTAACAGTTATTCGTCCCTTGTAGGGATTAATAACTGTTTTTTATTTTATAAGGAGGAAATATGAAAGAAAATATTTTTAGAACTCATAATTGTGGTGAATTAAGAGAAAGTGATATTGGTAAAAAAGTAAGATTAAGTGGTTTTGTTGATACAATTAGAGACCATGGAGGAGTACAATTTGTAGACCTAAGAGATAATTATGGTAGAACTCAAGTTGTAGTTCATGACGAAAGTCTATTAAAAGGTATTTCAAAAGAAACTGTTATTAAAGTAGAAGGAGAAGTAATCAGAAGAGATGAAGAAACTATCAATGAAAAACTACCTACAGGTTTAGTTGAAGTAGTTTGTGAAAAACTTGAATTATTATCTTCAAGAGCAGAACAAATTCCTTTTGAAATAGATTTGAGTAAAGAAACAAATGAAGAAGTTAGACTTAAATATAGATATTTAGACTTAAGAAATCCAGAAGTTAATAAGAATATTAAATTAAGAGGAGAAGTATTACATTTCTTAAGAAATAAAATGTATGATTTAGGTTTTACCGAAATTCAAACACCTTTATTAACAGCTAGTTCACCTGAAGGTGCAAGAGACTTTGTTGTACCTAGTAGAAAATTTAAAGGAAGATTCTATGCATTACCACAAGCACCACAAATATATAAAGAATTATTAATGGTTGGTGGTTTTGATAAATATTTCCAAATAGCACCTTGTTTTAGAGATGAAGATGGAAGAAAAGATAGAACTTTAGAATTCTACCAATTAGATTTTGAAATGAGTTATGTAACTGAAGAAGATATATTAGAAATAGGTAGTGATATTTACTATGATGTATTTAGTAAATTCAGTAATAAAAAGGTAAATGAAAAACCATTTAGACAAATTAGTTATAAAGATGCAATGAATATGTATGGTTCTGATAAACCAGATTTAAGAAACCCATTAATTATTAAAGATGCATCCGAAGTACTTAAAAATACTACATTTAAACCATTTAGTGAATCTATTATTAAAGTAATAGTAGTAGATGATATAGGTACTAAACCTAATAGTTGGTTTAATGAAGTAGTAGACTTCGCATCATCTATTGGTATGCCAGGTATTGGATATATTACTTTAATGGAAGATGGTTCATTAAAAGGACCTATAGATAAATTCTTAAGTGATGAAGAAAGAAATAATTTAATAAAAGAATTCGATATGAAAACAAATTCAGTTATGTTCTTTATAGCTAATAAGAATTTAAAAGTAGCTCAAAAATTTGCTGGTCAAATAAGAGATGAATTAGGTAGAAAATTAGGTTTAATTGATCCAAATAGAATAGAAGTTGCTATTATTAAAGACTTCCCAATGTTTGAATATGATGATAAAGAAAAGAAATGGGATTTCTGTCATAATCCATTCTCTAAACCAGTTTTAGATGGACAAGACTATGAATCAGCTAACTTAGAAGATATAGTAGCACACCAATTTGACTTTGTAGCAAATGGATTTGAATTAGCATCAGGAGCTATTAGAAATACAGATTTAGAATTACTTGAAAAAGGATTTGAAAAGGTTGGTTATCCAAAAGGAACTCTTGAAGAAAGATTTACATCACTTGCTACTGCATTTAAATATGGTGCTCCACCTCATGGAGGTATGGCTCCTGGTATTGATAGAATCTTAATGATTATTCAAGATGAACCAAACTTAAGAGAAGTTCAAGCATTCCCACCAAATGCATCTGGTCAAGATCAAATGATGGGATCACCTAGTGTACTTGAACCAAAACAATTAGAAGAACTTGGAATTAAAGTAGTAGAGGAGGAATAGTATGAGTAAATTTACTAAAGAAATGGTAGATGACTATGCAGATAAACTATTAATTGGTTTAACTCCAGAAGAAAATAAAATGGTTTTAGATGAATTTGATATTATTGATGAACAAATAAATGTTATTAATGATATCCCTGGAATAGAAAAAGTAGAACCTATGACTCATGCTCTTGATGATTTTGAATATGAATTAAGAGATGACGATGAAGATGGTTCAGTTCCAATAGAAGAACTACTTCAAAACTGCGATGAATTCTCAGGAAGAGAAGTAGAAGTTCCAAAGGTGGTGGGTTAAGATGAAATACATGAATAAGAGTATTGAAGAACTTCATGAATTATTAAAGAGTGGTGAAGTCACTTCAAAAGAATTAATCGATGAATCGCTTAAACTATCACATGAAGTAGAAGATAAGTATAATGCATTTGTAACTATACTTGATGATGCTAAAGAAGCACCTATAACAGATAATTTATTATCTGGAATACCTTGTGGTGTTAAGGATAACTATTCAACTAGAGGTATTTTATCTACAGGAAGTAGTAATACTTTAAAAGATTATGTACCATTCTTTGATGCAACTGCATATTCTAAATTAAAAAAAGCAGGAGCAGTAATGGTTAATAAAACTGCTATGGATGAATTTGGTATGGGCGGTACAGGTACTACTTGTCATACTGGACCAGTATTAAATCCATGGGATAAAACAAGACAATGTGCTGGATCATCATCAGGATCAGCTTGTGCTGTAGCAGCAGGAGTATATCCATATGCAACAGGGTCTGATACTGGTGATTCAATTAGAAAACCAGCTGCATACTGTGGTATAGTTGGATATAAGCCAACATATGGAATGATTTCTAGATATGGTTTATTCCCATTTGCATCTTCATTAGATCATTTAGGAGTTTTAACTAGAAATGTTAAAGATGCTGCAATAGTAGTAGATGAAATGAAGGGTATAGATAAAAATGATATGACTACTTGGGATTCAAGTAAGATTAAATTAAAAGAAGCTTTAACTGGAGAAGTTAAAGGTAAGAAATTATGTTACGTAAAAGAATTATGTGATATTAATGAATATGAAAACCCTTCAAAAGAATTAAAAGAACACTTAGAAAATTTCTTTAAAGCAGTAGAACTTGCTAAAGAAATAGGTATAGAAGTAGAAGAAGTATCTGTTAATAGAACACTTTTAAATGCATCTGCATCAGTATATGTTGTTATATCTTGTGCAGAAGCAACATCTAATATGTCTAACTTAACAGGTATTATATTTGGACCTAGATCTAAAGGTTTTGATAACTGGATAGATATGGTTAAAGATTATAGAACTAAAGGTTTCTCTTCATTAATTAAGAGAAGATTTGTAATTGGATCTTATGTTCTTCAATCACAAAACCAAGAAAGATATTTTAGAAATGCTCAAAGAGTAAGAAGATTACTTGTTGATACATGGAAAGATTTATTTAAGAAATATGATGGTGTTATATTACCAGTTGGTATTGGACCTGCTAAACATATTGATGGATCACTTGATATATTATCAAATGATTTAGCTACAGTAGCACTTGATGAACATTTACAAATAGGTAACTATGGTGGATTCCCATCAATTACTATTCCAGATGGATTTGTCGATGGTCTTCCAGTAGCACTTAATATAACAGGCAATTGCTATGATGATGAAAATGTTCTTAATATTGCATATGCACTTGAAAAAGCTATGCCTTTTAAAGGACAAATAGCAAAGGATGGTGAGTAAGATGGGATATAAAGTTAAAGTTGGACTTGAAATGCACTGTGAAATATCTGAAACTAATACTAAAGTATTTTCTAGTGCTAGAAACTCTTACTCAGTAGTACCAAATGAAAATATTAGCCCTGTAGATATGGCTTTTCCAGGAATACTTCCTGTAGTTAATAAAGAAGCTGTAAGAATGAGTTTAATGGCTTCTATGGTACTTAATTGTAAACAACCAAAATATATGTATTTCTTAAGAAAGAACTATTATTATCCAGATCTACCTAAAGGATACCAATTAACTCAAAATCCACCATATGAAACAGTAGGTATGATGGGATATGTAGATTTTGAATGTGATGGAGAAGAAAAAAGAGTAAGAATAGATAATATTCACTTAGAAGAAGATGCTGCATCACTAGATCACTTATATGATGTATCTACAATTGATTATAATAGAGCAGGTGTTCCTCTTCTAGAACTTGTTACTATGCCTGATATAGCATCTGCAGATGAAGCAGTAGCATTCCTAGAACATATGAGATCAGTATACCAATATTTAGGTATATCTGAAGCTGATTCTAAAAAAGGTCAAATTAGATGTGACGTAAATATATCTATTATGGATGAAACTTTAGAAGATATTCCAGCTAACTGGGGGACTAAAGTAGAAATTAAAAACGTTAACTCATTCGGTGGAGTAAGAGATGCAATCAATTACGAAGTAAAAAGACAAACTAAATGTAAAGAAGAAGGTACTTACGATACTGAAGTAGAACAAGAAACAAGAAGATGGGATGAAGAAAGTGGTACTACTATTAGAATGAGATCTAAAGTAGATGCTATAGATTATAAATATTTTGTTGAACCAAATATTCCTAAATTTAAATTAAGTGAAGATTGGTTAGAGGAAATCAAAAAATCTATTCCAGAGCTTGCTTATGATAGAAAGAAAAGATATATTAAAGAATATGGTTTATCTGAATATGATTCAGATATTCTAGTTAAAGAAAAGAAAGTATCTGATTTCTTCGAAGATACAGTTAAATTAGGTACTGATCCTAAAGAAGCATGTAACTGGGTAAATGGTATGATTTTATCGTATTTAAATTATAATTTAATTACTATGGATGAATTCTTTATGACTCCAGATATGCTTCATGATTTAATTAAATTAATTGATGATAAAACTATATCTTCTAAACAAGGTAAAGAAGTATTTGCTAAAGTTCTTGAACAAAAGAAAGAACCAATGCAAATTGTTAAAGATGAAGGTATGATGCAAATAACTGATTCTTCTTCTATAGAATCTATAGTAGATGAAGTTATTTCTGAAAACCCTAATGTAGTTGAATCATATGATCCAGCTAATCCAAAAGCATTAGATTTCTTTATTGGTCAAGTTATGAAAAAGACTAGAGGAAAAGCAAATCCTACTATGGCTTATAACATGATGAAAGAAAAACTAGATAATTTAAAAAAATAAGTAAAAGTATATAACTTTTACTTTTTTTTTGATATAATAACTTTGTATTTAAAAGGTGATCTTATGGGTAAAAAAAATAGTGAATTACCATTTGAAGAATTAATGCAACAAAATAGAAGATTAAGATTAATTATTAAATTATTAATCTTGTTTTTCCTTGCTCTTATTTTAGTTCTATTAGTATTTAAAAAGAATGCTGTTCCAACAAAGTTTAAATTAGTAGGTAATGATGTAGTAGTACTTAATGTTGGAGAAGATAAATATAAAGAAGAAGGATATAAAGCATATTTATTTAAGAAAGATGTTAGTAAAAATGTAAAAATATCTGATAATATAGATTATTCTAAAATAGGATCTTATGAAATAAAATATAATTTAGTAATTAAAAATTTGAATATAGATAAAACTATTATAAGAAAAGTAAATATAGTAGATAAAATACCACCAGAATTAACAATTAATTCTGATATGGAAGTATATGCAGATTTAAATGGCAATTATGCTGAACCTACATATAGTGCTATTGATAATTGTGATGGTGATATAACTGATAAAGTAAAAGTAGAAAATAATCTAGATTTATCTCAAGAGGGGGAATATATAGAAAAATTCACTGTTGAAGATTCTTCTGGAAATATAACTACTAAAGAAATAAAAATAATAGTTCAAGAAAAATTTAAAAATACATATATAGTTATATCAATTGGAGATCAATGGTTAACATATTATAGTAGAGGAAGAATAGCCCTTGAAACTCCAGTAGTAACTGGTAATAATGGTAATACACCATATGGAACATATTATCTAAATAATAAAGCAAGAAATGTAACATTAAAAGGACCACCAGATGATCCATATGAATCATTTGTATATTACTGGATGCCATTTATAAGTTCAACTCATGGTATGCATGATGCAACTTGGAGATGGAGATTTGGGGGAAATATCTATACATATGATCCATCTCACGGATGCGTAAACATGCCTCTTGATAAAGCAGAAGATTTATATTATATGGTAGAAATAGGTACACCTGTTTATATAGTAGATTAAAAAAGACTCATATGAGTCTTTTTTTATACATACTAGGGGAATTTTTATTTTTTTTGCGAATATAATATATGGAACATTTAATTAGAGTGTCATCCTCTTTTTCTAGAAAGGAGGTGGTGAAATGAACAAAAGAGTTTATATAATTAAGCTTCTAATGTATATTTCAATCATATTATCACTACTTACCTTACTGGTATTAGTAATAAAAAAATGATACTCTAGTTGAGTATCATACCAATTAAATAAGGATGGCACTCAATTAAATTAAGTGTTCCTCTAAATAAATAATAGCATAAAAAAAGACTTTGAACAAGTCTTTTTATTTTATATTGGTGCTCCTGATCGGAATCGAACCGATACTTCTTTTGGAAACCAGATTTTGAGTCTAGCGCGTCTACCAGTTCCGCCACAGGAGCACATAAAAATTATAACATGATTTAAGAGTTTAATAAATATTTTTTTTGTGATATCATAATTATATAAATTGCCCCTTCGCCAAGTGGTAAGGCATCAGGCTCTGACCCTGACATGCGTAAGTTCGAATCTTACAGGGGCAACCATTATAAAATAAAGTAATTCAAGTGATTGGATTACTTTTTAAAATTTGACAAAAATTCCATAAAGTTGTATCATATTTCGTACTAAAAGAGGGGGAGATGTGCATGATTAATATTAATGATTGGCGTCATTATTCGCCACAAACATTAATAGATTTCGTTAAGGTATATGATGATAGTGCAGAGTCTCTAAATAGGATAGAAAAGGCCTATATTTTTGCTGAGGATAAACATCAATATCAACCACCTAGAGATAGTGGGGAACCGTTTATATCACACCCTGTAGCATGTGCTAACTTTTTAGCAATTATGCGTATGGATATAGATTCTATTGTAGCAGGTCTATTACATGATACTTTAGAGGATACTGATGCTACATATCCTGAAATTAAAGAAAAATTTGGATCTGATGTTGCAATATTAGTTGCAGATGTTACTAAGTTTAATAGGCTTGAAGATGCTAATTTAGATGATTTTAGATTACAAATCGATATTAATGACCCTGGAGAACTTGAAATGTTAAATAGGAGAAAATTCATTGAAACTATCCTATTGGATCCAAGATCGGGCATTATAAAAGGGTCGGGAGATAGAATCCATAATATGTTAACTCTTGAATTTAAAACTCCAATGAAACAACAAGAAAAAGCAAGAGAAACATTAGACGTATATGCACCGCTTATGCATTATTATGGTATATATAGAACACAACAGTTACTAGAGGATTCATCATTAAAATATTTAAGTCCAGAACATCAAGATGTTTATAAAACAATAGCAGCCAATAGACAGATCGTTAAAGATAAAAATTTACCTTTCTTAAATGACATATTACAAAGTATTATCGAAGAAATAAGAAAGAATATAAAAATGGTAGGGCATTATGATTCTACTGAAATGTTACATAAATCAGAGGAAGAACTACTTAATGAAACTATATTAGTAGGAGAAAGTTTAAGTAGATCAAGAATTAAACACGTTTATGGTATATATGATGCCTTTAGAAAGATTAAAAATTTTCAGACAGTAGATAAAGCTGAATTAGACATTATTAATGGTATGGCAAAAGATGAACAATATTTTGATATGATTCATGACTTAAGAGTTATAAAATTAATCATGAAAGATGAAATAAGTTGTTGGTTAGCTAGAAAGATTTTATGTGATATGTATCCACCAATAGATAAATATCAACATAATTATATTGCTAATCCAAAATATAATGGATATCAATCATTCCATGAAACTGCATCAATTAATGGTAAACTCGTTCAATTTCAAATTAGAACAGAAAAACAAGAACATAGAAATACATATGGATTAGCATGGGAATCATATAAGTTCCAAGGACCAAATACTAGAGAGAGAATATTAGAAGAATTTAAAAAGTATCCAATATATGGAAGATTAGCAGAATTATCACGCGATAGAACAATTAAAACATTAGGAGAATATGGGCACTCATTAGAATCTAATGTTTTAAAAGTAAACGAGATATCCGTAATTGATAAAATATCTGGTAGAACAAGATCTATTAAAGAAGGATCTACTATTCATGACTTTGCATATCTAATTGGAGGTCATAAAGGAGATCATTTATCAAAAGCTATTGTAAATGATGTTGTTTATACATTCCCAGTAGATGAGAAGGGCAATATTGATTTTGATTCTTATCCATTTGATTTAAAATTAGAACCTGGTGATGAAATTTATGTGGAATTTGATGAGAAAATTAATTGTAAAAAACCAAAAAGAAATCTTTCATCAAATTCAGCAAAAAAATTAACAAATATATCAGAAGAAGTGGAGTAGTAATACTTCACTTTTTTATTATTTTTTATTGACCTATATGTTAATAAATGTTAAAATTATATTGCAGTTTGGAGTAGTACTCAAGAGGCTGAAGAGGCGTCCCTGCTAAGGATGTAGATCGGGGTAACCTGGTGCGAGAGTTCAAATCTCTCCTACTCCGCCATATAAAAATAACTAACGTAAGTTAGTTTTTTTATTGCTATTTAATATATTTTGTATTAGAATAAGTAACATTAAATGGGGGATATTTATGTTATTTTTTCCAGACTATGAATTAAGAATGCCAACTAGCAAAATAAGCAAAAAAATTGATATTGAAAAGGAACCAGAAGAGTGGGAAGAAATTTATGGTACAAATTGTTATGCCTATGCTTTAGGATTAGATGTATTTGAACGTAGTATTGCAAATTTTGCATATCAACCAGGTACCATTGGTAGAATTAAATATGAATATGGCCTTTTTGATGTTAGTAGAATGAGTTTTGAAAAAAGAATGAAATTAGACTTTGAATCTTTAGAGGGGAGCAAATCCAGAAGAATGTGCTAGTTTTAAAGAACATTTTCATAGAGATTCATATGAAGTTTCATCAGTTACTCGTTCTTGGTTAATATCATTTTATACAGCAGTAGATAATAATATAGATTTTCATTTTGTTAGAAAAGATTTGAGCGGAGTATGGACTCATAAGATGGGTTTTAAAGAAGCTCCTACTAATAAAGATTCCAATGGGGAAATAATTTTGGATCCTAGAGAATGTCATTTTAATGGATTTAAATATGTAAAAACATATAGATTAACATTAAATCAGAAAAGTAGGTGTACATATGGCAGATTTTAAAGATGAAATAAGAAGTCAAATTGTATTAAAAGAACATCATTGGCAAAATATAAAGACCACAAATTGTTATGCATTTGCGCTAGGTTTAGATGTCCCTGGGGATAGACATGATCATCATTTTCAATTAGGAGATTTTTATTGTAATATAACTGGTGCTAAGTATTCAGAAGTTAAAGAAAATTATACTAGGCTTGATAGATTAAATATGGATTTAGATGCATTAGAATTAGAACATGAAGAAGCAGATCCAGAAGAACAAACAATAATAAATATTACTTATGATGAAAATGGTAATGAAATTGTTGATTATTCATGGCTTATTGCGTATTTCTATAGTTCACAACGAGGAGATTATCATTTTTTAAGAAAAGCACCTAATGGTGTTTGGTGGCATAAACAAGGATTTGATGGTGTCCCAAATTGTCATGATGGTATCTGGTTTAATGTTATAAGAGACATAACATCAAAGCCATTATTCTTCCATGATAAATATATAAAAACTTATAGATTAAGACTTAGAAAAGAATGTAAATAGCATTCTTTTTATGTTATAATTATACTAGAGGTGTTAAAATGAATAAAAATAAAAAATTTTTATTAATAGCAGCAATAGCTATGATTATTTATACATTCCCAAGTTTTATATTGTGGTTAATGTCTGGAATAGGAAGTATTTCATTTATACAAATATATAATATTGTAATGTATTCTTTATCATTTATAGGTATAGGAATATTCCTAGGATATTCATTTAATGATAAAGAAATAAATAGGGGATTAGAATTTGCTATATCAATAATATTCTTTCTTATGAATATTATTTCTGGTATACTTGGATTTGTTTATTTTAAGAAAACTAGTCCATATAAGAAGAGAGAATTACCTAAATTAGAAATAATGCATAATCATAAAAAAATAGTATATATATTAGCATTTATTATAAGTATGGGACTTATGTTTATAGTACCTATGTTCATTGAAAATAAGATAGTAGGTATAGCATTAGATGTAACAGTATTATTAATGATGTTATTACTATTCTATAAAGATTTAAAAAGAGATTTTAAATATTTTAAAGAATACTTTAGAGAATATAATTCTTTTGTATTTAAAATGTTTGGTATATCACTTGCAGTAATGTTTGTATTATCTATTTCAATAAGACTTTATACTGGTATTAGTACTGCGACTAATCAAACTAATTTAATGACTACTTTTGGTAATAAACCATTATATATTATTTTACTTGCATGTATTTATGCTCCAATTACTGAAGAATTATTATTCAGAGGTATATTTAGAAAAATATTTAATAAAAAATGGTTATTTATAATACTTTGTGGTGTTACTTTTGGAGCATTACATGTAGTAGATGATTTTCAAAGTATTAAAGAATTATTATATATATTAGTATATAGTTCTCTTGGTATATTCTTATCAAGTGTATACTATAAAACTAATAATTTATGGACTAATATATATTTTCATTTCATTCAAAATACATTAGCAGTACTTGCAATGATATTACTTAGTTTACTTGGAATATAAAAACAAGAGTTTAATATAACTCTTGTTTTAATTTATCTATATTATCATTCATAATAGATATATAATCTTTACCAGCATTTTTATCTTCAGTAGATATATTATTAATTGGATCAATATACATTATTTCTAAATCTGTATATTCTTCTTTTAATCTCTTTGTATATTCGTTTTCTTCATATCCAGATAAAACAAATATATATTTTATTTCTCCACTAGAAGCCATATTCTTAGCATCATTATATATTTTGTCTGTTACTGTTTCACTATCTAAAGAAATAATATTTAAACCATATTTAGATAGGAAAGTTAATTCATTATCTTGTACTATCATATCTTTATTTGAAGCATTTTCTGCCATTTCTTTTAATTCTACATCTAAATTAGAAATATTAATTTTTAATGCTTCATAATTATCATCAATTTTTTTGTCTAGGTTTTCAGATATAACATATTCTTTTAAACCTTCTTTAACATTTCTTGCTACCATTAATACATTAGATGGATTAATCCAAACTTCATTTTGTGAATATTTATATTCAATTCTATTAGTAGAATCTATTATTTTTAATTTTCTATTATTATTAACCATTGTAACGATATAATCTTTTTCTTTACCAAGACCATTATAGATAACTAAATCACTATTACCATAATCTTTTATTTGCTTGTTAGTTAATTTATATTCAAACGGATTAATTCCTTGTGGATACATATTATATATAGTAGAGTAGTTACCATATAATTCATTAGTAACATATTCAATTGGATAAATACTAGTGTAAACAGTAATATTCTCCATAGAATCTGTTGCGCATCCACTTAATAAAAATATTCCTAATAATAATATAATAAAACTAATTTTCTTTTTCATTTTTCCTCCTTAATGGTACTGGATCATAAATATTATCATGTTTCCATGGTACACATCTACTTATTCTTTTTATAGTTAAATAAGTCCCATAAAAGAAACCAAATCTTTCATAAGCTTCTTTTGAATACTCAGAACATGTTGGTATATATTTACATGCTTTATGGGAACTAAATGGTAAACTTTGATATATTTTTATTAAAAATATCATTACATTTTTCATTTTACCACCAAGATAATTTTATCATAATCAAACTGTAAAGTAAATAAATTAAAATTTATTTTAAAATATATTATGTGATATAATTTAAATAATAAGGAGTGATATTATGAATTGTAAAAATTGCAATAGTCTACTTGCGGAAGGAGCAACATTTTGCCCTAATTGTGGACAACCAGTAGTTGCTGAAACACCAGCAACACCAGTGACTACTGAACCAGTAGTAAACGCTGAACCAGAAGTACTAGAAACAGAAAAGGTTGTTAGTGAAGTTACTCAACCTATACCAGATCCAACACCAATACAACCAGCACCTGCTTATACAAGTACAGGTACAACAGAACAAAAAAAGAGTAGTAATGTAGGATTAATAGTAGTTATTATAATCTTATCTTTATTAGTATTAGGTTTAGGAGGGTTTATAGCATATAAATTCTTATTACCAAATACTCCAACACCAGAACCAGAGCCAGAACCAATATCTACACCAACTACACCTACAACACCAACTGCACCTGAAGAAAAAGAATACATGGTAGTAGGTAATAGTACATTAGGATATTTAAAATTACCTGGAAAATGGACTGCAGCAAAAGTACCAGGAGCAGCAGAAACAGCATTACAATATGTTGATGATTCTACAGTTGCTAATACTGCAAAAGGAGCTTATATCGTAACTTTAAATGTTTGGAAAGAAACACCAGATGCTACAACAGCAAAATATGCTGCTGATCAAGAAGCAAGTTATTATAGTGCAAATGATCCAGATGCAACAAATATACAAGTAGAATTAGTAAAATTAGGATCATATGATGCATATAAATTATCTACTCAATATAGAAGTGATAATGTTTGGGTCATTACATGGTATCTTGATGGTGCTGATGGATTAGTACATATTATTCAAGTAGAAGGATTAGATTTAACTAATGATAACTTCAAAATACCTGAAACATTCTCATTCACAGAAATAAAATAGTCTTCAAATTGAAGACTTTTTTTGATATAATGATATTGGTGATGGTTATGGATATTATTACTAAATATAATATTGATTTAAATAATGAAATTATTAAGAGAGCTTTTACTCATTCTAGTTATGTAAATGAAACTAAGAAGGGTGAAGATTATGAAAGACTAGAATTTTTAGGGGATAAGATTCTAGATTTTCTAGTGAGTGAATTTTTATATATAAATGATGATTATGATGAAGGAAAAATGACTAAACTTAGATCTAGTTATGTTTGTGAAAAAGCATTAGCATGTTATTCAAATAATTTAGGATTACCTAAATATCTTAGACTTGGTAAAGGTGAAGAACAAACTGGAGGTAGATCTAAAGAATCTATAGTAGCAGACATATTTGAATCTTTCTTAGCAGCAGTATACCTTACTAAAGATTCAAAAACAGTTAAAGATATAGTTTATGAAGTAGTAATACCATATATTAAAGAAGAAAAAGATTTATTCTTACATGATTATAAAACAGTTTTACAAGAAATAGTACAAACTGATAAAAAATCTACAGTATATGAAATAACTGATGAAGAAGGACCTTCTAATGAAAAAGTATTTACTTGCATAGTTAAAGTAGATGGAATTATTTTAGGAAAAGGAACTTCAACTTCTAAAAAAGAAGCAGAACAAGAAGCAGCTAAAGATGCTTTAGATAAGTTAGCTACACTTGATTAATTTTAAAAAGTGTTGTATAATATGGTAGTCTTTTAAAACTTAGAAATATTTAGAAAGGAGAAGATTATTTTGAGTAAAATAAAGATATTTGCCCTAGGTGGATTAAATGAACTAGGGAAAAATATGTATGTTGTTGAAGTAGAAAACGACATATTTGTATTTGATTGCGGTTTAAAATTTGGTAATGATAAAATGTTAGGTATTGATTATATTATTCCTAATTTTGATTATTTAATTAGTAATAAGGATAGAATTAAAGGAGTATTTATTACCCATGGACACGATGATAATATGGGAGGTATTACTGATTTAGTTAGTGCGATACCAGATATTCCAGTATATGCTACTAAGTTTACTATGGAAATAATTAAAAGAGACTTAGAAGAATATAATGTTAAAGCTACTAACTTAAAAGAAATTAAACCTCATGTTAATATAGCATTTAGTAAAGATGCAAGTGTATTTCCTATTAATGTAACACATTCAATACCTGATGCTGTTGCTTATGTTTTATATACTAGAGATGGATCTATTGTTTATACAGGAGACTTTGTATTTGATAGTAGTATGCAAGGATGTTATAAAACAGATATTGGAAAACTTGCTTATGTTGGAAAACAAGGAGTACTTTGTTTACTTTCTGAATCAATGTATGCAGAAAAACCTGGTTTTACAACACCACATAATAGATTAAGTGATTATATATCTGAAGTATTTAGTAAATATGAAGATAGAATAATAGCTACTATTATGCCAGCTCATATTTATCGTGTACAAGAAATATTTAATGAAATAATGAAAACTCATCGTAAAGTAGTTATAATGGGTAAAAGTTTACAAGAACTAATTAATAAAGCAATCGAAATGAAATATTTAGATGTAGATAAAGATAGAATTGGAGATTTAACTAATCTTGATGATAAAGGTGTAGTTGTGTTAATATCTGATGAAAGAGAAAAACCATTTGCTAACCTTGAAAGAATATTAAAAGGATATGATAAATATATTAAATTAAAAGAAACAGATACTATCTTTATAACTGAGCCTAGTGCTGATGGTATGGAAAAAAGATATGCTGTTATCTTAGATGAAATAGCTAAAGATAATATAAATGTAGAATGTGCATCTACTAAGAAACATTTAGGACATCATGCATCTAAAGAAGATTTAGCTATGATGATTAATTTAATGAATCCAAAATAT
>JAEEVN010000031.1 GCA_016290885.1 Caryophanales bacterium | reverse complement strand
TTGATCAAATGATGGCTAACATTGATAGAGACGTTACATTATTCTTATGTAGAGCAGAGATTAAGCAAAACATTGAAAGAAAAGAAGTATCAAAGAATCAAATAACTAATGATGGAAAAGATCATGAAGCAGTTGTTAAGAAAGGCAAGAAGATAGGAAGAAATGATCCTTGTCCATGTGGCTCAGGGAAAAAATACAAACAATGCCATGGTAAGTAGTTGATTTTATGCGGGTTTGCGAGGATTTTGTCCACGTAAAAAATCGTTAAAATTAGCTGTTTGTCCACATTTTGTCCACATATTTTTAAGAATGTGGACAGACGACAAAAAGTGTTATGGTATTTTTCCTCAATATTTGTGGATAAAAATAAAGACAAATGTCATCTAAAAGATGGCATTTTTTGTTTACCAATTTTAGAAAGAGGAGAGTATAAAAATGGTAAGCGTAAGAAAAAGAGGAAAAGTATATGAATACAGATTTGAAACTGCTTCAGTAGATGGTACGAGAAAATGGATTACAAAATCAGGTTTTCGTACAAAACAAGAGGCACTTAATCAAGGTGCATTAGATTACAATGAATATTATAGGATTGGAAGAGTAAAAAGAAACAAAGAAATGTCATATGCAGACTATTTAGATTTTTGGATAGATACTTATTGCAACTTTAATCTGAAATATTCAACTATAGTTACTTATTTAAACATAATGAAAAATTATCTTAAACCAATGTTAGGGGGATATTCATTATCACAAATTGATACCCAAATGCTACAGGAATTCATTAATAAGATATATGTAGAAAAGAATTTATCTAAATGGTATTTGAAAGGAATAATGAAAGTTATTAAAGGATCACTTAAATATGCATGTTACACAGTAAATTATATTAATGAGAATCCAGCTGAAAGACTTCATATTCCAAGATATGAAATAGTTGCAGGAGATCCAGCACATATCTTTACTCAAGAAGAAATAGAAAGAATTTTAGATAGATTTAAAAATACACCACATATTTACTATGCATTTTTAACTGCATATTATACAGGAATGAGAACATCTGAAGTGTTTGGTTTAACTTGGGATTGTGTTGATTTTGAAAATAAGACAATTACAATTAATAAAAATATAATAAGAAAGAATAAATTTGGATTACCTAAACGATATAAATCAACTAAAGGACATTCTATTGAAGTATGGAGTTACGGAACATGCAAAAATCCTCAAAGTCAAAGAACAATATCTATTGGAGATACACTTGTAGAAGCACTTAAAGAGTTTAAAAGGTTACAAGAGGAAAATAGAAAGTATTATGGAGATAATTATTTAAAACATTATGAAAAGAGAGTAATAAGTGAATATACACAAAGACCTGAAATCAAAATAGTAGATGCCAAAGCTGAATTAGATATAGATTTGCCAGAAGCTAAATTAGTATTTGTAAGTCCTAACGGATTCTTTAGAGGAACTGAATCAACTAGATATGCATTTAAGGTAATTAATTATGAATTAGGAATACCTTGTAGATTTCATGACTTTAGAGATACTCATGCAACAAGGTTAATAGAGCAAGGTGCAGATATAAAAGCAGTATCTAAAAGACTAGGACATTCAACTATAATGACTACTTACAATATTTATGTAAGAGTAACTGACAAAATGGAAACTGAAACAGTAAAAACATTTGAAGGATATGCCAATACATTAGATATCCCAAAAACTGTGGATAAACCTTATTTTGATTAAACGCTTGATTTTCTAGAAAAAAGTGATATTATAAAAGGCAATTAATTAATTGGAGCTGATGTCTAATGAGAAATAAAGCACTTTTAATTTATGCACCAAAACAATTTAGTTTATTAATTAATGTAATCAATGAGGGAAATTGACTATAAAAGTCTTTTTCCCTCTTTTTTGTTGGGAGGGTTTGGATGATAAAATATGATGAATATGGAAAATTGGAAGCCAAATTATTAAATGAAGATGGTGTATTGTCTAAAAAGAGAATCAAACAAGAGAATTATAAGATGTATAAAAAGGATTTTCACGACTTGATTGAACTAATGACAATGAATAAAATGTTTCATAGTCTATATGCAGAGCAATTAGATTTCTATATAGATAAAAATCTAGAGTTTAAAGTAATATCTGAATCTAAATTGCACTCATATTCTTACGCAGAAGGATTAAATGACTTAACAGAAGAAGATACAACAGTAATTACTATGGATAAACATGCTTATGAGCAATTTCATGAATTATGTATTCAATTAATCATTAAAGTTAAGAAATCTTGGAGACAATTAAACGAAGTAGAAAGATTTATCTTAAAATGTCTAGAGTTTGATAACCCACCAAATATAGATGATGATGTAGCATTTGAACTATCATATGATTCAAAAAAATACTATCAATTTAAAAAGAGTGGATATATTAAAATGGGAGTTCAATTAAAAGTACATGAAGCAACTGAATGTAATTCAGTCCTACCAAATGCATATAATAAACTAAAAGAAGAAAATAAAAAGGAAAAAAATTCCTAGTTTTTAGTACAGTAAAAATAACAATAATAAAACTAAAAAAATCTCTCTATTATGGGAGATTTTTTCCAATGGTTTAAATAAGCAATCTTATAGATAATGGTAGTGAACAAAGGCCTTAGTTCAAATCTAGAGAAAAGGAAGTGAACTAAAAATGAATGATGAATATATAAGAATATTCGCAATCATGCCTAGTGAGATCTATAAGACAAAAGATTTAACTAGCGAAGAAAAATTAATCGCAGAGAGAATTACTGCTCTTTGCAAAAAGGAGGGATATGCTTGGATAAGCAATAAAGCATTAGCTGATATGTATGGAATAAGAGTTGATACAGTTTCAAAACATATAAAACATTTAATTGAATATGGATACATTAAATGTATATATGGGAAGAATGGTAATGGTAATAAAAAAAGAACCATATATTTATCCAATAACATATGGGACAATGAGGCAATAGTTAATAGTTTAGATAATCAATCTAATATAGGTTATTCTTCCAAATATAATAATAAATATAATAATAAAAAAGAATATGAAGATAATACTCCTGATTGGATTAAACATCCTGAAATGTGTAAGTCAGAGCCTATGACTCCAGAAGAAATTAAAGAATTTGAAGAACTACTTGCGGAGTTTAAATAATGGAAGATAGATTAATATACACAGTACAGGAAGTAGCTAGTATTCTTCATTCTAGCCCAAATTATATTTATGAATTAATTAGAAAAGGATATTTACCTGCAATTAAATTAGGAAGTTTAAGAGTCTTAAAATCTACACTAGAAAGATTCTTAATTCAAAACGAAGGAAAAGATTTATCTGATTTAAACAATATTAAAAAGATCATTATTGTAGAGGTAGATAATGAGTAAGATTAATATTAGAAAAAGAGGAAATTATTATGAATATAGAATTGAAATAGCAAGAGTAGATAATAAAAGACAATGGTTAAGCAAATCAGGTTTTAGAACAAAGCCAGAAGCTCAAGAAGCAGGAGTACAAGCTTACAATGAATATATCAATGCAGGGATACCTTTTAAACAATGTGATTTATCTTATTCAGATTATCTTGACTATTGGTTAGAAAATTATTGTAAAAACAATCTAAAATATAACACAATTCAAACCTATCAAATCATAATTAATAAATATTTAAAGAAAGGTATAGGAAAATATAAACTATCAACTATAACAGGAGTTGCATTAAATTCATATATCACTGAATTAGTAAATAATTATAATCATTCAAGAACTTATTATAAAAACATATTAAAAGTTATTAAAGGATCATTTAGAGACGCATGTAATTTATATGGATTTATTAAATATAATCCAGCATTAACATTAAGATTACCTAAAATTGATGAAATAGAAGAAGAAAGAAGACATGTTTATACAAAAGAAGAAATAGACTTAATTCTAGAAAAATTTAAGGATAATGCAACATTTATAGCCTCATTCTTAACATCATGTTTTACTGGTATGAGAACTGGAGAAGTATTTGCTCTTACATGGGAAGATATTGATTTAGAAAATGGAATAATAGATGTTCAACATAGTGTTTATGATAAACCAAAAGACAAAGATGGTAGATGGTTTTTAGGAACAACTAAAACTATATCAGGAAAAAGAAAAATCTATATAGGAGAAACATTAATAAAAGCATTAAAGAACTTCAAAGAAAGACAAGAAGAGTTAAAGAAATTATTTGGTAAAGATTATAAATATTATCATTTAGAAGAAATTAAAACTGAATCGGGTAAAATAACAGATAAAAGAATAGTTCTTAATGACGATTATTCAAAAGAAATACTTAATCTAGTATTTACAAAAGATGATGGAACTTATGTAGGAACTGATATACCTAAGTATCCATTTAAGATAATACATAGTGTATTAGGAATTAAAAAATGTAGATTCTATGATTTAAGAGGAACATATGCAACGAAAGTATTAAATACTGGAACTGGAATTAAAGATGTGGCTAATTTACTAGGACATAGAAACGTAGAAACAACCGAAAATTACTATATAACTAGTTTAGAAGACAATAGAAGAAGTGCAGTTAACGAATATGATAGTAAAAATACAACTGATGTTATAAAAAGTGTAATAGAATTTCAAATTAAAGAAGGTGAAGCAGTATGAATTATGCAATTTTCAGAAGTGAACCTATCTATACACTAAATGATCTAGCTCAAATTGGCTCTCACAATAAAAGAGAAAAGAAAGCATATAAATCTAATCCAGATATAGACTTATCAAAAACTAAAGATAATGTAGAACTTGTTCCATTAAATATGAAATATGTTAAAGGTTTTTATGAAATAACAAAAGAATATAAAAAAGAACATGAAGAAAGAATGAAATATGAAAGAGAAGATAGAAGGAGAACATTCAGACAAATGGTAGATAAATCCAAAAGTGTTGTAGCAGATGAAATGATATTTACTGCCTCACATAACTTCTTTAATGATATGCCAAAAGAAAAAGTATTAGAATGGGCAGAATATTGTATGGCATTTGTAAAAGACTATTTAGGTTATAAAGATGAGCAAATATTACATGCAACATTACATATGGATGAAAAAACACCTCATATACATTGTGTGGTAGTTCCTTTAATAAAAAAGTTTGATAAGAGAACAAATACAGAACGATATACCATCTCTAAAAAGCAATATATCCACGATAAAGAGCATTTAAGTGAATTGCAAGATAAATACTGTGAATTATTAAATCTAGGTGGATTTGCTCTAGAAAGAGGTCAAAAACATAGTGCAGTAGAACACTTAAATATGAAAGAATTTAAAAGAGCAACACAAGAAGTAAATAAAGAATTAACAAATAGAAGTAATAAACTAGATCAAGCTATTACTGATTTAGAAGTAAAAATGAAATCTAATAAACCAGTATTATTTGAAAAAGAATCAATTAA
>JAEEVN010000030.1 GCA_016290885.1 Caryophanales bacterium | reverse complement strand
TTTAAAGAAGATGATACTGAAATACTTAGATATGAAAGTTACGAGATAGCCATTTCTAAAAAAGAATGTATCATAAGACCAATATCAAAATATAAAAGTGTAGATGTTAAGTGTCATACTGATAATGCTTTTCGAACAACTTTAAAAGAGGGCAACTCATTTTCTTGTTTTATATTAGATAAAGAATATGTTTTTAAAATCAAAAGTATTAATAAAGATGATATTGTAGTAACTACTTCAAAATATGGATTAACTAAAGTGAAAGATGATGGAATTGATCTTAAATCCAAAGAAAAAGAATTTACTATAGAAAAAAATAAGAAAGTAGAATTATCAACACAATTAATGGATCATAATGAATCGGTTATAATAGAGTGGTATTAATATATAATTAAAATAATTAAATATTACGTTAATTAAGAAGATGCAAAAATAAATGATGATGATAGAAAAGCTTTAATTAAAGAATATTTAGAAGAATATTAAAATAAAAAAGATATCAATTGATATCTTTTTTTCTTCCAATTTTTTATTCTATATATAAATTTATTTTTTTTAATTTATATTGTTTTAATATATTAGTCCAGATGTAATCTTCAACGTTTCTTGTCTTTTTAGGATGGGTTAGATATCTTAACGTTAATTCAATATAATTACCATTTACTTTAGTATATATAATTGGTTCTAAATGATTATAATATATTCTATAATCTACAGTAGAATTTCTAACTTCTTTTTCCATCTTTTTAGGAATGTCAGAAACAGTTTTATTTGAATTAACTATTTTCATTATCTCCTTTTTATTCTTTTCTAAATCGGCATTAATATCTATTCTAATAATTATTTCATCCCATATATATTTAAATGCTGTATTATAATTTTTTAACGGTTTAGAAAATATTAGTGAATTTGGAATATTTATTATTAATCCGCTACTTTGTTCGCCGTTTATTCTGTCACCAACTTCTAATAAGACAAAAGATAAGTCATTTATTAGAACTACATCTCCTGTTATATCATCTATACTTATTCTATCTTCTATTTTAAAAGGTTTCTTGGCTTTAATATATATACCTGCAAATAAATTTAGGATTATATCTCTTAAAGCTATTGTTATTCCGGCTGAGATAAAGGAAATAACTGTTAAAACACTTTTTAAATATGGTAACCATAGTAAAAATATAAATAAGATACATATTAAATTTAAGATTACATTTGCTGTTTGGTGAACCATAAATCTTGTTTTGCTTCCTTTTACCAATTTTGTTGTTAGAAATACAAATATAAATTTTAATAATTTAAAGAATAGTAGTATAAGTAATGTTCTACCAATCATAATAAAATATTTGCTATAATCAAATGCTAATATATAATTAATTAATTCCATAAATATCACCCCGCGAATAAAAATATTAACATAGTTTTTTTCTCATTACAAACATTAATTTTTTTATAATGTAAAGTAAGTGTTTATTAAAATAACCTTATTATTTATTTTTTTTTCGTTGATATATGTATATCATTGTTCTATTATTGGTGAGGCAAGAGAGTAGTTTTCACTATTGTTTAGTGATTATATGGTGCCAATACGATTATGTATCCGCTATATAAGAATATTATTTATTTTAACGAGACTTGATCTAAAGAAGATTTAGTCTTTTTTGTTTATTATAGTTATGTTATTTTTATTTAGAGAATGATTAATTAATAAGATTAAGAGTTTGATTGTATGTTATATTACCTAATAATTGATTCTAATGGAGATTTATTAATAACAGGAGGAACAATAAATATTACTGCCCAATCACCATTTGATTTTGATGGAACTGGATCTAAAACTGGGGGAACTCTTATTGTAAATGGAACAGAAACTTCTACTTTATCTAATCAAATGATGGGTGGAGGAAATCGTGGTGGAAACAGTAGAATGAGATAGTATTAAAAATTTGATGAGAGAAATCTCATCTTTTTTATATTAACTCTTGACTTAAAGATAACTTTAAGTTGTATAATTATAATGAGAGGGAAAAAAATATGACAAATGGTATTACATTAGATGAATATGATTTTGATTCTAAATGTTTAAATTCTAAAAAATAAAAATTTTAATTGTTTATGTTATATTTTTTTCAATAGGAGGATTAATAATGAAAAAGAATATTTTAATTACTTTATTACTAGTTATAGTTGCTTTAATGATAGTTGGTTGTGGTAAGAACGATAATTTAGATAGTTCTGAAAAAGATGAACCAAAGCAAAAGGAAACTAGTAAAAAAGATAAACAAAAAGAAGAAGAAAAAAAAGAAGAGAAAAAGGATAATAAAGAAAATACTATAATTGAAGATGATGAAATTATCGATTTTGATGATGAAGAAAATAAACCACCTGCTCAAAATGATAGAGTTACTGTAGAAAAAGTAATCAATTGTGATGGATGTGTATTTGCTTATTTTAGTGGAGAAGGAGATAAAGCTAAGAAATTAGGCGATACTGTATCTTCAAGTGAATATACAACAGATATTAATACACTTAAAACAAGTGGTGGTAAACAAAGACATAATTTCTTTGGTTTAGTATTATCTGGTAATACTATTTCTAAAGCTTATGCATGTATTTTAAAAGATAATAAGATTTATTGTATTCAAGGTTCTACTAATGGTGCTTATCATACTAATAATATGGGTATTTTAAATCAAATATTTACTGCCAGTCAGTGTAAGACTATTTCTGATGGTCATACTTATACTTGTACTGATGGTTCTTATAATGGTGATACAAAAACTAATGGTTATACAAGTATGCATTATGAAACAAGTTGTACAATATATGGATCAAATTCTAATACTGGTAAATTAATTTGTCACTAAGACTAGAAAAGACTAGTCTTTTTTTATAGGTAAATTTTGCCTTATTTTATGGTTATGTTATAATTATTCAGGCTTAGGGGGAAATTGTGTGAAAAGCTTACAAGTAGTTACTCCTTATACTAAATGTATGTTTAACTGTCCTTTTTGTATTTCTAAAGGACAAGCTCATCATAACATTTTTGAGGATAACTACACTAATAATCATGAGGTATGGAGAAATAATTTAATTAATACCATATCAAATGATGATGAACTTAAATATGTTGTTATAACTGGTAATAATGAACCTATGCAATCAAAAGATTGTGTTAGAGATATTGTAAACATTGTTAGAGAGTTCAGAAATGATATTCAAATAGAGATACAAACTAGATATTATCCTGCTGATGAAGTATATGATTTACTAGATGTTGTTGCTTATTCAATATCTGATCCTAAATTAATTAGTAAAATTAAACCTAGAGGTAAGATTAAAAGATATGTTATTATTTTAACTGATGATTTTATTAATTATAAATTAGAAGATATTTTAAATAATATGCCAAAAGATGTATCACAATTGACATTTAAAGTATTACAAGATAGTGAAGGAGTTAATCCAACACTTGATGAATATATAAGAACTCATGATATTGATCAAAATACATTAGATATGTTAAGAGAAGATATTAAGAACTATAATGGTAATATTTCAATTATGTTAGATGAAAACTGTATGGATTCAATTGGAAGATATAAAATATTTAGAGAAGATGGAAATATTTATTCAACATGGGATGCAGCAGTACCAGAAAATAAATAAGACTAGGAAAACTAGTCTTTTTATTTGTAGTGGTAAACTTGAAAAAATAGGCAAAATATGCTATAATTAAATTACTTAGAGGAGAGTAGCTCAATATATATTTCGTCATTACGATAATATCCGGAATATATAGATCGATGATTTGCAAGACCTTTATGAATATAATTCATAAGGTCTTTTTTTAAACCTTATGAAGAAGGGAGAGATGGTATATGAGTATGGTACCTATTATGTTGATGATGATGCATCAACAACAACAAAGAAATATGCATATGATGCAAGAAAATGATCGTAGAAGAAGAGAAGAAAGACGTAGAAGAGAAGAACAGGAACGTAGAGAAAAAGAGGAAAGACAACGTAAATTAGTTGAACATCGTAAAACTTCACCGGTTGTTTATAGTGAAGGTTATGATGAAGGTTGGCAAAGAGATAGATGCTTAAAAGCATTTACTTTACAACCATGTGTTCAAAGCTTAGTTCGTGCAATTGAAGAAGTAAGACCTCGTGTTATTAAGAGTGAAGAACAAAGATATGATCAAATGATAATTGATACTGGTTATGAGTATGAAGTATTAAGACAAGAAATAGAAAGTGATATTAAAAAACTACAAGAAATGGGAATTTCAATTAAAGGAGAACAATATCGTTTAACTAGATTAAGTCCTATTAAAACAAATTTAGCTCAACCAGAACAAGTTACTGAAAGATTTGGTCGTACATTTACTATTAATGGTCAAGCAATTGAATTGAATCCAGAAATTCTTGCAGATGAAGAATATTTTTCAAGAAGATATTTAACAATGGATCCTAATGAAATTGAAAGAGATTATAACGAAACTCAAATCAGAATGAAAAGATATCAATCTTTTGGTAAATATTTGAAGTTCTTACTTAGAACAAGAAAATATTTAGAATTAGAAGAACATTCTGAAAGTATTGGTAAAAAACATAATGAACTGGAACTAAGAAAAAGAGAGAAAGATAGTTTTCAATCATTATCTAAAGAACAATTATTAGTTATTAAAACTTATTTTGAACATTTAGATAAATTATCTACTATAGGTAATAAAATAGCAAATTTATTCTATACTAAAAGACAATTAAGTAGTACAGATAATAAAGGTGTATATGAATTAACTATTGAAGAAATATTATCTAGTGGACAATATGATGAATTAATTGCTCAAGCAAAAGATTATATAAGCAAAATAACAGGTAATGATGCAGAAACTATGAAAGATGCTTATGAATTAGTTAAAGGACAATATCCTGTTGAAGTTTCTAGAAAATCTATTTACGAATTACTTATTTCCAAATTAAAAGGATATCAAAAAGAAGAACCTAGAAAATTAATTCTAAGCTAAATAAGAAGACTAGATAATTCTAGTCTTTTTTTATGATATAATTAAATAGGTGGTGGTAAAGTGATTCTAAATATAAGTGGAAGAACGGATATAGTAGCATTTTATTCAACTTGGTTAATGAATAGATTAGAAGAAGGATATATTGATGTTAGAAATCCATTTAATCCTAAATTAGTTAGTAGGATTATGATGGATGATGTTGATTTATTATTCTTTTGTACTAAGAATCCAATACCAATATTAGATAAAATAGGTAAAATAAATAAGAAAATGTATTTTCATGTTACTCTAACACCATATAAGAAAGATATAGAACCTAATGTACCACCAAAAAAACAAGTAATAGAAGCTATTAAAAAACTATCAGACATGATATGAAAAGAAAATATAGGAGTAAGATATGATCCTATATTTATAAATAATAAATATCCATTAGAATATCATATTAAAGCATTTGATAGATTATGTGAGCATCTTGATGGATATGTAGATAAAATATTAATATCATTTATAGATGAATATAAAAATGTTAGAAAAAATTATAATGCATTAAGATATATAAAACTAACTGAAAGTGATTATAAAACTATAGGAGAATC
>JAEEVN010000014.1 GCA_016290885.1 Caryophanales bacterium | reverse complement strand
CAAATGTTGTTTCAGTTACAAGAGGAAATGGTACGCTGAAAGAAGCAGTTGATGAAGCATTTGAATATTTATTAAATCATCAAGATGCATTTTATCTAATCGGATCAGCTGTTGGACCTAGCCCATATCCAGAAATGGTTAAATATTTCCAAAAAGTAATTGGTGATGAAGCAAGAAAACAAATATTAAAACAAGAACATAAACTACCTACGGCAATTGTTGCATGTGTTGGTGGTGGTAGTAATAGTATTGGTTTATTTTCTGCTTTTCTAAAAGATAAGAATGTTCAAATATATGGTGTTGAAGGAGCTGGTAAGGGATTCAATACTTCAAAACATGCTTCGGCTATTTATAATAATAAAATAGGCATTCTACACGGTATGAAAACATATATTATGCAAGATGATAATGGTAATGTTCAAGATGCCTACTCTATTTCCGCTGGGCTTGATTATCCCGGTATTGGACCAGAACATGCTTATTTATATAAAACATGCCGAGTTTTATATGGTGGTATTACTGATAAAGAAGCTGTTCATGCTTTTAAATTATTAACTAAATTAGAAGGAATAATACCTGCTCTAGAAAGTTCACATGCTATTGCCTATGCTATTAAAATAGCTCCTAATTTTTCTAAAGAAGATATAATTATTGTTAATTTATCTGGTCGTGGTGATAAAGATCTTAATACTATTCTAAATTTATAATCAAAGATTTTCTTGAATTCACTTATAACATGTGTTAGAATATAAAACGCTTGTTGGGGGATTTATGGAAGATTTTGAAAAAAGAAGAAATGAATATTTTGATCGAATAAGAGAAGATGGTGAAATATTAGGAATGTTAACTAATAATCCTAATAATAATCCAGATGTATTAAAAATAATTTTAATGCCTAAAACACCAAAAGAATTAGAGTTTGCTGAAGCTATTATTTCATTTTTTACAATGACTTATAATATGATGACTGGTGAATATGAAAGTAATATCATTGTTGAAGATAGTTCGATTGTAAAATTATATATTGAAATAATAAATGCATTAAAAGTAAATGATGAAAGAAAAGTAGAAGAAATCAAATTTAATATATCTAATTCAACTAATCCAAGAGAGTTTGCTATGATACTTTATGATTTTTACTCTATAGCAATCAATTATCCTATTGAAGCTAAAGAATATATTGCAAAAGAATGTGGATTTGATATTAATGATGGTTGTCAAGAAGATGAATTCTTAGATTATTTTGAAAAAGCTCAAGTAATAGCTAATGGTAATGTAAAAGTATTTGATTTTAAAACTCAAAGTATTGAAGATAGTGAACAAATTAATCATTTTATTGCGGCAATGCATGAATTTAGAATAATTTACGAAGAAAGAAGAAAAGGACAAGAGAAATAAAAAAGCACTAATTTTAGTGCTTTTTCTTTACAAATAATGACAAACTACTTACGAGGTTTTATTGACACTATATATTCTCTTTGCTACAATTATAATGGTGGTGATATTATGAATAATGAGTATTCTAAAGAAGACGAATTAATGACAGAAAACATAATTAACAAATTTGATACAGGAGATCATAAAAATATAATTGGAGCACCTATTACATTAGCAATGTTAAAATCTTCATTTGAAAGATTTAAGGGTAATTATTTAGAACTATGTAGTAAATTTAATGAAATGTCAGAAAATGATCAAAAACTATTTATTTTATATTCATACTTTCATTTAAATTTAATATTTAATTTAGAAGATATTGGTTTAGTATTTACTGGTGAAGTATTAGAAAGAATGGATGGAATAATTCAAGAATTTAATACCTATGGTTCACATGGCGAATGTAGACTTCGTTGCTTTGATAGTATAGATGGACCAACACTTTATGGACTTAGTGATGATGTTAGTATACCAGTTGAAAAAGAAAATATTATTAATAGTTTAGATATGATTAGTATTGAAGACTTAGCTACTTTAGCTAGTAAAGCAACTTATTATCATAATTCTGAAGAAAGAATGTTTAAAGATATGAATGATCATTATCAAAGAGAATTAGATGCTTTTATGGATATTGCTATGCCATATTCAAGAAAGAAAACAGCTTAAGAGACAATAATCTCTTTTTTTATAAAATTGACAAATATAGCTTTTTTTGATATATTATTGGTGTAATAAATCAATTAGTTATTCGCGTTTTATTACCATGACACTTCGGTGAGGTTAATAATGATAAGAACCTTAGAATCTCATCATGAATAACAAAAATATCGCAGAAAAATTTTGTGGTAGATTTTTGCTGTTCATGAAAGGAGGTTCTTTTTTAATACCACATTTAAAGAAAGGAAGATAATATGACAAAGAATGAAGAAAAAGAGTTTTATGAAGAAATAAAGGATTGGGATTTTTCAAAATTTGAAATTGAAAGTGAAAAACTAACTAATTGGGACTTATTTGAAATATTAAATAAGATATCTACTAAGGATTCAAAAATATTAGATTTAGGTACTGGCGGTGGAGAAAAAGTATTAAAGTATTTCCCAGAATGTGCTGAAATACTTGGTACAGATTTTTCTGAAGGAATGATTGAAACTGCTAATAGAAATTTAAAGGAAAGTGGAAGGAAAAACATAACATTTCGTTTAATGGACAATTTAAATATGGATGTTCCTGATAACTACTTTGACATAGTAGTAGCAAGAAACACACCAACTGATCCAAAGCAAATAATGAAATGTTTAAAGAAAGGTGGTTATCTACTAGTACATGGTGTAGACAAATATGACTGTTTAAGTTTAAAACTTGCATTTGGTAGAGGTCAAGCACAAAATGATATTAATCCTATAAGTGTAATTGATTATAAAAACATATTAGATGCAGGATTTAAAGATGTAGAACTTGTACCTATTCATGAAAGAGAATATTTCAAAAATGAAATGTTATTTAAAGCATTCTTAAAAAAGGTTCCAATAATAGATGATTTTAGTGAAGAACTTGGAGACAACAAACAATACTATGGAAAAGATTTAGATGAAGAAATCCTAGGAAAATACATAAAAGAAAACACATATGATGGAAAAATAAGACTCTTAAGAAGATATTATGGCATAACTGCCAGAAAATAAAAAAGAACTAGATTACTCTAGTTCTTTTTATTACCAGTTAACATAAATATCAATTGTACCGTAAGCACAACCAGTATCATAAACTTTTGCAGGTCCAAGTGATGTCATTAACACTGTACCTCTTGACATAAATGCAGGGTCTGCAGCTACTGAAATGTAACCTTCTCCATCCCTAACAGTACCATCATCAGCAACGTGTCTACCTGGAATGTTTAATCCATTACCTGGTAAAACTCTTTCCGAATAATATGTTTCTTTATGTCCATCAAAGTATTGAGCACCTCTTGATGGAGTTAAAGCGTTACTAAATAAGTTATATGCTTCAGAATATTTTAATACTATGTGGTCATATCCACCAACGGTAACATATTCTATCTTAGTTAAACCGTTTTCTTTAGATAAACCTTCGTTAGTATCTAAAACAGTTTCTTCTACCCTAACAGCATCATTAATTGATGCACTTAAGCTAGATAACTTTTTTATATTAACTTGTGATAAAGATACATATAGAACTAATAAAAACATCATAGATGCAACAAATGTAGAAATGACTTTTTTATTAGCTATTTGACCTAATTTCACTAAAATTCACCTCTTTGGCCCTTTCACAAAGGCATTATAATCATACCATATAATACCTAAATAGTCAAATTTTGAGACTAGTTTCCAAACCCAAATAAATTATTACTTTCATATTTTTTTAATGATTTATTAAAGAATAAAATTGATACTACTAACCAAAATATACTGAATATAATCATTATTAATAATTTATCTAAAGTAAAATTATTTACTAATTCGCATGGTATTACTCCTACTAATAAAGCAGGAACTATAAATACAAATACAAATCTAAGAATTCCTATAAACGCCCCACCATGGTATAAAGAGGTACTTAAAAACATTCCATAAAATCCCTCAGAAACATTTTTACCATCCATCATATAGAATGATAATGTCATACATATCACACTAAATGAATAGAAGATAATTGATACTAGTATCATTAAGAATAATGAAAGTAATATTTGATATATGTTTAGATGTCTTAATATAATAAATATTACAAAGCATAATATACCATATAACAAATCTCCAAATGCACTAGTAGACATTTTAGATGTAGCTACTTTTAAAAGTATATTTTTTGGTGTTAATAAATATCTATCAAGTGTTGCAGTAGAAATATATGTTGGTAAATTATATATACCTGCTAAGAATGCATTAATTACTCCATAAGCTGTTGTAGAGAAAGCATATAGTCCAAATATATCTTCTGCCCTCCAACCATTTAATTCACCAACTACTTTACCAAAATAATACCACAAAAATAAGAATGCAGCATTATTTAACATCATGCCTACGATAGAAATGATAAATGCACTTTTTAATTCTTTTTCATTCTTAATATTTTTTCTAATATTTAAGAATGCTAATTTAATATTCTTCATACTAACCTCCATTTATCATTGCTTTCTTTTTAGAATTTTTATAAACAAATCCCAACAATAATCCAAATATGATAATCCATATAACTTGAAGCCCAAGTCTCATTAACCATTCACTATTCCATGAAGCATAAACTGTACTTGAAGCAAAGTTTACTGCTCCAAAAGGAGATAAAAATGCTATCCACTTTAATAATGGTGGAAACATACTTATAGGTAAATAACTACCTCCAAGAATCATAATAAATTTATCTACTATCCAGTGAAGTGGTCTATTATCTTGCATAAAAAATGCCATAAGTCCTATTATTCCATATATCAAAAGCCCAAGTATTTGTCCAAGTACTAAAGATAATATAAATGTAGGAACAAATATTTTTAAATCTACACTTGGTATTCCTACAAATAAAATCATAATAACAGTACCAAGTAAACTGATAAACAAGAAACTAAATAATCCTTGGCCTACTACTTTTAAAAAGCTTAAAGTTAAATAACTAGTAGGTTTATTCATAAATAATTCTATATTACCAGATTTAACATCATCCATTATAAGACGATCTATTCTTCTAATATTAAGTATCATAATACAGAAATATATAAACATACTCCACATAGTAGTAGAATAATCTACTCCATTAATTAAGCCTCCATTTAATTTAAATACATATGCATATAATAAGAATATGATAAAACATCTAGAAAACATTTGAAACATATCTAATAACAAATTAGTTTTATCTTGAATTTGATTCATCATTATGATCTTAATCACATTAAGACCAAATCTAATCTTCTTCATATATTCCTCTAATTATATCTTCAAGCGATTCATTATCTATATTAAAATCATCAATATCAAAATTCTTAACTAATTCTTCAAGTGCTTTTTGAGTATGTATTTTTTCTGTATCAACAGATACTATTACTTGGTTTTTAGATTTCTTTACATATTCCATACCTTTAGATAATTCTGGAAATTCAGTAAATTCTACATTTGGGGTAATTATTATATTTTTATTTTTTACATAATTATTCATTAAGTCTTTAGTAGGTGTATCTATAATAATCTTACCATGATTAATAATAATACATCTATCACAAATACTTTGAATATCTTCAGTATCATGACTTGTTAAGAAAATAGTTACTTTTTCTTCTTTATTTATTTTAAGTAATAATTCTCTTAAACTTTTTTTAGACACGACATCAAGACCTATAGTAGGTTCATCAAGAAATATTATTCTTGGGCTATGCATAAGTGATGTAGCTATTTCTGCTCTCATTCTTTGACCTAAAGATAGTTTTCTAACTGGTTGTTTAATAAATTCTTTTAGATCAAATAATTCTGATAATTCATCTATTCTCTTTTTAATAGACTTTTTATCCATATCATACATAACTCCAAACATTTCCATACTTTCTGTTAGAGGAAGATTTGGTAATAACTGAGATCTTTGTCCAAATACAGTACCTATTTTATATGCTAGTTTATTTCTATCTTTAATAGGTGTTAATCCGCATACTTTAATATTTCCCTTAGTTGGATAAATAATACCTGTTAGCATTTTAATAGTAGTACTTTTTCCTGCACCATTAGGTCCAATAAATGCTATTTTTTCTCCTTCTTCAACATCAAAAGAAATATTATTAACTGCTTTCACTACTTTTTCTTTTTCATGAAATAGATTATAAAAGAATCCTTTATTTTCATCTTTTACTTTATATTTATATTCTTTAGATAAATTCTTTACTTCAATAATCTTCATAATTTCACTTCCTTTTCTTTTTTAATATTTTATCTCCATATAAATCTTTATATTTTTCTATAGATTCATTTACATTAATCCAATAGTTTTTTAAATATTTTTGTCTAGTTTCATCGAATACTTTTTCTTCAAATTCTCCACCTAAAGCAAGTATTGTTCTTTCTGAGCCAATATTTGTTTCAATACAATCTACCATTACTTTATCAAGGCCTAATTTTTGAGCCTCTAGTAAAGCTAAATATAATTGAATTTTGGCATAACCTTTTCTTCTCTCAGTAGGTCTAATTCCATATCCAATATGACCACCTATTTTTCTTAAACGTTCGTTTAAATAATGTCTAAAGTTAACCATTCCTATTATTTTATTATCACTTTCCCTAATGGTAAAATAAGTAGTTGCAGGAACTCTTCCAACACTTTTTGCCCATTCTTCATCAGGTGCTTTAGTTACTTCATCTAACCAATCCTCATAAGTGAATCCATCTTTAATTCTATTGATACCTTCAGTACCATTTATATCAGATTTATAATCAATATGTTCTTTTAAATAATCTAATGCTTCTTCTTTTCTTTCTATTGAGGGTAATTCTAAATAAAATTTTTCCATATATATCACTCCTATTCTAAATTATATAATAAAAAGACGCGAAATCACATATATAATGTGACTCCGCGTCTAATGCGTGTAAGGTTTTATCCTTTGTATAGCTCGTAAAAAATTACTTATATACACTCACTAATCAAAAAATCCTCTTAATTTTAAATCTAAACTTTTCTTTGGGTCTGATCTATGGAATGCTCCTCCTTTTGTTTTAATATCAAAAGCATTTCCATCTACATGAAATTCCCCGTTTTCATCTACTTCACCGATGCCGTATAAATATGCCACATCTGTACTATATTTAATCATTTTTTCTGCTTTTAATTTGCATAATAATTCTTTATCAATATCAAATGATTGAATAAGTTTTGATCTAGTACCTTTTCTATTGCCTGGCACATCATATACATAAGTAGTACCATCTTGTAATTTTAATTCAAATCTTGGTTTTAAATACATTCTTTCTATATCAGAAATACCTAATGTTGGGCATTCCATTTTACTATGATCTCCAAAATTACGAACTCTAAAATGAATATCACGGCCATCAAATGTTGTAAGAGTAAATCTACCTTCAACTGCTCTTTTCTTTGTATCTCTAATATATTTTGCAATATTATATGCAACAATATTTGAATTTTCATTTTCTAATCCAGGGATACATTTAGCTAAATCTTCATCAGCATGTTCTCTATCTCTTTCAGCGATTGATTTAGATATTAATCTTCCAAATATATTATCGCTTATACTTAGAAAATCTACTGATACATCTTTTCTAATAGTTGATTCTGCTTTTTCTAAATCTTCTTTTACTTCTGTTGGTTCATTTAAATCATAAAGATCTATTTTTTGCTCTACACCAATTACTAACTCTTTTAAAAGACGTGTTCCAACTTGTTTCATTGGATAACCTAATCTATCTAAAATACTTAGTACTTGCATACTATGAAGGTCATACCAACTAATATTGTCTCTTTCTCCTGCTTTATATTTTTCATATAATTTTTGATCATAATTTGCACTATAGCATATAAAATGGTCAAATGTCATTTCATTCTTTTCTACTGATGATTCTGTTATGCTCTCTGACATATTTATCTCCTTTCTTCCAACCCGAGTGAACAAAAAAGCCACGGATTATCATATTCTTCCCGTGACTCCAATTACATTGTGTAAGTATTAAATACCCGAGATAGCTCACTAAGTTGTTTATATCTCCTCACTTGCTTTAATATTATAATAAATTTTTATTATTTGTCAACCTCTAAGTTTAACAAGTACCATTAATACTGCTATTACAATAGTTACTATAATCATAATTACTATAATTGCACTTGTAAATCCACTTTGATTTGATGCAATATTATAATTATATTCATTATATGTTGAATCAGCTATTTCTTGATAACCATCAAAATTTAATGGTTCATTATTCAATTTCTTATTTACTATAAATTTAAATTTTTTATATTCATTAACTATTTTCTCTAATTCACTTTTTGTTTCAAGTAATATAGGAACATCTATATTAGTACTAGATACTAAATCTAATACATTATCAATATCATTTAATGTATTTTCTATGTCATTTACTTTTATACATTTTATATCATTATAGAAAACCTTAAACCATGTATTTAAATCTAATTCATTTCCATATTTTCTAAGTTTTCTTAGATTAAGAGAAATACCTACTCTTTTATTAGCTTGTTCTCTTGTATAGTTATATTTATCTACTAGAGCATTTCTAGTATATACAAGTAGATCTGATATATTGCTAATTGATCTTCCAAATACTTCTTCCCCTTTTTCTTTTCCAGTGTTTTCAATTGCAATATCTATATTAAATTCACATAATGATGCTATTCCATTAGCCATATTTTTTAAATAATTTTGTTGTTCTTCAACAGTGCACCAATCATAAGTATCTGCAAGTAGTAAAGATGCATCTATTGTTAATAATTTTAAATTATTTGGTAGAAGAGAAATAACAATATCTTTAACATTTTTTAAATTAGTTTGATTAGTATTTATAGTAGGTAAATGAAGAATAATATTTCCATTGTAATATGATGATAAGTTATCAACAATAGTGCCTTTACCATCATTTCTTATTACGAATCCAGTGTATAAAGTCCCAAGTTCAGTAGACTTTTTACACTTCTCAATATTACTTCCTTGATTGATATAATCTCCTCGATAAGATATACCTAGATTCTTAATTATATCCACTTTATTCACCCTCTTCTACTATACAATTATAATATATCATATTTTTATAAAAAAAAGAAGAAAAAACAAAAAAAGTAATATATCTCAAAAATTGACATTATTACTTTGTTATAGTAAAATATAAAAACTTCGTGAAAAAGGGGCAATAATATGAAAAAGATAAAGAAGAATCCATATGATGTAAAAGATTTTGAATTAAAATTAGGTTTATCACTTTTAGGTGGTGCAGTTATAATCGCTAGTTATAAGCTTTATGAAATTGATAGAGCCAATTCCAATGGTGAAATTAATATAATTAAAACTTATACTGAAAGTACTGAAGAAGTACATGAAATTCCTAAAAGTACTCAAACTTATACATATACTGAAATAGAACCACAAAGTAGTGACTATTATAGAAGTATTGAAATAGATGGAAAAGTACTAAACTTTTTAAATACTCCTACACCTACCCCTACTCCAAGATATGATTTAATTGATTCATATACAGATGAAATGATTCTAGGTGAAGATGGTGTTAAACCTGAAGGTTATTCAGAATATGAAGATAGAAAAGCGCATAAATTAAACTTTGATACAGTTGATGAAATGGTATCATTCTACTCAAAAGTATTTGAAGTAAAAGAAGATGTTGCTTTTAAAGTAGTAAATAGTATTATTGATGATTCTTATCCATTAACTGGTGAAGTAGTAATAAATAATACTACATATAGATCTTTAGAAGAAGGTATATCTAAAATACTTCGAGATTTATCAAGTTCTCCAAGTAACTATGGATATTCTGAATCAGATGTAAGAAGTACTGAAGGATATCAATTAGATTATTATTATCCTGAAGAATTAATATATAAAACTTGTAAGGTATTGGGTGTTAATCCATATACAGCGCTTGCTATTTCATATGGAGAATGTGGTAGAAATTTAGATAGTTATCTATGTGTTCATAATTATAATTTTGGTGGTATTGTATCTAATGGTAGCTTTGCAAAATATAGAAATGAAGCTGCTGGTATATATGAGTATGTTAAATTACTTCATGATAGATATGGTGTTACAGAAGATAGCAGTTCTAGAAGAATTAGCAGTTATGCAGAAGATATGACTTATTGGCATAATTTAGTTGGAGGCATAGAAAACGAATTATGTTCTAATGGTTATACTTCAATAATGAATAAAAAAGGACGTCTAAATAGAGATTTTATCTACTCAGATGAAATAGTAAATTCATTTTATAATTCAAAATATTATAAATTAAAAAAAGATGAAAATTAATTTTCATCTTTTTTATGTATTTCTTTTATTAATGATTCTATCTTGTTACCATACTCAATTGAATCGTCATATACAAAATTAAGTTCAGGTATTATTCTCATTTCTATTTTTCTTTTCATTAAAACAGATCTTATGAATCCTTTAGCTTTAGATAAATCTTTAGCAATAATATCTTTTTTATCATTATCTAAGCAAGTATAATATACTTTTAAATAAGATAAATCACTAGATAATTCTACCTTAGTAATAGTAATAAATTTTAAGTCTTCATCTTTTACTTCAGTCATTAGTATATTACTAATTTCTTTATGAAGCATATTACCTAGTCTTTCAGTTTTTATACTCATCTTTTAATCTCCACTTCTTCATAAGCTTCAATTATATCTTTTTCTTTTATATCACTATATTTATCTAAAGTAATACCACATTCAAAACCTTTTTTAACTTCTTTAGCTTGTTCTTTCTCTCTTTGAACACTATTTATTTCTCCATCATAAACAACAACACCATCTCTGATTAATCTTGCTTTAGCATTATTCCTAATAACACCAGAAGTAACCATACAACCTGCGATTGTTCCTACTTTAGAGAATTTAAATAATTTTCTTACTTCTGCTTGACCTAGAACTTTTTCTTCAAATTCTGGATCTAACATACCTTTCATAGCATCCTCTAATTCTTCTACTAATTTATATATAACATTATATAATCTAATATCAACATTATATTCTTTAGCAGTCTCTATAGTCTTATTATCTGGTCTTACATTAAAACCAATAACTATAGCATTAGATGCAGATGCAAGTACTATATCACTTTCTGATATAGCACCAACAGAACTTCTTATAACCTTAACTTTAACATCTTCTACTTGTACTTTTTCTAAAGCATTCTTAACTGCTTCTTCAGTACCAGTAACATCTGTTTTTAAAATTACATTTATTTCTTTAGCGCCTTCTTTAATTCTACTAAATATATCATCAAGTGTTGGTGCACTATTATTTCTATTCTTCTTTAATTTGGCTTGTTCTTTTCTATTTTCAGAAATAGTTCTAGCTTCTTTTTCTGTCTTATAAGCCATGAATCTATCTCCTGCTTCAGGAACTTCATTAAGTCCTGTTACTTCTACTGGAGTACTTGGTAATGCTTCCATTACTTCTTCTCCTAAATCATTTTTAAGAGTTCTAATTCTACCAAATGAAGTACCTACTACTACATAATCACCTAGTCTAAGTGTTCCATTTTGAACAAGTAATGTACATGTTGGTCCTAAATTCTTATCTAGCTTAGATTCAAGTGTAGTACCTAAAGCATATCTATTTGGATTAGCTTTTAATTCTTCCATTGAAGAAACTAATATTATATCTTCAAGTAATTTATCTATTCCTTCACCAGTCTTAGCACTAATTCTATCATAGATAACATCTCCACCCCATTCATCAGGAAGCAAGTCATGTTCTGCCATTTCTTTCATTACTCTATCTGGATCACATCCAGGTTTATCTATTTTATTTACTGCTACTATTATAGGAACATTAGCAGCTTTAGCATGGTCTATAGCTTCAATTGTTTGAGGCATAACACCATCATCTGCAGCAACTATAATAATAACTAAATCTGTAATAGATGCTCCTCTTGCTCTCATCTCAGTAAATGCAGCATGTCCTGGAGTATCTATAAATGTTATTTTTTTACCATCTCTTTCAATTTGGTATGCACCAATATGTTGTGTTATTCCACCAAATTCACCATTAACTACATTAGAATGTCTAATATAATCAAGAAGTGATGTTTTACCATGGTCAACATGTCCCATGATAGTAACAACAGGTGCTCTTTCTTCTAAATCTTTTGGATCATCATTTATTTCTAATTTTTCAAAATTTACTTTATCTTGAGATTCAAAAGTCTTAAGAGTTTTATCATAGTCTACTACTATCATTTCAGTATCATCAAAACTTAAACTATTGTTTAGACTAGCCATAACTCCTAAACTCATTAATTTCTTAATTATTTCAATTGGTTCTACATTTAATTCTTTAGCTAAATCAGAAACAGTCATACCTTCTTTATAAACAATTATATTTTCATCTTTTTCTGCTGTATTTTCTTGTAGTTTAGCTTTGTTTTTATACATTTCTTTTCTTTTAGCATTTATATCTTCTTTATTTTCTTTAGTTGTATCTTTCTTCTTAAGTTTTTGAACCTTTACTGAATCATCATATTTTAAATTAGATGCAGATGCTAAAACTTCTGCTTTATCATCTAATTCTTCTTCTAAATCATAATCTTTATCATCATTAACTTCTTCTAGATAAACATTATCATTTTCTTCTTCTTTTACATTCATAGTAAGTGCTGTATCTAAGTCAATAACGGCATCTTCACTTAATATGTCATCTTCACTATTAACTTCATATCCAAGTTCATTTGCTTTTTTAATTATTACTTCAATACTTTGATTAATATCTTCTGAGTATTCTTTAACGCTCATCATAATATATCACCTCTATCTTTCTATTTATTTAAATTTTTAATTTGTGCTTTACTTAATACTAGTCTTCTAATTTGTTTTTTTTATTATTTTTTCTATTTCATCATAGACTTCTTCTGGTATTTCAGTTCCAAGTGCTCTATCAAGTACTTTATTCTTTTTAGCAAGTTCTAGAACTTCTAAATCTTTCTTAATATATGCTCCTCTACCATTAGCTTTACCAGTTTTATCTACTGAAACTATTCCATCATTACTTCTAACTATTCTAAGTAAATCCTTTTTTTCTAATTGTTCTTTAGTAACTACACAAGTTCTAAGTACTATTCTTCTTTTATTATTCATATTAAGCCTCGTAGTATTTATAAATATTAATACCTTCTTCTTGTACTTGTACTAAAGTTTTAACATCAATTTTACATTTAGTTAATCTTGCTGCTAATTTAACATTTTGTCCATTTTTACCAATAGCAAGTGATAAATTATCTCCTTCTGCTACTGCAACTGCATGTCTTTCTTTTTGATCTATTATATAGATATCTACATCTTTAGCAGGACTAAGAGCATTTCTAATAAATTCTTTTAGATCTTTATCATATTTAACAACATCTATCTTTTCACCATTTAATTCTTTAGAAATATTATTAATTCTTATTCCTTTTTCTCCAATACATGCTCCAACAGCATCGATTTTTTCGTTTTCAGAATATACTGCTATTTTACTTCTTGATCCTGGATCTCTAGCTACACTATAAAGAATAACTATACCTTCAGATAATTCAGGTATTTCCATTTCAAGTAATCTCTTTACAAATCCATAATGAGTTCTTGAAAGAATAATAACCGGTCCACCTTTTTGACCTTCTTCAATCTTAGTAACATATACTTTGATTTGTGATCCCATTTCTAGGACTTCTCCTGGAATACAATCTTTCTTAGGAAGGATACCTGATGCTCTACCAAAATCAACATAATAATTCATTTTATCTTCTCTTGATAAAGTACCAATTAATAATTCTCCTTCTTTATCTGCGAATTCTTGCATAATACTATTTCTTTCAGCTTCTCTAACTTTTTGTACTAATACTTGTTTAGCAGTAGATGCTGCTACTCTACCAAAATCTTTAGGAGTAACTTCTTCTTCAATTACATCTCCTACTTTTAATTTCTTATCAGTAACTTCTTCTAATAAGATTTGAGCATCCTCTTCTTCTTCCATATTTATTTCATCTACTACTATTTTATATGAATATATATGGTATTCTCCAGTATCTCTATCAACTTTAGTTTTACTATTAGAAGCTCCATAATGTCTCTTATAAGCAGCATTTAAAGCAGCTTCTAAGTATTCAAATAAATCTTCTTTAGGAATTCCTTTTTCTTCAGACAATATATCTATTGCTTTTATTATATCTGCTCCGTTCATCTTATTCCTCTCCTTTCGAACATACATTAAGCACGTAGTTTTCTTCTTCGATATCAAGCTCATCAATAATTGGATTAATTATATGAGTAGCTTTTACACAAGTATCTAAATCTACATAAGGTTTCTTATCAATAACTATCATAAGGTTTTTAACACCTTCTTCAACTTCCCAAGTAACACTTAATACTTCGATACCTTCATTACTTAATGGCTCCTTAATTAATTCTTGAATTTTCTCTAACATAAAAATTCCTCCAAATATAAACTAAAGAGTGCGGTTTCCCGCACTCTCAAAGTTGTTATATGTATTATAACAAATATATATATTAAAGTAAATGTTTTTTTATATAAAATATGTTATAATTTATAAGAGGATAAATATATGAAAAATATTACAAAAAATATATTAATTTTTATTTCTTATTTTATTTATGTTACATTATTCAAAATAATATTATATTCATTTGGTTTAAATTTTAATAATTTAAATATGAATCAAAGAGTAATATTTATTATGATAAGTGCTGTAATATTTATGGGAATAATTACATTCTTATATAGAAAAGAATTATTAGAAGAATTAAAAGATTTTAAAACTAATTTTAAGAAACATATATCTAAAAATATAATATTATATTTAATTGGTATATTATTAATGGGTACACTTAACGTAATTATCTCTAAAATAACTAATCAAAGTTTATCAGAAAATGAATCACAAATAAGAGAATATATAAAAAACATCCCTATTTATATGATATTTTCCACAGTTATATACTCTCCATATATTGAGGAATTAATATTTAGAAAATCATTAAAAAACATATTTAAGTTTAAATATTTATTTATAATTTTAAGTGGAATAATATTTGGATTAGCGCATATAACTGATCCAAGCAATATGACTGAATTATTATTCTCTATTCCATATATTGTCATGGGAATAATATTTGCACTTATATATAGTAGAACTAATAATATTTTTACTACTATTACATTCCATTTATGTCATAACTTAATACTTTTAATTATTCAGTTTTTATAAGGAGTTAATATGAAAGAAAAAAAGCATGGTTTTAGGACATTTTTGTTTATATTATTATTAATATTTGTTTTAATTTTCTTATATGGTAGATTCTTTGAACCAAATACTATATTAGTAAATGAATATGAAATTAAAAACAAAAATATTCCTAATTCATTTAATAATTTTAAAATAGCACACTTCTCTGATATCTTATATAAAGATAATGATGACTTAGAAAGATTAAAAGATGTAAGAGAAAAAATAAATGATAAAAAAGTAGATATGGTTATATTCTCTGGAGACCTAATAAAGAAGGATTCAAATGTATCACAAAAAGATATAGATAAAATAACTAAAGAACTATCAAAAATAAATGCTAAATACGGTAAATATTATGTAACTGGAGATAATGATAAAAAGAATGAATTATATGATGGAATAATGCAAAATAGTGGTTTTACCTCAATTAATAATTTTTTTGATAATATTTATTCTGAACAAAATGAAAATATACTTTTAGTAGGTTTAAATACTAAAATAGATACTTCTATATTAACTAATATAATTAATGAAAATAAAGCTCCATATAAGATATTAGTATTCCATGAAAGTGATAGTTTTAAAGAAATAAAAGATTATGATGTTAATCTAGTATTATCTTCAAATTCATTAAATGGACAAGTTAATATACCTGGAATTAAAAATATATTCTTAGATAAAAACTCTAATGAATATTATGAATCTCATTATAAAATTAAGAAAAAAGATTTCTATATATCAAATGGTATAGGAAATGATAAAATAGACTTTAGATTATTAAATAATCCATCGATTAATTTTTATATATTAAAGAAATAAAAAATATGTAGTTTCCTACATATTTTTTTATTCTGTTAAAATTAAACCTAACTTCTTAGACATACCATTTATAATACCACTAGAGATTTCCACAGCAGTATCTATTGCATCAATGTCTGTAGTATCTAATAAGATAATACCATCATCACTTACTTTAGAAAGTAAATGTTCCATACCATTTTTTAATTGAGTAACTCCCTCAATAGTAGTTTTCTTTCTTGGTTCTAGGAATATTTGATCTGCATAATCTCTTTTAATGATTACAATTGGATCTGCAGTCATTAAGTATAATTGATCATTTTCATGTAATACTTCATCTATATTTGATATTTTAGACATATATGTTTCAAGACTTATTTGACCTCTTTCGTACATCATTTGATACCAAATATAATTATCAAACACACCTCTATCTTGTAATATAATATCAGGTTTTTTAGATTTACATTCATCTAATTGTTCTCTTGATATTTCTAGAGTTTTATCATTAAATTCTACACCACTTAATTGAGCAGAACCATATCTTTCTTTAACAATTTGAGCAGGTTCTTTTGTTCTTACAACTTTAAAATCTGCAATATTAAAGAATTCAAATACTCTTTCAGTACTAACAGTTTTACCAGTTCTTGGCATACCTGCAAGTTCTACAACAAATGGTTCTTTATCTTTTACTGATTCTATGTATTTTTTTAATCTGTATTTTTGTTCATGTAACTTCTCTAATCTTGTTACTTTAGATTGATCTTGAATATAATACTTATAAATTTCACTACTATCTTTCATTATAATATTACCCATATAACCCTCCTATACTACTCGATTATGCTAGAAACATGGAAGACTTTAACATCTTCATTTTCTTTGCAAACTTTTTTGATTATTGATGAATCATCATCTATTAATATTGTAACATGTTTTTTATTAATTTTGTCTTTTAAATAATTACTTTTTAATTCATTTGATTCATAACCAGGATGTTCTTCTTTAGAAATAAATATAAGATTTTCTTTTTTTAAAAAGGGAACATATTTTTCTATCCAATCATATTTTTCTTCAACTACTTTATTATTCTTACAAATACTTAATACTTTTATATTAAGACCATCTTTATATAAATTATTCATAAGATTAATAACTGTTTTAATTGGTCTAATAGTAGAATAATCAAAATTACCTATATCATATTCTGCGAATACACCATCCATATCAAAATAGATATCTATAATTTTATCTTTATTTTCTAATAAAAAATCATTAAATTTCATATGTTCCTCCCTTTTAAATGTCCTATATATTACCATATTTTAGCTAAAAAATCAATTTTGAGAAAATTAAATAATATGCTTAAGCATATTATTTTTTTAAATCTTCTATATATTTTTCTAAGGCTTTAGCATTAGGTCCTAATATAATTTTTAACTGATTATCTATCTCTACTATACCTTTAGCACCTAATTTTTGTATTCCTTCTTTATTACATTTAGAAACATCTTTAAGAGTAACTTTAAATCTAGACATATTAACTTCCATGTTTAAAATATTATCTTTTCCACCAAGATACTCTACTAATTTATTTGCTTCTATATGAAAATCTTTTTTATTAGCTTTTAGTACTATTAATAAAATAAATATTAATACTACACCAATTATTATATATTGATAACCAAAACTCATATTCTATCACCTAGGATAATTATACTATAATTCAAGATTTTTTCCAAGAGTTTTACCTTTTTTAGTTAATTCTGCTTTTAATTTATTATAATCACTCATAAAAGATTGATCACTAGTAATTCTTTCATTTCTTAATGTATAATTAAATACTCTAATAACATCATCTTGAAGAGAATCTCCAGTAACCACATTATCTGCAGCTTGACCGTTATGAGCTGGTCCAAATGCTACTCTTCGTTCTCTAATCGGGAATCCATAATCTTCTCTTTCTTCACTTGGTACCCTATAAAATACTTCAAATGCTTGATCCCTTCTAATTATTACTAATCTTGGAGTACCATCTGCTCCACCCATTGAGGATATTTGATCAGACATAAATTCTAATCTATCTTTTGTTTTAGAACTATATTGTCCAGATTCTTCTGAAAAAGCATAATCTTGGTCCATAAGCCATTTTAAATTGTCATAAAACACTGTATGATCTTCTGTTACGACCATTGGATTTAATTCTTTTCTATCTCCATCAAAACCCCATATAAAATAACTTATAGAAAAAGACATTGAAGATATACAATCGGAATCCTCATAAAACATCATCTTATGATTACTTAAACTTTTAACTATTTGCATACAAACCTCCTAAACCTGTTAACTTTATTATAGCACAAAAAAACTGACAAATTGTCAGTTAATTTACAAATGGTGGACCCTAGGGGGTTCGAACTCCTGACCTTCTCGGTGCAAGCGAGATGCTCTACCAGCTGAGCTAAGGGCCCATTTCAAATAAGCAAATAAATTATAACATAACACTTTTTTATATGTCAACATTATTTTAAAAAAAATAAAGACCTATGTCTTTATTCTTCTTCCTCGTCTTCTAAGCTTTCAACTATTTTAGCAAGTCTATTAAATTCTTCTTCAGATTCAATACTGATTAATTCATCACCATCATCATGTGGAATTAATTGTAAAATATATGCTTCATCTTCATTATCCATGTTGTCTGCTACTACATATGATTTTCCACCGTCTTCAAATAGTTTAACTATTTTAACTTTTACTTTTTCACCGTCTTCAGCTTCCATCTCTATTTCTAGAGGATCTTGATTTGTATAAATATCTTGTTCCATGACATATCTCCTTTATTATATTTTAACAAACAATTATTCTTATTTCAATTTCAAATACACTTTATATACAAAAAAGGAATACTATTAGTATTCCTCATCTTCATATAATGTTACTTCACCATTCTTTATAGTTTCTTTAATATCTATAACTCTTTGATTAGATGAACCCCTCCATCTAAGTTTTGGTGAAAATAATTCAGTTTTAAATTGTCCCTCTACTAGGACATCTATATATTTAAATACTTCTTTATCTTTAATACCTTCATATAGAAATCCAGTCCAAACCCAAAGATTTTTATCAGGAAACTTTTCCTTAAATAGTTTAGCAAGCTTAGTAGTTCCCTCAATATTTATAGGATGCATTGGTTCACCACCAAGTATTGTTAAACCTGTTATATGATCATAATCACATAGATTTAATACTTCATTAATAGTTTCATCAGTAAATTCATTACCACATTTAAAATCCCATGTTTCAGGATTAAAACAGTCTTTACAATGAAACTCACAACCTTGCATAAAGATAGATACTCTAATACCAGGTCCATTAGATATATCCATTTTTCTAATTCTATTATATTTCATTATGCTTCTTTATTATCTATGTGCATTACTCTTTCTTTAATCTCTTGAGTTCTACCTTTATTCCAGAAGTTATTGCCAATATAACCACAAGTTCTTCTAGCAACATTTAATTTTGCATGGTCTCTATTACCACACTTAGGACAATACCATTCTAGATTATCATCTATTAATATTTCTCCAGTATATCCACATTCTTGACAATAATCAGATTTAGTATTTAATTCTGCATACATGATATTATCATATATAAACTTAATAACATCCATTACTACATCTAAATTATTTTCAAGATTAGGAGTTTCAACATATGAAATAGCTCCTCCTGGAGATAATTGTTGAAATTCACTTTCAAGTTTTAATTTAGTAAATGCATCTATTTCTTCAAATACAGGTACATGATATGAATTAGTAATATAATCTCTATCTGTAATACCTTTAATCTTACCAAATCTTTCTCTTAGACATTTAGCAAACTTATAAGTAGTAGATTCAATAGGAGTTCCATAAACAGAATAATCTATATCCTCTTCTTCTTTCCATTTCTTACATACATCATTCATATGTCTCATTACTTGTAAGCCAAATTCTTTACCTTCACCATTATCAGTATGAGAATGACCTGTCATATATTTAACACATTCATATAAACCAGCATAACCAAGTGATATAGTTGAATACCCATGATGTAATAGTTCATGAATAGATTCACCTTTTTCAAGTCTAGCTAGTGCACCATGTTGCCATAATATTGGAGCAACATCTGAAGTAGCTCTAGATAGTCTTTTATGTCTCATTTGTAATGCTCTATGGCATAATTCTAATCTTTCATCAAATATTTTCCAGAAAAGATCTACATCTTTTCCTGAAGATAAAGCTATATCTGGTAAATTAAGTGTTACAACACCTTGATTAAATCTACCATAGTATTTACCCTTGCCTTCTTTATAGTTCTTAGCTTTAGCAATATTACCTAAACTAATTGATCTATCAGGAGTTAAGAATGATCTACATCCCATACATGGGTAACAATCACCATCTCCATATTCATTTTTCTTAAGTTCTTTCATTATCTTTTCAGATATATAATCTGGAACCATTCTTTTAGCAGTACATTTAGCTGCTAATTTAGTTAAATAATAATATTTACTCTTTGGATGAATATTATCTTCTTCTAGTACATATAATAACTTAGGGAATGCTGGAGTAATATAAACACCTTGTTCATTTTTCATTCCTAGTAATCTTTGATTTAAGAATTCTTCTATTATCATAGCAAGTTCTTCTTTATATTCATTAGTTTCACCTAAATACATATTTACACTTAAGAATGGTATTTGACCATTTATATTATCCATAGAATTAACTTGATATTGGAAAGTTTGAACACCGTCTGCTATTTCCTTTTTAGTATCTTCTTTAGCATACTTTTCTGAGTCTTCCTTAGAGAATCCTCTATCTTTATATTTTTTTAAATACTTTTTATAACTTAATCTAACAAATGGGGCTAAATGAGTTAATGAAATAGTACAACCACCATATTGACTACCTGTAACTACTAATATTATTTGAGTAGCTATAGTCATAGCAGTTAAAAACTTATGTGGTTTTTCAATCATTATTCCATTTAATACTGTTCCATTTTGAAGCATATCATCTAAGTTGATTAAATCACAATTATGAAGAGCATTTTGTGCAAAGTAATCAGCATCATGGAAATGAATAATACCTTCATCATGAGCTTTTACTATATCTTCTGTTAAAAGAAATCTTCTAGTTATATCTGTAGATGTGACACCTGCTAAGTAATCTCTTTGAGTAGTTACTACCATAGCATTCTTATGTGAGTTTTCAGTATTCCAATACTCACTTTCACCATTAATTAATTCTTTAATAGATTTATCTGTTGTATTACTTCTTCTAACTAATTCTCTTGTATATCTATATGTAATATATGCTTTAGCTAAAGTATATTTACCTAGAGCCATTAATCTCATTTCAATAATATCTTGAATGTCTTCAACTAACATTCTTTTCTTTTTAAGACCTTCAATATACTTAATAATATTTTTAATTTGTGCTTCAGAAACTCTATCTTCTTCAGGCACTTCAGCATTAGCTTTACTAATAGCTATTTCAATTTTTTCTGGACAATAATCAACAATATGTCCATCTCTTTTAATTATCTTCATAAGTCATCCTCCCCACATTATAATTATTGTACCATAATACATATTTAGGTATTATGTTGCAGTTGCAACAAATATTAAAATATGATAAAATTTTACATAGGAGTTGACGAACATGGTAAAACCTTTTGATAATATATCTGAAAAAAACAAACATAAATTATTTCAAGCGTTTCATACGCATATACTTTCATATAATAAAGGAGAAGATTTATCTAACATGTTAATAGATATAAACTCTCTTGGTATTATTATTAGTGGATATGTTCAAATAATTAAAAAAAACTTAAATGGTACTAGTTTAATAATAGATGAATTATATGAAGATGATATTTTAAGTATTAAAACTATTTATGTTCAAGATTCTGAATATGAAGTACTAGTTAAAGAGGAAACTAAAATAGTATTCTTTGATTTAGAACAGTTACAAAACTTTAGTGAAAACGAAAAAGGTTATTATAACCAGTTTATTAAAAATTTATTCTTAATCATGAATGAGAAACTAAATGAAAAGAACGAAAGAATACAAATACTAACCAAGAAAACAATCAGAAACAGATTACTAGAGTACTTTTCTATTGCTAAAACAAAGAGTGGATCAAATAATATTTATTTACCATTTAGTTTTATGGCTCTAGCAGATTACCTAGGCGTTGATAGATCAGCTATGAGTAGAGAACTTAGTTACTTAAAAGAAGAAGGCTTTATCGAAATAAAGGGTAAAAGAATTAAATTAACATTTTAAAAAGAGGTCATTATTGACCTCTTTTATTTATATAATTCCATATTTCTTCTTTAACACTTTCATCTTTAATTAATTCAATATATCTATTAAATTTAGATTGAAGTATTAAATTAATAGACTCTTCTCTATTTAGTCCTCTACTTTGTATGTAGAATAAAGTTTCTTCATCCACTTTACCATTAGCTACTCCATGAGCACCTTCAACATCTTCTTCATGACATAATAGAACTGGCATAGAAGATGATACCGCTTTATCAGATAAACAAATAGATTCTTCTTTTTCTTTTCCAATAGACTTACTACATCCTTCTATAAAGTCTATAGTACCCTTAAATGACTTTTTAGCTTCCCCATCTAATAAACCAACTACATTTATATTACTATTAGATGATTTACCTCTATGACTAATATAATAGTTCATATCAAGTATATCTTGATTATCAGCTAAGTAAATACTATTTAAGAAACTAGATGAATTATCTCCAGAGTTATCACTATTATATTTATATACTCTTATGTTACCACTTAAGTCATATAGATTATGTGTTACCGTACTATTTGCCTCTACCTTATTTTCAAAACTAATTAAGGATATAGCATTAGATATATTAACATAGTTAATAGTTATATTGCTATTCTCTAAAGCATTAACTATTATATTTTGAATATTATAGTTATCCCCAGTATATTTAATTGTTATAGTACTATTAACGTTCTTAGATACATCTATAACAGTATTACAAATAATATCTGAATTACATTCAAGAATAATATCTTTGCTCTCATCTATATCAATATAAGCATATGTTCCTTTAGTATTAAAACCTAAAGGACTCTTTATTTCTTTATCATATTCATATTTGATGTTGTCATAACCATTAAATGCTTTAAATGAAGTAGAAGTTGGTAAATCTAAATCTAGTTTAATATCATTCATTTTAAAACTATTAGTAGTTCTAATAGGGGTTTCATTTAATATGTATCTCATCCTATCGCCCCCTCTAACTCTAGATCTATTAATCTGTTCATTTCTACTGCATATTCCACAGGGAAACTCTTAGATATTGGTTCTGCAAATCCTCTAACAATTAAAGATTTTGCTTCATCTTCAGAGAATCCTCTAGACATAATATAAAAGATTTCTTCTTCACCTATTTTTCCAATAGATGCTTCATGTGAATATGTTGTATCATTATTCTCTATTCTATCCACAGGAATAGTATCACTTCTAGATTCTGAATCTAACATAAGTGATGCACAATCAAATACAACTTTAGTATTTTTGGCATTCTTACTTACAAATACATTAGATCTAAATGTACATATTCCTCCATCTTTTGAAATTGATTTAGAATTTACTGTACATGATGTATTTTCGGCATTATGAATTACTTTAATACCTGTATCTAGGTTTTGTCCTTTACCTGCAAATGATATACCAGTGAATTCACATTGAGCCCCTCTACCATTTAGTATATTCATTGGATAAAGCATAGATATTTTAGATCCAAATGATCCCATTACCCATTCTATTTTTCCGTTTTCTTCTACATAGCACTTCTTAGTATTTAAGTTATACATATTCTTAGACCAGTTTTCAATAGTAGAAAATCTAAGAAAACCATTCTTCTTAACAAATAATTCTACGCATCCTGCATGTAAATTATCCGAGTTATATCCAGGTGCTGAGCATCCTTCAATAAACTCTAAAGAAGCATCTTCATCTACTATTATTAGAGTATGTTCAAATTGACCACTACCCTTTGAATTAAGTCTAAAATATGATTGAAGTGGAAACTCTAATTTTACTCCTTTTGGAATATAAACAAAAGAACCACCAGAGAATAATGCATAATGTAATGATATATACTTATGATCATTTAATGGTACTGCTTTAGTAAAGTATTCCTTTATTAACTCAGGATACTTTTTAATAGCACTATCAAAGTCTAAATATATAGCTCCTGTTCCTTCTAATTTATGATTAACATTATGATATACTACTTCACTATCAAACTGAGCAGATGCTCCAGATAAAGACTTCTTTTCAGCTTCAGGAATACCAAGTTTATCAAATACATCTTTTATTTCTTCTGGAACATCTTCCCATTTATCTGACATATTAGTTTTTGGTTTAACATATGTATTTATCTTAGATAAATCTAAATCTGATAAATCTGGTCCCCATGTAGGATCTTTAGCTTCATTAAAATATTTTAATGCTTTTAATCTAATATCTAGTATCCAATCAGGTTCACCTTTTAGTTTAGATATTTCTCTTATTGTATCCTCTGTTAAACCTGTTAATACTTTTTCAGAAGGACTATCAGTAACTATGTCATAAATGTTTCTATTTGCTTCTTCAACACGTGTTTTCATAGTTACCTCCTAATCTATATATTTACTATATCCGTTTTCTTCTATTTCTTTGACTAATGATTTATCACCAGTATCAACTATTTTACCGTCTACTAATACATGAACTATATAATTATCTAGTTCTTCTAGTATTCTAGATGAATGAGTAATCATAAGAATAGCATTATCATCATTCTTATATATATTAATACCTTTAGCAACTACTTTAATAGCATCTACATCTAAACCAGAATCTATTTCATCAAGAATAGCAAGTTTAGGTTTTAACATTAACATTTGTAATATCTCATTCTTTTTCTTTTCTCCACCAGAAAAACCAACATTTAAATCTCTATGTTCTTTATCTCTATCAATACTAAGTTCATCCATAGTAGATTCTAGTTCTTTTATATATTCATATAATTTAACTTTTTCTTTAGTATTAAGACTACTTTTAATAAAATTAGATACTGATATACCAGGGATCTCTATTGGAGATTGAAACGACATAAATATACCTAGATTAGCTCTTTCATTAGTTTTTAATTCATTTATATTTTGCCCTTCAAAATATATATTACCCTCTTTAACTATATATTTAGGACTATTTAATATAGTATTAGCAAGCGTAGATTTACCTGCACCATTAGGACCCATAATAACATGTATTTCACCACTATTAATAGTTAAATTAAGTCCCTTTAATATATTCATATTTTCATCATCAGATGCAATAGTATGAATATTATCTATTTTAAGTAATTCCATAAATCCTCCTATAAAATGTCTGTAAGTTTCTTTTCCTTTAGAAACTTAGCTTCTATCTCAAATAACTCATCCCATATAGGATAAGTCTTACAAGTAATTTTTATTTTGCATGCATCATCATCTAATACACACTTAATAGGTGCTAGATTATCTTCTACAGCATCAAGTATTTCAAATATAGAATATTCAGATGGATCTTTAACTAACTTATATCCACCTTCTACTCCTCTTTCACTTTTAATTAATCCTGCTTTATTAAGTAAAGCTGCTATCTTTTCCATATACTTAATAGAAAAAGAATCACCAGTTATTTCACTAATAGAAATACTACCTTTACCATGGTTTCTACCTAAATAAACCATTAACTCTAAAGCGTACTTTCCTTTCGAAGATATTCTCATTTTCATCACCCAAATATATTCTATACCAATTTAGTAGGAATTACAAGTAAAATAAAAAGACTAATTAAATTAGCCTTTATATTTAGCATCTTTAGAGAATCCAAGAATCATAAATGCTATTGGTGTAGTTACAGGAATACCAAGTAAAACTCCGATTGCTGTAGACTTACCAAATTTATTAGCGATTACGATACCACGTTTAATCATAACAACGATACCATAAATTGGGATCATCATCATGAAGTAGTTCCAAAGTGGCATATTAGCAGCTTCTAATAATAATACTTCATTATATCCTTCGATTAATGCAAAGTATCCTTTATGACCCATCTTAACGAATGTTTTCCACATTCCGATGAAATAAAGAATAATCCAAGCAAATAGAAGAATATATTCTAAAATGTAGAAAATTATAAGTCCTGCAGCTAAACCAGTAGCAGCAGCAGCTCCAGCAGAAGCAGTTCCGTAACCATTATAATAACCATTTGAATACATATTCCCTATCTCCTTTCTATAAATAAGTATACTATATTTTGACAAAAAAATATAGTGTTTTTTATAAATTTTGATATAATAAATGGTACTGGGGATGATAATATGAGTAATGACGAAAGAGTTGTTGCAATATTACGTAGTTTGGCAAATAATTCAGATATTAAAGATGCTTTAGACAAGTTTGGTTTAAGAATGTTTTTTGCAAATAATGGTTTACATATAACACATAATGCTAAAGAATTTACTAAACTAGCTGATTCATATAATAGATGTACTATAGTAGGCTTATGGCCTGGAACAGTAGATACAGTAAGTGCTATAACTGATGAATATGCTGTATTTATTCATGTAACTAAAATTGGCGGTGAAGATACTTATTCAAGTATTATTTATACTAATAGAATTAATAAAACTAATCAAACAATAAATAACCCATTAAATAATCTTAGTCTTATTAAAAGAGCAATGAGACGTTTACAAAGATTTAAAAAATTAATTAAAAAGAAAAGATAGACTTTGGTCTATCTATTTTATTCTAATATAGTTAATTTTTGTTGTGCTCTAGTTGTTGATACATAATATAAGTTCTTATTCTTATATTCATCTTCTTTATAAATAATTACATATTCAAATTCTAATCCCTTAGATAAATATGACGGAATAATAAATATATTCTTATCAAATGTATCAGTATCAAAATCTATTAACTGAATATCTTTATCATTTAATTCTTTATATAGTTTTCTTGCTTTAGTCATATTATCTGTAATAATAGCAGTCTTTTTATAATTAGAATTTTTAATACATTTCTTTAAATTATTAACAGATAGTTTTATTATTTCTACATCGTCTCCTAATGTATTTCTAACCGCACATACATTATCTAAACCTAGTATCTTATTTGAGAATTCTACTATCTTTTCAGTAGATCTATATGTTTTGTTTAATTCAATGTATTTAAATGATTTAAATAATTCACTATAGTCTTTAATTTTACTCTTATCAAATGAGTTAATATTTTGATTATCATCACCAAGTATAGTAAATGAAGCTTCAGGGAACATTTTCTTAATAACATCTATTTCTGTTAATGTATAATCTTGTGCTTCATCTATAACTACATGTTTAAGTGATAAATCTTTTTTAACACCATTAACATAGAAATAAATGTTTAGTATATTCATAACATCTTCATATTTAATAGTATCATTATCTATTAAAAATGTAGATAATTTTTGAGATTTTAAAAACTCTTTATAGACTTCATATATATCTAGATTTATATTACTATTACTAATTAAATAATTCTTAATCTTGTTATAGAAATCTTTATTCTTAATACCTAGTTGATTACATATAAATTCTGCTATTCTTCTAAATCTGTCTTTAATGCATAATCTCTTATATTTTTCATTAAACATATAATTAATATCTTTAGCATGAAATGTTTCTGTTCCTATAGTAAATTTTCTAGTAAAGTTAAATTCATTATAATAATTCTTAACAAATCTTTTTAATTCTTTAGATACATTTAATTTCTTAGATGTATCTTTACATTCTTCGTCTTCTATTCTAGAAATATATTTAACATAAGGTTCAATCTTATATGAGTTTAAATAACTCTCTAAATAACTAGTTAAAGTAAAACACTTAGTATTCTTTTCTCCAAGTTCTGGAAGTACATCTGATATATAATCAGAGAATATTTCATTAGGAGATATAATTAAAATATTTTTAGATTCTAGTTTAGTATTCTTATATAATAAATAAGCAATTCTATGAAGGGCTACTACAGTTTTACCAGATCCTGCAGGACCATTAACTAACAAGTCTTTATCTTCTTCATTTCTTATTATTTGGTTTTGTTCTTTTTGAATTGTACTAATTATATTTGTTAATCTTTTATCACTAGTATTTGATAGAATTTCTTGTAAATATTCATCATCTATATTAATAGATGAATCAAAGCATCTGATTAGTTGTCCACCTTTAATTTTAAATTGTAATTTTCTATCTA
>JAEEVN010000029.1 GCA_016290885.1 Caryophanales bacterium | reverse complement strand
TATATTAAAATGGCATTACAATTGAATATTAAAAATGTTATAAAAAGAGAGAGAACAGATATAATAAAACAAGCAATGGCAGATGCTTGTATTGTTACAATTTCTGATAATAAATAATAATCGGAAATTAGTAATATTACGATGAAAAAAGAAAATCCGAAATACGATTTTCTTTTTATTTTAAATAACTATTTTCTATCATATCTATATTTGTGTAGTAGTCTTTTCTATTTTTGAAAATATCAGCAAGTTCTTTTGGTGATTCTTTACAACCCCTTTTAATCCATTCATCAAGAAATCCAAATATACCGCCAGAAATCCATCCATTAGTATAAGCTATTTTATTTTCAAGATTGTTTTTTGGACCAGAACAATTAAGAATATTTTGATACAATAAGTAAGAAAGTTTAGAATTATATAATAATAAAAGTAAATCTTTTTCATTATAATAATGGTTAAATAATCCAAAAATCACATCCCCTTTTTTATCTTTTATTTGATTATTCCACCATTCGTTTGTTTTCCTATCTAAATAGTTAATGATTATCTCTTCTTTCGAGTTATAATTCCTATAAAAAGAAGACCTGTTAACTCCCGCCTTATTAGTGATTTCCAATATTGTAATATTACTAAATTTTTTATTTTTTAATAAATTAAAAAGTGCTAATTCTATAATTTCTTTTGTCTGGGTTTTTCTTATATAAGCCATAACGAAACAAAACACCTCCGAATGTTGCAATAAGAATTTGACATATTGCTAATTAATCTTCATTATACTATAATATAATCGTAAAAGCAACAAATGTTGCAATAAGTGAGGTGTAATAATGAAGAAAAAAATATTAGTATTATTGATTATTTTTATTATTGGCTTAATTATAGGATATATAATTGGAAATACAATTTTGAGGAGTTTATAATATGAAGAAAGTAGTAGGAATTATGGGTTTTATTATTATTTGTATTATTGTATTTATTGTTGGTGTTAATATGGGAATGTCATTGTCTATTAATATAGCTAACAATGCTAGATATGGTTATTTTAAAGTTAGTTACGAGGGAAAAGTTATAAAAGACCTAAAGTATGGGGATGGGCAACTAGAAAATTATGATTTATATTTACCAAAAGGTAATTCAAAAAAAGAGTATTCATTAATTCTTTATATTCATGGTGGAGGATTTACAGGCGGAGATAAAGGAAGTATTGATGCTATAAGATATGGAGAATATTTTGCTAATAAAGGTTATGTTGTAGCATCGGTAAATTATACTCTTCGTACTAATGAAACAAATACAAGTGTTAAAGAAATGTATGATGAAGTTATTTTATCATTAAATTCTATTGTAAAGAAAAGTGAAGAAGAAGGATATCATTTAACTGAAATGGCAACAACTGGAGGATCAGCAGGTGGATGCTTAGCAATGTTAGTTGCTTATAAAAATCCTAATGAATTGATACTTCCAATTAAATTGGTTTTTCAGGAAGTTGGTCCAGCATCGTTTGAACCAGAATTGTGGGGAATAACAGACGATATAGAGAAAGTAAATTTTGTTAATACTATTACTGGTGAAAATTTTAATGTTAGTGATATAAACTCAAAGAAATATCAAGATGCTATTGATAGTTTAAGTATTGATAAAATGATTAATGAAAATAGTGTTCCAATGGTTTTGGCTTATGGATTAAAAGATAATGTAGTAAATCCAAAAGCGAAATATCCATTACTAGAGGCATTAAAAAAATATAATGTTACGCATGAATATATAGAATTTCCAAATTCAGGACATGGATTACTTGGAGATAAAGATAAACTTGATATTTATTATCCTAAAATAGAAGAATATTTACAAACCTATATGCCAGTTAAATAAATTACAATTTATCAATTAGATCAGAATATTAAGATATTCCGAACTGATAAGTAGGTAAAAAATACCTGCTTTTTTATGTTATAATATTATTTAGGTGATATATGTGGGATTAATAGATAGCGCAATTGATGCATTTAGATTTAAAGATACAGTTTTTTATAAAGAAAATAGTGACTTACAAAGCAAATATGATGCCTTAAAAAAGTTGAATGAAGAATATCCAAATAATGAAGAATTATTAAGTGAATTATTTATAGTTAAAAAAGGGTTAGACGGAGAAAATGAAATAGCCTATCAATTAAAAAAGGCACATATTGGTATGTATGTTTTAAGAGACATAAAAGTTAAACACGAAGATTTAACTGCACAAATTGACTATGTCATTATCACACCTGTATATACTTACTATGTTGAATGTAAAAATCTTGTTGGGAATATAACAGTAACTGACAAAGGAGACTTTATTAGAGAGTTTACTATTAATGGCAAGAAAATAAAAAAAGGAATGTATTCTCCATTAAGACAAGTTGAAGCTCAAAGAGAAGTAATAAGAAAAATATGGGAAAGTAATTCTTCAGCTATTAAGAAGTTCTTTGCTTCAAAGAATTTTGATTATTATAGAAGAGTATTGGTTGTAGCAGCTAATCAAGATACTATATTAAACACAAACAGAGCTCCAAAAGAGATGAAATATAAAATACTTAGGGCAGATGCTTTAGTTAGACAAATAGAATATGATTTAGATCATAGAGGTAACGATGAATATCTTGAATCTAAAAAAGGTATGGAAGAAATGGCTCAATCATATGTTGATTTATCATCAAAAGAAGAAATCAATTATTACAACTATTATAAAGAAAAGTATTGTAATGATGTGAGAGCTCCAATAAATGATGATTTAAAAGATAGATTAATTGAATTAAGAAAAAATAGATCAAATGAAATGAATATACCTGCATACTATGTATTTACAAATGAAGAATTAGATAAATTAGTTGAATTGAGACCTAAAACAGTTGAAGAACTTAAAAATACTAATATATTGACTCCAATTAAGTTAAAGACTCATGGAGAAATAATAATAGAGGAAATTAACAAATAAGAGTGCTATAAATATATAGCATTTTTATATGATATAATTAATTGAGTGGTGATGTGTATGCGATTGACTCATGAACAATATTTAAAAAGAGTTAAAGAAAACAATTCTAAAGTAATTGTAATAGGTGAATATAAAAGTGCTCATGAGAAAATTAGAGCAAAGTGCAAAGAATGTGGTTATGAATGGGATGTTCAAGCCTGTTCATTGATACAAGGAAGAGCATGCCCAAAATGCAAAGTAAAAAGAACAGTAGAAAATAATAAAGGAAAAACAAAAAAGAAAACTCAAAATGAATTTGTTAGTGAATTAAATAAAATAGATAGTTCAATAAAGGTAATAAGTAATTATATAAGTCATCATGATTTTGTTAAGTGTGAATGCGAACGTTGTGGAAATATTTGGGAAGCTAAAGCATACTCATTATTACAAGGACATGGATGTCCAAGATGTGCAAAATCTGGAACGAGTTTTATGGAACAATTTATAAGATTATCATTCATAAATGCATTATCAGAAAAAGATGTTATTTCAAGAGACAGGAAGCTTATTGGAATGGAAATAGATATTTTAATACCTAAGTTAAGAATAGCCATTGAGCCAGGTAATTGGTTTTTACATAAAAAATCTATAAAAAGAGATGAAAAAAAACGAGAACTTTGTAAAAGAAAAGACTATAAATTGATAACTATATATGATAAGTTCCCAAAAAATGAATTAAAACCATTTAAAGAAAACTGTATTGTGTTTAATGATGATTATAATAAAGCAGATAGAAAAGAAATCAAAAAATTAGTAAAAGAATTATTTAAACTAAGCAATATAGAATGTAACTTTAATGAAGAAACATGGAAAGATATAGAAGAACAAGCATATGACCTAGCTAAATCAAAAACTCATGAAGAATTTATAAAAGAAATGGAAGATAAATTACCAGATATAAAGGTAATTGGAAAATATGAAAATGCTAATAGAAGAATTTTAGTAGAATGTAAGAAATGTGGTTTTCAGTGGAAAGGTGTTCCAGCCAATCTAATTAGAGGAGATGGTTGTAGAAAGTGTGGAACGATTAAGGCTCATGAAAAATTTTTAAAAGATAAAAAAGAATTAATTAAAGAATTAAAAACAAAAAATCCTGATGTTGAAATTACAGGTGAATATAATGGAAGACATAATCCTATAAAAGCAAAATGTAAAATATGTGGTTATGAATGGGAACCAATTGTTTCTAGTCTATTAAGAGGATCAAGTCATAAAGGTTCCAGAATGATGCATAAATGATTATCCAACATTGCGTAAATGATAAATATGATATATAATGATTACGGAGACAAAAAGTGTTGTGAAAAGATGACTTTGTCCACATTTTGTCCACGTAGAGCAAAATAATCATAATATTCATAATATGAATAATACTGATAATAAACACTGCTAAATGCCCATGAAATAAGGAAATTATACATAGTACTATATGTACCAATAATTATATAAATACTTCCAAATGGTTAGCATGTGGCAGTGGCAAAAAATACAAACAATGTTGTGGGAAGTAATTTTAGCCCGTAAATACGGGCTTTTTTAATGGTCGAAAATTAAAACTTCTTTTTTAGATACCTTTTTAAATACCTTGTGAGGGTATCTAAAAGGTATCTAATTTCATCTTATTTATAAAAAATGCCCTTATTTCCTTGCTTTGCGGGCTTAGTGATCCATGTCTATATGACACTGGTCATTTATGATATAATGAATTTGGAAGTGGTATTTATGGAGACAAAAAAATGTAAAAAGTGTGGTATTGAAAAACCATTATCAGAGTTCAGAAAATCATATAATAAAAAATATGACAAATATTATACTAGATCTGAATGCCGTGAATGCCAATTGTTATACAGCAGGCAATATGAATTAACTAGAGGAGACAGAACTGAATATAACCATATTTACAATAAAAAATATCGCGAAAAAAATAGAGACAAACTAAATGAATATAATAGAAAATATGCAGAAGAGCATAAAGGTGAATTACGTGAACATAATAAGAAATATTATGAAGAAAATAGAGAAAAAATAAATGAAAAGCAAAAAGAATACTATCAAAAAAATAAAGATAGAATTATAGATTATCATCATAAATATAATAAAGATAATTCAGAATCACTTATTAAAAAAGCATATGAATATCAAAAGTATAAAATGACAACGGATGAATTTTATAGATTTAAAAGATTAATAAGGGATTGTGTACTTAAGAGTTTTAAAAGAACAAATCATAGGAAGAATAGTTATGCTAAAGATATAATTGGTATCGATTTTGATAAAGCTTGGGATTATTTAAAAAAGACTTGGAAACATAATTATGGAACAGAGTACAACGGTGAGGAATATCATATAGATCATATAGTACCATTATCAACAGCCAATACTGAAGAAGATGTAATTAAATTGTGTCATTATACAAATTTGCAATTATTAAAACCAGAAGATAATCTAGAAAAGACTAATAAAACAGATTGGAAGTTAAAAGATGAATAAATATATTAAAGAAAACTGCAATTTAAATAAAGAATCAATCGACTGGGCTTTAATTAAAACATCGGCATTTTTCAAAGAAGAATTTAGAATGGAACAAGCAGAAATTGAAATTATTGATTCTTATGTTATTTGCATGAATATTATATGTGAACAAATAAAAAAGGAACTAAGAGAAAAAATGCAAGTACTAAGAACATATTCTCTATGCATTCCTTATATCTTTATATGCAGACAATTAATTGAATTAATGTTGAAAAGAGCTATTGAGTGCAAAATAGGCGGAATAAAAATAGGACATCGCATTTCAAATTTATGGGTGGATTGCAAAACTATTTATAAAGAAAAAAGATTAGATTATTATGATGAATTAATTGAAACAATAGAAAACTTAGATCCTGATGGTCAAAAATATAGATATGTAAAAGATACAAATGGAAATGAATTTGAAAATAAAACTTATTTTCTAAATGTAGAATTAATAAAAGTGGATGTTAATAGGTTGAAAAAAGAACTATTTTAGATACCCTGAAACATATTTTTAAAAGACTATTTTAAGATAATTGAATAGTCTTTTTTTTAATATAGAATAATATGATATAATTAATTTAGGTGAT
>JAEEVN010000013.1 GCA_016290885.1 Caryophanales bacterium | reverse complement strand
TTCCTATGTTAAAAACTAAAGATGTTAAATTTGATAAGAATGATTTTGATAAGCTACTTAAACAAATGATTAAACATTATATTAGCAATCATAAAGTATCTAATACTGCTCATGAAGAAATTATGTCTATGGTTCATTCTGATAAAAGAGTAGCTGAATATTATTATAAAAGAGAACTAGAAATGACTAATTCTCTTACTAAAATATTATTAGATAATAATTTTAAAGAAGATTCATTATATGAAAAAGTACATATAATGATGGGATTGATTGATAATCTATGTCATGAAGTTACTTACCACAAACATAGTAATATGAATTATGATATTATGACTAAATTAGTTATTGAAAATATAAAAAATTTATTTAAAAAAGATTTAGAAAACTAAATCTTTTTTTATCTATTACTTATCCATCTTTTCTTTATTATATTTAATGTTTGTGTTGATAAGAAGAAACCAACACATGGGACTACTGCTCCTAAGAAAGGATTAGTTGTATCTGCTATTTTTAAATATAAAACAGCAAAAATATAAGTTAAAACTATAATTAAAACTTTTCTTAAAAAAAATGTTTCCCAAGCTTTATCATTTTCAACTCTTTTATTTCTTTTTTCAATATCTTCAATTCTTTTTTTTAATTCTTCTATTTCTTTTTCCATATTATTCACCTCAATTAATAATAACAATTATATATTATATACTATTTTTCTATTTAAAAAATTAATCTCTTATATATTTTTCATCTTGAGTATTATCATCTTTAATATATTTTTCTACCTTCATGTGTAAATCATATTTATTTCTTAATTCTATTATTTTATTCATTATCTCCGATTGGTGATGCTTATCAAGTGATTCTTGATTTCTCCAACTATCAATCAATAAAATAGTTTCTTCATCTTCTAATGGTTCAAAATACTCATATCTTAAGTTACCTTCTTTTTTTCTAATTTCATCAACTATTCCAGATGAAATCATTTCATTAGCAAAAGAGGCAGATGCACCATTTTCACCTTTATAATAAATATTAATAGTAAAACTCATATTATCACACTCCATATATATATTAATCACTAACATCTATATCTAAAGTTATATCAATTTTATAATCTTTATATTTATTTTGAACTTCATCATATATTTCTTTATATACTTCTTCTCTATTATCTACTTTAAAATCAATAATAATATCAAAACTTATAGTTTTATCTTCTTCATCTAAATAAAATCCATGCATTTGAAGAATTCCTTTATGAGAAAATACTATCTTTGTAATTTCTTTTCTTACCTCAATTACTTTTTTATCTTTAGTATTAACTGAGTATACTCCAATTGTATGTAGTATTACTCCATATTTTTTTAATATTGTTTTAGATATTCTTCTTGATATTTTATCAATATCAGAAACTGATAAAGTATCATCTACTTCAATATGTACTGATCCTAAATATTTATCTGGGCCATAATCATGTAATATTAAATCATATGCTCCTTGAACTTCTTTTTCTTTTGTTATTTCTCTTTTTATTGATTTAGCAAGATTACTTTCTATTCTAGTACCTAACATATTATCAACTGATTCTTTAATTAGTTCTAATCCTCCTTTAATAATAAAGATGGATAAAAGTACACCAACATATGCTTCTAAACTTAAACCAAATATCATATAAATAATAGCTGATGCTAATACTGATATAGATAATAATGCATCATTAAATGCATCAGAACCACTAGCTACTAATGAATTTGAATTAACATCTTTACCTTTTTTCTTAACATATATACCTAATATGAATTTAACTATAATACCTGCTACTAAAATAATAAGTGTAATAGTACTATAATCAGACACTTCTGGATTAATAATCTTTTTGATTGATTCTACTAATGCAGTAATTCCGGCATATAATACAATTGCAGAAACAATTAATGATGTAATATATTCAATTCTTCCATAACCATAAGGATGTTTTTTATCTGGTGCTTTACCTGCTAATTTAGTTCCTACTATTGTAATAATACTAGATAATGCATCACTTAGATTATTAACAGCATCTAATATAATTGCAATTGAATGAGCAAGTAATCCTATAAGTGCTTTAAATCCTGCAAGTACAATATTTGAAAATATACTAATTATACTTGTTCTAATTACTATTTTTTCTCTAGTCTGTTTCATAAGACACCTCTTATAATTATTATAACATAGAAAAAGAGAATTAAAATTCTCTTATTTATATTTATAAAAACCTTCTCCAGATGATTTACCTAGTTTACCTTGTTCTATATATCCATTTAATATTCTAAGCATTTCATCATAGTTATATGGTAACATCATCTTTTTAAATAATGGATCTAATATATTAGGTACTTTTTGATATTGTTCTACTATGTTTTTAGCAGTTTCAAGACCTACTATATCAAGTATTTGGAATGGACCATTAGGTGCTCCTGTACCTAGTGTCCATGCTTTATCTATAGTTTCTACATCTGATACTCCATTAGCTAGTAAATCCATTGCACTTAATAAGAATGGTACCAACATTGAATTAAGTAAATATCCAGATTTTTCATGTTTAGCTATTAAAGGTATCATATTTATCTTTTCTGCAAACTCAGATATTTCATCATAATATATTTCATTTGTTTTATCATGACCCATTATTTCTACTATATTATTTTTCCATATAGTATTAGCAAAATGCATAGATAAGAATTTATCTTCTCTACCTGTATATTTAGCCATACTAGATGGTAATAAAGTAGATGAATTAGTTACTACTACTGTTTTATCATTTAATAAGCTAGATACTTGTTCATAAAATTCTTTTTTAACATCTAATACTTCAGTAATAGATTCGATTAGAAGATCTGCATCTTCTAAAGCTTTAGCTTGATTAGTTTCTATTCTAATATTATTTAAAGCATTATTAGTTTTATTAATACATTCTTCTTTATTAAAATTATTAATGTCTGCTATTCCTCTAGCTATATTATCTTTATTCATATTATTAATTGTACTAATATAAGTATCATGTAACTTGTTTAATTTATTATTTATTTCTTCTATAGAACTATCTTCTCTAACTAATATAGTTACATCAAGTCCAGAATAAGCACATTGAAAAGCTATTTGACTACCAAGTACTCCTCCACCTGCTACTACTATTTTTTTATATTCCATGTTATCACCTATATTAATTATAACATAAAAATGAGAAGTATTACTTCTCATTTTCTTGTAAATATTCATCTAGATCTTGTTTCCAAGAAGCTGACATAGCATCTTCCATCATACACTTTTCAAAACATCCAACTGCGTTGAATAATTTAGATGTACCTTTTCTATCTTTTTTAAAGTTAGCTATATTATCTTTTTTAATACCAATAGATGATCCAGCACCATAAGAATCAATATCTGCTCCTATATAAATGAATTCATAGTCTTTATTTTTCTTAATCAACTTTTTAATATCATCTATATGGTATTCTCTTGATGCATTTTCATAACCATCAGTTATTATAATAAATAATACTTTATCTGTATCTTTATTATTCATAGCATTAATAGTATTACCTAATGCATCATAAAGTGCAGTACATCCTCCTACATAGTATTCTTTATTAGTTAGTTTTTTTACTTTAGAAACAGGAACTCTATCATGTATAATCTTATATGTATCACTAAATAATACTGTAGTTATATTAGTTTCATATTTATTTTTCTTTTCCTTTTCTAAATATTCATTAAAACTACTAATAGTATTTTCTTCTTGTCCTCCCATAGATCCACTCTTATCTAATATGAATATTACATCTAATTTCTTTTCTTTTTTCATATCTTTCATCTCCTTTTCTGATATAATAATATCGTATATAGAAATTAATTTGGTCACCAGGGAGGCGACATTTATGAATATTAAAAAGAAATTAGATGCATATTTAAAAAGTCATTTAGAAGTAAAAAGAAAAGGCATATTTGCTAAATCTGCAGCTTGTGGATCTATGATGATGGATTATGAATGTGCATCCATTAATACTTATATAAATGATAATAAAGATGAAGATACATTCCAAACATATCTATTTAAATTAATAGATGAAAGAGAATTAAAAGATTCTGATGTATATAATAAAGTTAATATAGATAGAAGATTATTTTCTAAAATAAGAAGTAATAAAGATTATCATCCTACTAAAGAAACTATTATTCTTTTTGGTATAGCATTAGAATTATCTGAAAATGAATTAGAAGAATTATTAAGTAAAGCATCATATGCTTTACCTATGAATAATAATTTTGATTTAATAATAAGATTTTGTTTTAAAGAAAAGATATATGATGTTAATACAATTAATGAATTCTTATATGAACATAATTGTAAGTTATTAAGTGAATAAAAAAAAGAGATTTAATCTCTTTTTTTATTCATATACTCTACTATCATACTTGTAATAAGCATCTAGTATTTCAACTAATGTACTTTCTACGATGCCATAGTTCTTAGGCCATCTCATATATCCAGATGCACTAATATCTATATCATCATTTGCAGTTAAGCTAAATGAGAATGAATCTCCATCTAATACATATTTATCTGAATCATGGAATCCATCCCATTTAATCGCTTTGTTTTCATTTAATACTTGTATTATTTTTTCAATATCATCATTAGACATTTTAGCTTCTTGCATTTCCTCTTCAGGCATACCATCTGGTTTTATTTTGACATAATAACCATCTTCTCTTTTTTCTATCTCATATCTAGTATATGAATATGCACTATATCCATTTGTATATGTAAAATATAGTCTTTTAATACCAGTTACCTTTTTTATTTTAACAATGCTAGACACTAACATCACTCCCATTAATATTAGTAAAATTACAATACTTGCTATTATAATTATATTTTTCTTCATATTATTTATCCTTACATGTGCATTTTTTGCCTTCATGGCATCCACATTTGCAATCTTTGCAAGTACATTTCTTTCCTTCTTGGCAACCACATTTACAAGTTTTCTTACATGAACATTTCTTTTCCATAAATACCTCCAATTTCTTTAATTCATCTTTATATTTCTTTGGTTCCTTTAATATTATTATATCACCAATATCTTTTACTCTTTCTGATGCTTTATTTGCTTCTCCTCCACCACTATAGAATATAAATGATACCTTTTTACCAGATAAATCTAATTTTTCTAAAACAGTATTAATTGGAGGGGATACTCTATCAAACCATATTGGTGATCCTATAACTATTTCATCATAATTACTTATATCATTATTAAAATCTATTAATTTATCTTTTATATTAATACCTGCTCTAAAACCACCACTAAACATTAATAATCCAAAGTTCTTTGGATATTTATGTTTACTAATAACTTTTCTGATATCATAACCTTTATCACTTAAATAATCTGCTACTACATCTCCACTGCCAGTTAAACTATAATATATAAACAATTTCTTCATACTAACTCCTCATTAAATCAATATCATCCTTATACTCAGATGCTTGATGAAAAATAATTTTATTATGTTTCCATATTGATGTTCTATATATTTTCTTATTATCGCTTAAAGTAATGTAATGAACTATCCATAAATCTGTCATTAACTCTTCACCAGAGAAATTATACATTTCTATATCTCTATCTCGCTGTTGTGATAATAAATAATTAACAACATCATCCTTATTAAATAATATCCCTGACTTACCTAATTCTTTATAATTATCTGCAATAATATTATTTAAATACTCTTTATTAGACATATAATCATATTTGAACAAAGACTTTTCTAATTCTAATATATTCTCCATATTAACCTCTAAATTAATTATATCATAAAAAATGAGAAGTTATTCACTTCTCATTTCAAATAATATATCTCTAAGTTCTGTCGCTCTTTCAAAGTCTAATTCTCTAGCTGCTTTCATCATTTCTTGTTCTATATCTTTCATTATTCTTTCTTTATCTTTCTTAGACATAGAAGATGTAGGTCTACTTACTAAGTTCTTATCTTTATTTCTAATAATATCTGCTATTGGTTTTTTAATAGTAGTAGGTGTAATACCATGTTCTTTATTAAAGTTATCTTGTATTTCACGCCTTCTATAAGTTTCTTTTATTGCTTCATCCATGGATTCAGACATTGTATCTGCATACATTATTACTTTTCCACCGGAATTTCTTGCTGCTCTACCAATAGTTTGAATTAATGATCTAGTAGATCTTAAGAATCCTTGTTTATCAGCATCTAATATTGCTATTAATGATACTTCTGGTATATCTATACCTTCTCTAAGTAGGTTTACTCCTACTACGCAGTCATATTTACCTGTTCTTAGATCATGAACTATTTCTAATCTTTCTAATGTTTTTATTTCATTATGAAGATATGCTACTTTAATACCAGCATTAGAAAGATAGTTAGTTAATTCTTCACTCATTCTAATAGTTAATGTAGTAACAAGTGTTCTTTCATTCTTCTTAATTCTTTCCTTAATTTGGTAGATTAAATCATCTATTTGATTTAAAGAAGGTTTAACTTCAATCTCTGGATCAAGAAGACCTGTTGGTCTAATTATTTGTTCTACTACTTCATTATTAACTTTTTCAAGTTCATAATCACCAGGTGTAGCTGATACATAAATAACTTGATTTAGTTTTTCTTCAAATTCTTCAAATTTAAGTGGTCTATTATCAAGTGCACTAGGTAATCTAAATCCATATTCTACTAAAACAGACTTTCTTTGTCTATCTCCGTTATACATAGCACGAACTTGTGGAAGTGTTACATGAGATTCATCTACTACTAATAAGAAATCTTTAGGGAAGAAATCTATTAATGTGGGTGGTGCTTCTCCCGCCTTCCTACCAGTTAAGTGTCTAGAATAGTTCTCTATACCCTTACAGAATCCTGTTTCAGAAAGTAATTCTAAATCATAATTAGTTCTCTCACTTAATCTTTGAAGTTCAAGAAGTTTATTATTCTTTTTAAAGTATTCTAATCTTTCCTGTAATTCTTCTTTTATAGTTCCTATTGCTCTTTTTAATTTATCTTCGGTAGTAACAAAGTGAGATGCTGCAAATATAGTAATAGTTTTCTTTCTTTCTATAATAGAGCCTGTTACTGTATCAAATTCTAGAATAGCTTCTATTTCATCACCAAATAATTCTATTCTATAACCTTTAGTTTTAGAATAAGCAGGAACTACTTCAATAGTATCTCCTTTAGATCTAAATGTACCTCTTACTAGGTCCATATCATTTCTTTCATAAAGGATATCTACTAATTTCTTTAATATTTCATCTTTTTCTATAGTTTCTCCAACTCTTAAAGTTAAAGTACCCTCTATATAATCTTCTTTATCTCCTAAACCATATATACAAGAAACAGATGCTACTACTATAACATCATTTCTAGATATTAATGATGAAGTAGCACTATGTCTTAATTCATCTATTTCGTCATTAATTGAAGCATCTTTTTCTATATATGTATCAGAAGATGGTACATATGCTTCTGGTTGATAATAATCATAGTATGATACAAAGTATTCTACTCTATTTTCAGGGAATAATTCCTTTAATTCGCTATATAATTGCCCTGCTAGTGTCTTATTATGTGCTAAGACTAAAGTAGGCTTATTTACCTCTTTAATTACGTTTGCAATAGTAAAAGTTTTTCCAGTACCAGTAGCTCCAAGTAATACTTGCTCTTTTTTACCAGAATTAATACCTTCTACTAATTTAGCTATTGCTGAAGGTTGATCTCCTTTAGGTTCATAATTAGAAACTAATTTAAATTTTTCATTCATATTATCACCTATCTTTTTTTAGTTTTATCTAATGGATTATGTGCATAACATTCAACTAATAAATCTAATTGTTTTTCTTTAGATTTTTCACTTAATTCAGTTAATTCTTTTTCTTCTTCAGGAGATATAGCTTCTACATCATGTAACATTTCAATCATAGAACTTCTATCTCTATAATAAGAATCTATATATTCACGCATATTTTTTATATCTACATCTGCTACTGCACATAATTCCAATGTGCCTTCATCTAGTTTAGGTTTTGAAAAGAAATCTTTTAAAGCTTCCCTTTGATTATTCTCATCCCAGGAATATACTATTTCAGCCTTTTCTCCACCATATTTCTTTATTGTCTCTATATCTTTTGCATTAAGCATGAATTTTCCATTGTTTTTTACTATATATAACATTTTATTATTTCCTAACCACAATTATTTTAACATAAAAAAAGAAGTTATAAAACTTCTTTTTTAAAACATATTTGTATAATCACTAGTTTCTTCTAATGCTGGACTATTTTTTGCATCTTCATTTAATTTTTTTAATATTCTATCTAATTCATCAGAAAAGTCTTGAGTAGTTTCTATATTTTTAATTTTTGGTTCTTCCTTTTTACCAAATATATCAGATAATTTCTTATCATTATTATATTTACTCTTAGGAGTTTCTACTACAGGAGTAACTGGTTCTTCTTTTATTTCTTCAGGAATATTATTAACTATTTCATTATTACCAGAATAATCTTTATTTAATAAATCTTCTATACTAGAATCAATTACTGGTTCTTGTGGAATAGTATAATCTTCTTCTACTTTTGGTTCTTCAACAGGAGTTTCTACTACAGGAACTACTGGAGCTACTTCTGCAACTTCTTCAACTACAGGAGCAGGAACTTCTTCAACAGTAGTTTCAGGAACTTCTGGTGAAGGATTATTCTTCTTTTCTAATTCTTCTTGTTCTAATCTCTTTGTTTTAATTGTATTATCAATTAAATATATTACTAATATTACTATTAAGAATATACAAATTATTATTAATAACATTGTATTTTCGTTTATAAAATTCATTATTTTTTCTAAAAATTTATCCATACTAAAAACCTCTCTCTTTATTCTATAGACATTTTAACATTTTTATTATTAATTTTCAATATTTTACTTATATTTTTTATTTCTTCTTCTTTTTTTCTTTTTTAAAACAGTTAATAATATTAAAAATATTACTATACCTAGTATTACTTTATGTATAGTTTTAAGTTTAAATTTAACATCAATTGGAGATAATGCATCTTCTCTATATAGAATATTTCCATCATATTCTATTATATATTCTCCTATCTTATCATCTTTTTTAATATTTCTAGTTAATTCATTCTTTCCTTTATAAGAAACTTTAATATCTTTTAAATCTACATCATTACTTAAATATAATTTTACATCTTTATTTGAAGTTAAATTTACTTCTTCATCAAAAGTAGTATATATCTTTTCTATATTATCTCCTTTACTAAGAACAGTTTTAAAAGAATAATTATTTATAAAATATTCATATATAGTTTTATGATCTAAATAATTAATATTTTCTCCTAAATCAGGATCAGCATTAGCAGTTACTATTAGGAATTTAACACCATTATCTTCTCCGAAAGATGCTAAACATTTACCTGCATTATCAGTATATCCTGTTTTACCTCCTAAAAAGTATGGCATATCAAATTTATGTGCTGCAGCAATAGGCCCTTTTATACTAAAATCATTATTTGAAGTAGTATATTCTTCTGTAGTAATTACTTTTTTAAATTCTTTATTATTTAATGCATATTCAAATAATTTAGCTATATCACTTACACTAGAATATTGTCCTTCTTCATCCATACCAGTAGTATTTTTAAAATAACTATTTTTAAGCCCTATTTCTTTTGCTTTTTCATTCATTAAACTTACATAGTTTTCTTCACTACCAGATATATATACTGCTAAAGCATATGCTGCATCAGCCCCTGATTTAAGCATAGTACCATATATTAAATCTCTATATGTTAATCTATCTCCTGATGAAAAACCTACTACCATTAATTCAGGATCTAATGATGAAAACATGCCATCAGGTATTACAAAAGATTCATCCATATTATTAATTTTTTCTATACCTACTAATGTAGTCATTATTTTTTGCATACTTGCTATATTAATAGTTTCATCTTTATTCTTTTCATATATAATTTCATTAGTATTTAAATTTATTACAATTGCATTCTTAGAATTAATATTTATATCATTATCAGATAATGCAAATACATTAAGTGGAATAAATAAAATAAGTAATATTAATATCTTCTTTATATGTTTCATATTTACCTCACTTAAATATTTTAACATAATAAATAAAAAAAATACGAATAAATTCGTATTTTATATTTCAAATGGTAAATCTGTTGTTTCTGGAGGAAGAGTACTACGGTCTAATATTAATTTATTTAAATCCCTTTTGTAACTTTTTAAAAGAGAGTTTGCTAATGATGTATCAGAATTTGTATAAACTGATTCAAATTTGTCAAATAATTCTTTACTATCTTCAAAACTAATTAAATGCCCTTTTTCACGAATAACACGTAATTTTATAATACAATCTTTTATTTTTTTTATTCTGTCATAACAAACTTGAAGTGGTTCATCCAATTTTTCATCTTTATATTCTTTAATAGATTCTTCTAATTCTTTTATTTCAGAATTAAAATCTACTCTTTCTGGATTAACTTGTGAACGAGAAATTAAAGCATCTCCAAATGGATATAAATGTTCATCTCTTAACCAGAATACGTCACCACGTAAAGCATCATCTCTACGTGATATGCTATAGACAAAAGGTGATGCAATAGCAAGTGGACAAAATTTGTATATCTCCATTATACCAGTTTCATGACATACACCAAATATAAATCTGTCTCCTGTATAAGAACTTTCTGGATCATGTGCCATACCTTCAAACCATCCATCATCTTGAAGAAGCATTTTTCCATCCCAATAATCTTTAGATTTGAAAGTAGATCCTCTATTTTCTCTCCAATATCCTCTAACATTATATAATATAGGCATAACATTACCTCCAATTAGCTCTATATTATATATTATTTTATTTTTAAAAGCAAATAAAAATAGAACTGACAGTTCTATTTAATCATTTTAATTATTCCTATATCTAATAATTCATTCTTTTCTACTGCAGTAATTGCTTCTGTAATTAGATCATTAGATCTAAGTTCATCTCCCATATTCATTATTTCATCATAAGTAAACCATTTAATGTCTAATATTTCTGAAGGATTAATTCTAATTTCTCCACTTAATATTTCAGTACTAAATACAAATCCTATAAATTCATCATTAGACATTACTCTATTAGCAATATATGCTACTCCAGTAAGTTCTACATTGAATCCACTTTCTTCGAATATTTCTCTTTTAGCACCTTCAAATATAGTTTCATTTGGATCTAAATGCCCTGCAGGTATATTCCATTTGCCTCTACAGTTTTCTTGTGCTTCTTGAACAAGTAAATACTTATTATCTCTTCTTAAAACTCCACCTACTATTATCTTTCCCATAAATTACCTCTATATCATTATATCAAAAAAATTATTCTAAAAATAGAATAATTCTTCAAATTTCATATCTAATGCTATTGCAAGGATATATGCAAGTTTAGCAGTGGGTTCATATTGACCTGTTTCTAAAGAACTAATAGTATTTCTAGATACTCCTACCATATCTGCTAAATCTTGTTGTGATAAGTTCTTTTTAGATCTTACCTCTTTTAAATTATTTTTTAATATCAATTCTGATTTCATATTATTTACCCATAAAATAAGAAACAACTAATAAGATAGTAAGAACTCCCCAAATTACTGAAGTAAAGATATGTAATCCTCTTTTTTCTTTAGATTTAATAGCTTGATATCCATATAAAATAGTATTATAAATAGCAAGTAATGAATATAATGCATAGTTAGTTCCCTTACCTGTAAATATTTCATATGCGAAATATACAGCGGCTAATATAATCATTACAAGTCCTGCTATAGTTGCTCCTTTATTAGATATTGCTATTGAAGCATAGTCCTTATTTTTATTTTCTTCTTTTGCTTTCTTTAAGATTTCTTCTTTTTTCATAAATCCTCCTTGCCAAGTTCACTTGGTACTTATAATATATCATATGCAAAGTATACTTGTCAATACATTTAATAAAAAAAGTTAGAATAATCTAACTTTCATCTGTACTAGATAAAACTAAACTTTGTTTTTTAGTTTTCTTCTTTTTATCTGCCACTTCTTCTCTAAGTTCTTCAGCAAAGCCTCTTTCTATAAGCCATCCTTTTAAATTTTCATATTTAATAAAGAATCCTTCTGCAAATAACATACCATTATGGAAATAAGCATGTCCATCACTATCAAAATCAGTACCATGTGCAAAATATTCTTCACTTTCTTTTGATAATTTCTTTCCATCATATTCATAGAACACTTGTAATTTTCCATTTGTTCCTAAATATGAAGTTTGTTCTCTCCTTTGTAATCTAGTTCCTTTTACTCTTGATAATGGTATTTCTCCTTTACTGAAATCATATACTTCTCTCCATGCGCCATTATCATGGTAATATCCTTGGTAGCATAATGGATTGCTATAAAACATTTCTACATCCATCTCTTTAGAACATTTTTTACTATATTCTTCTGGAGTAAGTACATGTCTAAATGTTCCACATGCATCTAAAAGTTCAAAATCTTTATTCATCCATGTTACAAAATTATCTTTTGCAACCATCGCGAATCCATATTTATTAAAACTTGTTGCGATATCGAATCTTTGGAATAACACTTCATTGCCTTTTCTTCTTACATATCCAAATTTACCATCATCAAATCTTACTAGTTTAATTCCGCTTAAAAATCTCGTTCTTTCTTCTACTATCACATTAGAGTCATTATGAAGATGTTTCTTAGGAGCTTCATAACCAACTGCAGTCTCATCTTTTTTTCCTTTATTTATGATATAGAAATCAGTTCTTTTCCCATTTTCATAACCAGGGCTATCCTCTCTAACAATTATACTACTTATCTTTTTTGGTATTTCTATCATAAACCCTCCTGCTACTTATTAAAACTTATCTTTTTTCTTTATAAAGTTCCTCTAATGTAATTTTTCTTACATTTGCATCTTCAAAAAATCCAACTAATTCATCTCCAAATGATTGACCATTCATTTCAGTAAGATATTTATCATATGGTTCACCATCAAAATATCTTGAAAGCATCTCACATGCCTTAGTTCTCTTATCAACTATTTTTCTATAATTTTCTAATATATCATGAGGTACTGCATCTTTAAATCTTTTAATTCCCTTTTCTAAATCTTTAGCCTCACAAAGAAAAGTCATATCAAATATTTCTTCAGATTCAATCATTGAAGATCCTAAAAATTTTCTTTCAAATCTATTATCTTCTTCAAATGATCCTTCATATTTTTCATCTGAAATCAAAATATCTTCAGACGTTTTTAAAAGTCCGTGAAATAAAAGTGGTTTATCAGTAGTTGAAGAACTAATTTTGTGTAATTCTATACCTCTATGAGGAATATGTACTCCAAACACAAACGAATCATTACTATCATCAAAATCTCTTACTATTCCTTCAAACCATCCATCTGATTCAAGAAGTATTTTACCTGACCAAGTATCATATTTATTAAATTCCATATTCCCTTCAGGGTTCCAGCTGCCTTTTATTCCATATAGTTGTGTCATATTATCACCTTTAATTTACTATTATAACATAACAAAATTTAATTACAATAAAAAAGTAGCAATAATATTGCTACTTCATAAATAAACCTATTTTTTAGTTTCTTTTATATGGAAAAGTATTTCCATTATTGCTTCCATTGATTAATTTCTTTTTTTCTTCTTTTTTAGCATATTTATCTAAAGTAAAAGTCGAAAGCTTCAATGCCTGAATATCAGCCAAACCTTCAGTACAGTAAGATTTAAACCATTCATAATTTTTAGTTTCTTCTTCGGTAATTTGATCTCCAAAAGGAACTAATACTTCTTCTTCCTCAGTAACTCTTGTTCTAAACATTGGTATTTTTGGAGTATTTTTCATTGCTTCAAAATATAATGGACTATTATGGTATTCATCATACATATCATAATTAAAAGCATCTAAACCAGTGACATCAAGACTAGTAAAGTAATGATATCCATCCTTTAAAGTTTCAAAAACTAGTATCTCTTTAGAGCCATCTTTAATAATTGTGTTTCCAATAAGTTCTCCTACAAAACCAGAAAACATATCATTTTCAGGATCTTTTAAATCTTTAATCTTATCTCTTATTCTATCAAAATCACTTTGTCTCATGTATGGCTTAGGATCTTTTTCATCTTCCAATCTTGTTTCTAAATTTTCTATTGTTTCAAGTCTATTCTGATAATCACCAATTATAACATGATGTGCAGAATCACTAGCAATATAAGTTCCAGATTTAATAGGGGCATCATTATAATATCTCGAAAAGAAAATTTGATTTCTCTCTACTTCATCTTCATGCCATAGTAGACTTACATATGCACTATTTCTTAAAGGATGTTTACTAATAGTTACGCATGTTAAAACTCCATTTTTTCTATAAAAAGTCACTTCTTCTTCTATTTTTTCTTCTAAATTTATAGAAGTAAAAGTCAATCTTTCTTTATCTTTTACCATTTTTTTAGTTTCTCGATCAAAACTATAATCAACTGAATGTGAAATGTTATGAGTTCCATTTTCATTGTAATAAGAACAATACTTACTATCAATATCACCAGCTTTATTTAAATCAAGCATTATAAATCCAACTTGTCTATCCTCATCAGTTAATATTCTTACTACAAAATGTTGAGAACTCTTTTTAGTTGATTTAGGGCACTCTTCCCATTTAATTGTATGCGGATAAGGGCATGTTATTATTAAATCAAGGTGTGCATCAATTTCTTCAAGTGGAACCCATTCAGTGGTTACTCCAGTTATATCTTTTTTATAAAACGGATACATTCTTCCTTTGAAATTGTTATACGACTTATGTTCATCATCAGTTTTAATTAAATTTGTTCTTGCCCCACCGACTCTTAAATTAAAACTAAATGGAATTATATCATTAAATTGTTTTAAAAATTCCTCTATACTCATATTAGAATCTCCTTGTTTAGTTATTTATTATAACATATATTTTTATTTTTTTATCAAATATTTATCATAACAAAAAAAGACCATTTAGGTCTTTTTTATTTAATTGGTAATCCTTTTTTTAGTTCTTCCAAAGCTTCCTCTGGTTCTTCACGCAAATATATAAGATAATTATATGCGCCAAGCGGATTAAGTCTAGTTGTTTCACATAAATTCTCTGCTGTATATCCTTCAACACTTATTGCTTGTTCCTTTGGGAATTCTTCGTTCATAACATAGTAATAGAATTCATTCCTTATATCCTCATATTTAGATAATTTTTCATACGCCTTCTTTGCATATTCTTCACTGTTATTTAACGCATTAACAATATATTCAGTTATTCCAATTTCATAGAAACTTTCCGCAGTCCATTCTACTTTCTTATTTTCTTCTGAAATATATTTGTCTATTAAACTTGGGTTTTCAATTGCTTGATCCGCTTGTTCTTTTGTTATAGGGAACTCACAAACCATGCTATCTTGCATTCCTCCTATAAATCTAATATACGGTTTATTATAACGTTCAATTAGTTGGCAAGTATTGTATTCTTTTAAGACTTTCATTTCTTCCTCCTTATAAATATTATATCATTTTTTTTTAAAGAAAAAGAAAACTTATATGTAGAGTGTCAAGCATTTGTTTACCAATGCATGTCTTTTACTGTATAAATATGTTTATTACAACAAAAAAAGACCATTAGGTCTTTTAATCTCTATTTGGTGGAGCTGAGGAGAGTTGAACTCCTGTCCAAGAAAATCTTATAAAGAACGTCTACAGGTTTAGTTAGTTAGTAAATGTCTTAATTTATAAAAATAACTAACAATCTATAAATTAATAATCCTTATAAAATTCATTATTATACTAAGGAAATATAATAATATATCTTGCTAAATCGAACCTTCTAATTACTTCGCAAGAAAAAGTAATAAGAAAGTATGCAATTCCTAATAATTAGGCAAAAGCTTTAACGCTAAATAGCGAAGCAACTGCATTTTTGAAATTTTTTGCGTTTATTGTTTTTTAGACTTAAAGCGTCACTTCTACCTGCAGTTCAGTACTTAATTTCCCTGTCGAAACCAAATACAGCCCCGTGCATATAATTATATGCAAAATAAAAGAAAAGTCAAATTAATACTTTCCTTTTAATGCTTTATCAGTATCTCTTTTTATATCTCTTTCTTTGATAGATTCTTTCTTATCATAAGTATGTTTACCTTTAGCTATCCCTATTTCTAGTTTAGCTTTACCATTCTTAAAATATAATCTAAGTGGTACTAAAGTAAATCCTTTTATAGATACTTTATCATTTATTTTAAGAATCTCATCTTTATGAAGAAGTAATTTTCTAGTTCTTGTTTCTTCTTCTTTAAATACTGCTTTATCATAATTAGTTATATGCATATTTAATATATATGCTTCACTATTTTTAATTATGATATAACTATCTTTAAGATTAACTGATCCTTTTCTAACAGATTTAATTTCATTACCTGTTAATACTATACCTACTTCATAGGTATCAGATATTTCATAATCATATCTTGCTTTTCTATTTAATATTTCCATAATTACCCCACTAAAACAAAGTCTATTGTGCTTGTATCTTTAGATGCTGCGATTGCTTTAACTTTAACTTTGTCTCCTAACTTAAATTTCTTTTTATGATTCTTACCTATTAACATATTTAATTCTTCATCAAAGAAATAATAATCATCTTTAATAGATTCTACTTTAACTAATCCTTCAATTAAATTTGGTAATTGAATAAACATACCAAAATTCATTATACCATCAATTACACCCTCAAATTCTTCACCAATATGATCTTCCATATATTCAGCCATTTTCATGTCATCAACATCTCTTTCACATTCAATAGCATTTCTTTCTTTTAATGAAGAATGAGCACATATTTCTGGTAATTTAGATTCATATTCATCAATTAATTTATTTAATTCATTAGGACTAGGTTCATTAAATAAATACTTTCTAAGTAATGTATGAAGTGTAGTATCAGGAAATCTTCTAATTGGAGAAGTAAAATGTGTATAACATCTACTAGCAAGTCCATAGTGTCCTAGATTTTCACTTCTATATTCTGCCTTTTGCATACATCTAAGAAGCATACTAGATAATATATCAAAGTCATCTCTTGTCTTTAATTGATCAATTATCTTTCTAAGTGATAAAGGATTATCAAATTTTCTGTCTCCTTTAACATTTATTCCTAAAGCAGATATTTGATTTAAGAATTCTTTAATCTTTTTATCATCAGGTACTTCATGAATTCTATATACTGATGGATAATGAAGATTAAATAAATGAGATGCTACTGTTTCATTAGCAATAATCATAAAGTCTTCGATTAAGTTTTCTCCTTTGCCTCTTTCTCTAACTTTAACATCTATTGCTTTTCCTTTTTCATCTTGAATAATCTTTGGTTCAGCTACATCAAAATCAAGATATCCTCTAGATAATTTATCTTTTCTAAGAATAGAAGATAATTCTAACATTAATTTTAATTTATCTTCAAATTCTTTATAATCTTCTGGCGTTTCTCCATCAAATACCTTATTAACATTTTTATATGTCATTTGTTTTCTAGATTTAATAATGCTAGGGAATATTTCATAATCTACTACTTTACCTTTATCATTTATTTCCATTACGCAAGACACTGCAAGTCTTTCAACTCCTGGATTAAGTGAACATATTCCATTACTTAATTTATGTGGAAGCATAGGTATAACAGTATCACATAAATATACTGATGTACCTCTATCATATGCTTCTTTAAATGTTAATGTATCTTCAGTAACATAATAAGATACATCTGCTATATGTACTCCAAGTATATAATTACTATCTTTTTTCTCTATACTAATAGCATCATCTATATCTTTAGTATCATCACCATCTATTGTAAATATAACTTCATTAGTTAAATCTCTTCTGCCTTTTTTATCAGATTCTCTAACTTCAGATGGCATATTATTAACTTCTTCGATAATACTATCATTAAATGTATCATTTATTTGATATTTATACGCTATTGATAAGATATCTACTCCTGGATCATTCTTATGACCAATTATTTTCTCCACCGAACCTAGATATTTGTTTTTTGATAATTCTCTCTTTAAGGATACAAGTAATTTATGACCAGGTATTAAATCTTCTAAATCTTTTTCATCTATTATTACATCTATTTTTAATTTATTATCATCTAATTTAAGATATGGTTTATTATTTCTATATTGGAATTCTCCTACTACTAAATCATTACCTTTTCTTAATACTTTTACTACTCTTGCTTCAGTCTTTTTACCAGTATTATTTAATTCTTCAATTACAACATAATCATTATTTAAAGCACCATTTAAATTAGCTTCATCTATATAATAATCATCAGTTATACCTTCTACTGATACAAAACCAAATCCTCTTTTATTAACAGATAGTTTTCCTTTTAATAAATGACTATCTTCAAACATCATATATTTATCTTTTCTAGTTTTATATATTATTCCTTCTTCTTCTAAAGAATTTAAAACATCCAAAAGAGAAGTAATTTCATTTACTTCTTTAAATCCTAAAGAATTAGTTATCTCTATAGTATCTAATGCTTTTTCACTATTTTTTAATATTTCTAATACCATTTCTCGCATAATACCACCATCTTCATTATAACATAAAAAAAAGAACTAAAAGTTCTTATTTTATAAAAGTGACATAATTAAACATATTACAAAGAATAGAATTCCAAGTCCTAGAGTAAATCTACTTAAAAATAATTCAAATCCTCTTTCTTTTCTATTCTTAAATAAATCTGAAGATGCTCCTAATAAAACATTAGAAACTGATTCTGATTTATCACTTTGTAATAATACAACAGTTATTAATAAAACTGATATAACTAATAATACTACTTCCATGTTTTCCTCCAGTCAATAATAGTATTTTATCATATTTTAATTAAAAATAAAATACTAAATTTCTTCTTCTATCCTTATTAATTCATTATATTTGCATATTCTATCAGTTCTAGACAAAGAACCTGTTTTAATTTGCCCTAAATTAAGACCTACTGCTAAATCTGCTATAGTTGTATCTTCTGTTTCTCCACTTCTATGAGAAATAATAGTTTTATAATTATTTGCTTTAGCAAGTTCAATAGTTTCTATTGTTTCAGTAATAGTACCTATTTGATTTACTTTTAATAAAATAGCATTACCTGCTTTCATATCTATACCTTTTTGTAAATATTCTTTATTAGTAGTAAATAGATCATCTCCTACTAATTGAATTCTATTTCCTATTTCTTTTGTTAATAGGCTAAATCCTACCCAATCATTTTCATCTACTGGGTCTTCAATAGATACAATTGGATATTTAGATACTAATTCTTTATAATATTCAATTAATTCCTTTGTAGTCATTTCTTTATTATCAAAATAATAAATTCCATCTTTATAGAATTCAGATGCTGCTACATCTATTCCTAAGAATACATCTACTCCTGCTTTATAACCTGCCCTAGTGATTCCTTCTATTATTAAATCAAAAGCTTCATTATTATCTTTTACATTTGGAGCAAATCCTCCTTCATCACCCACTGAAGTAACTAATCCTTTTTCCTTTAATACTTTCTTTAAACTGTGGAATACTTCTGAACCTATTCTTATTCTTTCTTTAACATTATTTGCTTTTGGCATAATCATAAACTCTTGAAAGTCTAAACTATTATCAGCATGTGCTCCGCCATTTAGTATATTCATCATAGGAACAGGTAAACTAAGTTCATTCCCATATCTTTCATTAACATATTTATATAAAGGTTTATTTTGATCTAATGCACATGCTTTTAAATATGCCATAGATACTCCAAGTATTGCATTAGCTCCTAATTTAGATTTATTAGGAGTACCATCTAATTCAATTAGTTTATAATCTAATTCTTTTTGTTTATCAGTATCAAAGCCTATTAAAACAGGTTTAATAATATCATTAACATTAGATACTGCTTTTAATACTCCTAGTCCATTATATCTATTATCTTTATCTCTTAATTCTAGCATTTCTCTTTCGCCAGTAGAAGCTCCACTTGGTACACTAGCTCTTCCTAATATACCATTTTCTAATATTACATCTACTTCTACTGTAGGATTTCCTCTAGAATCTAATATTTCTCTAGCTTTTATATCTTTTATCTTACTCATAACTTACCCTTTCATATATATTATACTATTTTTTTACTACTTTTTTAATTATTTATTATATTTTACAATCTAATATGATATAATTATTATGGAGTGATATCATGAAAATAGTTGAATTACAAGCAGAACAATTCAAAGCATTTGAACAGAACTTTCCATATAGAAACTTCTATCAAACTGAAGAATATGGAATGCTTATGAATAGACACCAATTTAATGACTATTATCTAGGATTAGAAGATGATACTGGTAATATAGTAGCTGCTACTCTAATACTTGTTAAAAGAGGTGCTTTAGGGTTTAAATGGGGATATTGTCCAAGAGGATATCTAATTGATTTTAAAAATATAGAATTAGTTAAAACATTCTCTAGTTTAATAGTAGAATTCTTAAAGAAAAGAAACTTTATGTATATTACTCTAGATCCAATACTAATATATAAATCAAGAGATAATAAAGGAAATATAATTCCTGGTGTAGATAATACAAATATATATAATGCATTAATAGATTTGGGCTATGAACATACAGGTTTCAACTTAAACTTTGAAAATATAAAACCTAGATGGAATGCAGTAGCAATGTTTAATCCTGAAGATAATATGTTTTATAAATTTAATAAAGAAATAAGAAACAAAATAAGAAAAGCTATTAATTTAGGGGTTGAAATATATGAAGGAAGTCCTGAAAGTATAAGAACTTTCTATGAATTTGTTGAAGAAAAACATACAAGAAAATTCAATTATTACCTAGATATGTATGAAATATTTGGTAAAGAAAATATGTTTGATATATATTTAGCTAATTTAAATACTGCTAAATTCGTAGAAAAAGCTAAAGATGCTTATGAAAAAGAAGAAGCAATTAACACAGATATAAACGAAGAATTATTAAGTAATAATAATTTTAATTCAAGAAATAATATATTAAAAAGAAAAGAACATTCAGATAAATTATTAAATAACTATAAACAAAATATAATAAAAGCAACTAATCTATTTAAACAATATCCAGAAGGAAAAATAATAGGTGGTGCTGCTGTTATTAAATATAATAAAGAAATATTCTTCCTAATATTTGGATATGATAAAGAATTTAAAGATTATTGTTCTACACACTTAATGTTATACCAAATAATGGAAAAATATCACCAAGAAGGATATAATAAATTTAATTTAAATGGTATCTCAGGAGATTTTGAACATGAAAATGATCTTACTGGTCTTACTAGATTTAAATTAGGATTTAATGCTCATATAGAGGAATATCTTGGAGAATTCACTTTAACTGTGGATAAAGGAAAGAAACAAATCCATGATAAATTAAGTCCAATACTTGATTGGTTAAATACACCAGTGTTATAAAACACTGGTTTTTTTATGTATAAAAAAAGTGATTCAATGAATCACTTTTATTTATTTACTAATTATTTATCAATCTTAGTAACTTTACCAGCACCAACTGTTCTTCCGCCTTCTCTGATTGAGAATTCAGTACCTTCTTCTAAGGCAATTGGAGCTATTAATTCTACTGACATATTTACGTTATCACCAGGCATAACCATTTCAGTTCCTGCAGGTAATGTAACTGTACCAGTTACGTCTGTAGTTCTGAAATAGAATTGTGGTCTGTAGTTAGTGAAGAATGGAGTATGTCTACCACCTTCATCTTTACTTAATACGTAAACTGCGCATTCGAATTTAGTATGTGGAGTAACTGTTCCTGGTTTAGCAAGAACTTGTCCTCTTTCAACGTCTTCTCTGTTGATACCACGAAGTAAAACTCCAGCGTTATCTCCAGCTTCAGCGTAGTCTAATTGTTTTCTGAACATTTCAATACCAGTAGCAACTGTTTTTTGAGTTGGTTTGATACCTACTATTTCAACTTCATCGTTAACGTTTAATCTACCTCTTTCAACACGTCCAGTAACAACTGTACCACGTCCAGTGATAGTGAATACGTCTTCGATACTCATTAAGAATGGTTTATCAACATCTCTTTCTGGAGTTGGAATATATTCATCGATAACGTTCATTAATTCATCGATTTTTTCAACATATTTTGGATCTCCTTCTAGAGCTTTTAATGCAGAACCATATACGAATGGAGTGTTATCACCATCATAACCATATTTAGTTAATAATTCTCTAACGTCCATTTCGATTAATTCTAACATTTCTGGATCATCAACCATATCACATTTGTTGATGAATACAACTATTCTAGGTACACCAACTTGGTGAGCTAGTAAGATGTGTTCTCTTGTTTGAGCCATAGCACCATCAGTAGCAGCTATAACTAGGATAGCTCCGTCCATTTGAGCAGCACCAGTGATCATGTTTTTAACATAGTCAGCGTGTCCTGGGCAGTCTACGTGTGCATAGTGTCTCTTATCTGTTTCATATTCGATATGTGCAGTATTAATAGTGATACCTCTTGCTTGTTCTTCAGGTGTACCATCTATTTGTGCATAATCTTTAAATTGACCTAAACCTTTTTCTGATTGTCTCTTAGAGATAGCAGCAGTTAAAGTTGTTTTACCATGGTCAACGTGTCCAATTGTACCAATGTTAACATGTGGTTTTGAACGATTAAATTTTTCTTTTGCCATTTTATTTCCTCCTTTAATGTCAAAATTATTTTATCTTATTTGTGAAAAAATATCAAGTATTTACACCAAAAATTAATGTAAACCATTAATTTTTAGTGTTTTTCTTTATTATTTCTTCAGTTATATTCTTTGGAACTTCTTCGTAATGATCGAATTGCATTTGGTAAGTTCCTCTACCTTGTGTGTTACTTCTTAAGTTAGTAACATAACCAAACATTTCTGAAAGTGGAACCATTGCTCTAATTCTTAAAGCATTACCCATAGATTCTTGACCCATTGGTTTTCCACGTCTAGCAGTAATATCTCCCATAACGTTACCAAGATATTCTTCTGGAACAACTATAGCAACATCCATTATAGGTTCTAGTAATACAGGTTTACATTTATTCTTAGCTTCTTTTAAAGCAAGTGAAGCAGCAACCTTAAATGCCATTTCAGATGAGTCTACTTCATGGTAAGATCCATCATGTAATGTAGCTTTAACATCGATCATTGGATAACCAGCTAAAATACCAGTTTCCATAGCTTCTTGTAATCCTTTATCTGTTACTGGAATATATTCTCTTGGAACAACTCCACCAACAACTGCATCAACAAATTCATATCCTTTACCAGGATTTGGTTCAAAATTAATAACAACATGTCCGTATTGTCCACGACCACCAGATTGTTTAATATATTTACCTTCACAATCTCCTGCCATAGTAATAGTTTCTCTATAAGCAACTTGTGGAGCACCTACGTTACATTCAACGTTAAATTCTCTTCTCATTCTATCAACGATGATATCTAAGTGTAATTCACCCATACCAGCGATAATAGTTTGACCAGTTTCAGCATTAGTACTTGCTCTAAATGTTGGATCTTCTTCAGCAAGTTTTTGTAATGCTATACCCATTTTTTCTTGGTCAGCTTTTGATTTTGGTTCAACAGTTAATTCAATAACTGGTTCTGGGAATTCCATTGATTCAAGAATACATGGTTTCTTTTCATCACATAATGTATTTCCAGTAGTTGTATCTTTTAATCCAACTGCAGCAGCGATATCTCCAGTAAATACTTCAGAGATTTCAGTTCTGTTATTAGCATGCATTAATAAGATACGTCCAACTCTTTCTCTAACATCTTTACTTGAGTTTAATACATATGAACCACTAGTTAAGTGTCCTGAGTAAACTCTGAAGAATGTTAATTTACCAACGAATGGATCAGTCATAACCTTAAATGCTAATGCACTAAATGGTTCACTGTCTGAAGGATGTCTTTCAATTGGATCACCATTCATATCAGTTCCTTTGATTGATTCAACATCTGTTGGAGCTGGTAAATAATCTATAACTGCATCAAGTAATGGTTTAACACCTTTATTACCATAAGCAGTTCCTAACATAACTGGGAAGAAATCAACTGCAAGTACACCATTTCTGATACACTTCTTAATTTCTTCAACAGAAAGTTCTTCACCTTCTAGATATTTTTCCATAACTGCATCATCATATTCAGCAACAGCATCAATTAATTCAGCTCTCTTTTGTTCAGCTAAATCTTTTAAGTCTGCTGGAATTTCAATTTCTGCAGGTATTTCTTCAGGTTTACCATCATATTTGTAAGCCTTCATTGTAATTAAATCAATAATTCCTTCGAATTCTTGTCCTTCACCTATTGGCCATTCAATTGGTGCATATTTAACTCCAAGTCTATCTTTAATAGTTTTTAAAGTATAGTTGAAATCAACACCAAGTTTGTCCATCTTATTAGCGAAGATGATTCTTGGAACTTTAAATTCAGTAGCTTGTCTCCAAACTGTTTCAGTTTGAGGTTCAACTCCTGCTTGAGCATCTAATAGTGCAACAGCACCGTCTAATACTCTTAATGATCTTGATACTTCAACAGTAAAGTCTACGTGTCCTGGAGTATCAATGATATTCATTCTATAACCATTCCAATAAGCAGTAGTAGCTGCAGATGTAATAGTTATACCTCTTTCTTGTTCTTGTTCCATCCAGTCCATTTGAGAAGCACCATCATGTGTTTCACCAATTTTGTGGATTTTATGAGTATGGAATAATATACGCTCAGTAGTAGTAGTTTTACCAGCATCGATGTGTGCCATTATTCCAAAGTTTCTTGTTTTTTCTAACGGATATTCACGAGCCATATTTTATTCCTTTCTTACCATCTATAATGAGCAAATGCTTTATTAGCTTCTGCCATCTTATGTACGTCTTCTTTTTTCTTAAATGCTGCACCAGCTTCTTGTGCTGCATCCATAATTTCGTTAGCTAACTTTTCAGCCATAGATTTTCCACCTCTAGCTCTAGCAGCTGTAACTAACCATCTAAGTGCAAGTGTTTGTCCTCTTGAAGCACTAACTTCGATAGGAACTTGTACATTAGATCCACCAACTCTTCTTGCTTTAACTTCAAGAACTGGTGTTATATTTTCCATTGCTTTTGTAAATACATCAAGTGGATTTTGGTTTTGTTTTTCTTGAATCATATCAAAAGCACTATATACTATTTTTTGAGCTTTTCCTCTTTTACCATCAAGCATAATTCTGTTTACTAATTTAGTAACAACTTTTGAATTATACACTGGATCAGCTAAAACATCTCTTGAAAATGAATGTCTTTTTCTCATATTTATCTCCTTTCAAATTATTTTTTTGCTTTTTTAGCACCGTATTTAGAACGGCCTTGTTTTCTGTCTTGTACACCAGCAGTATCTAATGTACCTCTTACAATGTGATAACGAACTCCGATTAAGTCCTTAACTCTTCCTCCACGTACTAGTACAACGCTGTGTTCTTGTAAGTTATGTCCTTCACCAGGAATATAAGCATTGATTTCCTTACCATTGCTTAATTTAACCCTAGCATATTTTCTTAATGCTGAGTTTGGTTTCTTAGGTGTTGTAACACCAACTCTTGTACATACTCCACGTTTTTGAGGAGAAGATAAATTTCTAGTTTTCTTTGTTAAACTGTTTAATCTAACATTTAAAACTGGAGATTTACTCTTTTTAGTTTTACTCTTTCTTTTGCTTCTAACTAATTGATTAATTGTAGGCATTTTTATTACTCCTTTCTTTACACACATCCTTGTGTTCCAAATTATGATATAAATTAAAGATTTGTTTAAAACAAATCCTTTTTTTAATCAGCACTAATAATATAACATTTTAAGGTATTAAAGTCAATACATTTCTTTAAAAATAAAAGGAAACTAATTGCTTAGTTTCCTTTATTTATACTATCTAAATATTCAGCTAGTTCTTTATATACTTCACTACTTTTCCAAAAGCCCCATCTAATTTCATCTTCAAAATTAGCTAGTGTTTTAGTTTCACCTTCAGGAATAAATATGAAGTCCCAACTCCAACCATGCTCACCAGATTTTTTAACATCTATTGTTCCTTTAGTTACAGCATCAAACACAACTGGTTCCTTACCTGGTTCACAATATGCTATAGATTCTTTAAAATATGCTGTTCTATCTTCTAAACCTTCCATTAGTTTTAATAAACCATCTTCTCCAATAGTATCTTGTACATAATGAGTATAAACTCCAGGAAAACCTTTTAAAGCATTAACAAATAATCCAGTATCGTTTTTAAGAACAGGTACTTTTAGTTCTTCACATGCCCATTTAGCAGAGTATTTTGATACTTCAGTAACATCATCTGCTTGTATTTCAGGTGTTTCCATCTTAATATTATCAATTTCAAATCCAAGTGGTTCTAACGCTTGTTTAGCACTCGCTATTTTAGCCCAGTTTCCTGTTACATAAGTTATTTTTTTCATTTTTATCACTTCCTAATTCAATTATACTACTAGTTTTCTTTTTTATGTTCAATAAAATAATCATAGTTCCCTACATATTCAGTAATATGTTTATTACTAATATATAAGATCTTATTTGCTAATTTATTAATAAAATATCTATCATGAGATATAAATAATAAAGTACCTTTATAATCATTAAGGGCTTCTTCTAAATTCTCTTTAGTAAATATATCTAAATGGTTTGTTGGTTCATCTAGTATTATAAAGTTACATTTATCTTGTATTAAAGCAAATAGTTTTAATCTTACTTTTTCTCCACCGGATAAACTATTAACCTTCTTAAATACATTCTCACCGTAAAACCCAAATTTACTTAGGGCACTTCTTAAATGTGATTCTTCACCAATATAATAATTTTTAGCGAAGCTAAGTATAGTTTCATCTTTATCAAATGATATTTGTTGTTCAATATATCCTAGTTTAACATTAGTCCCTAGTTTTATATTATTACTATTATTATCTATTATTCTTTTAATAAATGTAGTTTTACCACATCCATTATTACCAATAATACATATTTTATCTCCATAATTAATAGTCAAATCTATGTTATCTATTAAAAGATTATCTTCGATAGATACACTATAATCATGAATAACTAATGCATCTTTACCAGATCTTTTATCAAATTCTAGATTTAAAGGTAAATCTTTTTTAACTATAGGTTTATCTTTAACCTCTATTTTCTCTAATCTTTTTCTAATGCTTTCTGCTCTTCTAAAAAATGGTTCTCCACCAGGATATGCTAATTTACCCCATTCCTCTAATTGTTTTATTTTTCTTTTCATGGCTGCTATCATCTTTTGTTGGTCTTTATATTCTTTAAATTCTCTTTCTATTCTTGCTTCATTTTCTTCTAAGTATTTAGAATAGTTTCCATGAAATACTATTGATTTACCATTTTCTACTAATACTGTTTTATTAGTTACAATATCTAAAAAATATCTGTCATGAGATACAACAAGTATTGTTCCACTATATTTATTTAAGTAATCCTCTAACCACTCAATAGTATTGATATCTAAATGATTTGTAGGCTCATCTAACAGTAATATAGATGGCTTACAAATAAATATAGAAGCTAATACTACTCTCTTTTGTTCTCCACCAGATAATAGCTTAAACTCTTTATCTAAAAGATGATCTATATTTAATCCATGAGTAACTTTATCTACTAAAGTATCAACCTCATAACCACCAATACTCATATACTTTTCTTGAATTTTAAGATACTTATTAATAATATCCATATTGCCAGGATTATTATTCATCTTTTCTTCATATTTATCTAAAGTATTTTTAACTTCATCAATATCCTTTAAACTATCATATATGATATCTTTAACTTTTTTATTTGAATATATAGTTTCTGGTTGTTGAGTTAAATATCCAATAGTAGCACCATTTCTAATAGCTAAAGTACCGCTATCTATAGTCTCGATTTTATTAATAATATTTAATATAGTTGTTTTTCCACAACCATTTTCCCCAATAAGAGATATTTTATCTCCTGTTTTTACTTCTAGATTAAATCCATCTAGAATCTTTTTAAATCCATAGGATTTCTTTATATCATTTAAACTTATTTCTATCATAATCTTTCCTCTCCTTTAATTTTGTATAAAAAAACCAAATAGACGTACTTACATCCATTTGGCGGATGCAGGCACGACAAAAATGTCATACCCGCTAGATTATTTTTTTATCTTACAGGTATGACTATGCTACTACATACATGATTGTGCGTTCATAGTAATTTAATAACATAATCATCTCTTCCTTTCAGTAATAATTCTATTATACGTTTTATTAAAAGTCAAATAAAAAAAGAAACTATTTAGTTTCTTTATAATGCTTTACCATAATATTCTACATCTATTATAGTACCATCAGGATATGTTTCTTTTGCATCTTTTATATGTTCAGTAAATCCATAATGGTCATAAATTGCTTTATTCTTTAATTCAGTAGGTTCTACACCTATTGTAACTTTCTTAATTCCCCTTTTTCTTAAATCATCTATCATATATTTAAATAAAGGTGATAAATATCCTTGTTCTTGATACTCCTCTTTTGTTCTAAATGCAAATAAATATGCAGTACTATCATCAATTAAACCATCAGTATTTTGAAAAGTATCTTTCTTTATTCCTGCACTAGCTTCTGTTATAACTTCTCCATTTAATATACCAAAATATGTTATTCTATGTCCCTCAGGATATTTTTTAAATTCCTCTATCCATTTATCCCAATTTTCTTCTTCTCCAGGATTAACTGATTTATCATATTCTAATTGTTTTAATTTTTCTTCTTTAGTTGCTATCTTACATACAAAACATCTTTTTTCTTCTTCAACCCCGTTATTAAATTCATAATAGGGATTATATCCAATAAATTCTACTATACCATCATGAACATAAATACTATCTTCTTCAGGTATAGCGTATACTGGTTTAATTTTAGATAATTCTTTTAAATAATTAGCAGTTATTTCAGTTCTTTTTGGATCTCTACTACCAAAATGACATAATAAAGAATATCCATTTATCATATTAAATCCTGTGGAATCTTCTAAACCAACTTTATTTTCATCATCAGTAATACATGAATCTAAATCTTTACCAAAAATAATAGCACCTGCAGATCCTCCATAAACTATTCCATCATTTTCTAAATATTCTTTTATCTTGCCATAATTACCACTTTTCTTTAATAAATCTAGTAATTTAAAGGTATTACCTCCGCCAATATATAAACATGCATAATCATTAAAATTCTTTTCTAATAATTCTTCTGGAGTTCTAACCATATCTATTCCTGCTTTTTCAACATCTTTTAATTCATCTGTCATAAACTCCAAGCATCCACTATATGATGAATCTGGCCAAGCAAATGGAATATATAATATCTTCTTACTATTATCAATTATTCTATTTAATAATTGTCTTGCTGAAGCAACTTGTTTTCCTATTCCTCCACCATTTAATATTAATTTCATTTATATCACTTCCATTTTAATTATAACATAAAAAAAGAAACTATTTAGTTTCTTCTTTCTTTTCTTTCTTAGAACCTTTTTTATTATAGTTTTCAACGATTTCATCTATTTCTTCTTTTGTTAAAGTTTCTTTATCAATTAAAGCTTTAGCAATAGTATCTAAAAGGTCTTTATTTTCTTTAATAATCTTCTTAGTTACTTCATATTGTTCAGAAATAATATTTCTAACTTCTTTATCTATTTCAAATGCAACTTGAGATGAGAAGTTTCTACTCTTGTTGTAGTCTCTTCCAAGGAATATAGATGAAGTTTCTTCTTCTAATTGGATAGGTCCAAGAGAACTCATTCCATATTCTGTTACCATAGATCTAGCTATTTTAGTAGCCTTTTCAAAGTCATTTGATGCTCCTGTAGTAACTTCTTTAAACATTAATTCTTCAGCCACTCTACCACCTAAATAACCACTAATTCTATCAAGTAATTCATTCTTAGTAGCTAAGAACTTTTCTTCTTTTGGAAGCATTAAGTTATAACCACCTGCATGTCCTCTTGGAATAATAGTTATCTTTTGAACATCATCAGCACCATCAAGTTTAATACCTACAACAGCATGTCCTGCTTCATGGTAAGCAACAACTCTCTTTTCATGTTCAGTATATTGTCTAGTCTTCTTAGCAGGTCCCATAAT
>JAEEVN010000028.1 GCA_016290885.1 Caryophanales bacterium | reverse complement strand
TTTTTGACAGAATTAAAAGATTATCAAATTGCTACTTGTGAACCAGTTATTCAATCACGTAGACCAAATAATCGAATAGATAAAGTACGCCATATGTTTAATAAAAAAGAAAATTAAGTTACTATTCGCTAAATTACAATTTATCAAACTAATCGGAAAATTAAGATATTAGGAATTGAGAAATCAGTTCCTTTTTTAGTAATATTACGGACAAAATAAAAATGCAACAGATGTTTAAAAAATGAGGGTCAAAAAATGGATTACTATGATATAATATTAGTGAAATATTCTTATATAAGGAGTGAATTAAAAATGAAAAAAAACATTGTTTATTTGTTATTACTTGTTGCTGTGTTAACAATTACAGGGTGCCAAAAATCAGAAAAGAATAATTTAGAAGTTAAATATCAAGATTATTCAGATGAAGTGATAGGTAATAATTATACTTATAGGTTTATAGGACAATCAGAACATTTTTATTTTAAAACTGGAAAAGTTTATTTTGGAGAGGGAGAAAGGCAATTCGTTGTAACTAATTTAAAAGTAAAAGATAATGTTGAAAAAGATACAAATTATTCTTTAAATATTTATTTTAATGATAATTTGCTTGTAGGTGATGACTACCAATTTGGAGGATTAACTAAAGAAAAATTTGAAAATCAAAAACTATCAGAGTCAGGTAAAGAACCTAAAAAGGATGCAAATGGTAATTCTATAGGGGAATCAGATGCGTTTTTTGAAACATCAAAAGAAGATTTTAAAGATGCATTAAAAGTTGTAGGCTATTACTGTGTAAAAGAAAAATGTGAAAAAGAAATCTTTAAAGTTACATATCTTGATGATTAATCAATTGAGTTTGTTAAGAGGTGAATTATGAAAAAAAAATACATAATTATTCTTGGAATAGTATTAATTATACTAGTTGCAATTATGTTAGCGTTCTTTTTAAACAAAAAAGAGTTAGATTATCCAGATGATGAAAATACTCTATATTCTATAAAATTTGGAAATGTAAAATTAAGATTTGAAAGATATGATTATGTCCTTGGACAAAATCAATTAGTTGGAGTTCAAAAAAGCACTAATTATGGTAAGGATTATGAAGATATAACTAAAGAAGGAATAACTGTAAGTATGGAACCAAAATTTATTTTCTTTAATGAAAAGTTTGGGTTTGCAGTTAAAAAACCAAACAATATAAAAGATAATGGTAAGTATTATGGAATGTATGTTACAAAAGATGGTGGAAAGACATTTAAACTATCTGAAATAAATTATGATAAATCAGGCATTGAAATATTAACCATAGAAGATGTTCCTTATTATGAAAATGATATATTAAAATTGCATTGTTCAATTTATCAAATAAAGTCAGATGGATCTGGATATGAAGATGTTGATTTATACTTTATTACAAAAGACGAGGGAGAAACTTGGGAATTAGATAGTTAAAGCACTCGGAAACTTAAGATATTACGAACTGACAAGTCGAGAGTAAAATCTCGATTTTTTGTGGTATAATTATTTTGGAAGTTAAAATGATTTATTAATCAGGGAGGTATTATTATGCTAAGAGGAAAACCATTTGTTAAGTGGGCTGGAGGAAAAAGACAAATAATAGATAAATTAAAAAAATATGCTCCAGATGATTTTAATACATATTTTGAACCATTTGTAGGTGGTGGAGCTTTGTTGTTTGAACTATCTCCTAAAAATGCAGTTATAAACGATTATAATAAAGAATTAATGAACGTATATGAGTGTATTAAAGATGCTGATAAATTTGATAAAATGTGTAGTGAATTAAATAAACATGAAGCTAATCATTCTGAGGAATACTATTATCAAATTAGAAATTTAGATAGAGATAAAAAGAAGTTCAATCGTATAGCAGATTATAAAAGAGCTGCAAGAACTATTTATTTAAACAAAGCATGTTTTAACGGATTATATAGAGTTAATAGCAAAAATGAGTTTAATGTTCCATTTGGGAAAAAATTAAAGGTAAATACATATGAAGGACAAAATTTAGGAATTATTTGTGGATACCTTAATTACAATAATATAGAATTATTATCAGTAGATTTTGAAGAAGCAGTAAAAAATGCAAAAAAGGGAGACTTTATCTATTTTGATCCTCCATATGATTCTGAAACTTCAACATTCAATAGTTATACAGAAGATGGATTTGGAAAAGAAGAACAAAAGAGATTAGCAGAAGTGTTTAAAGATTTAGATAAGCGTGGATGTTATGTAATGCTTTCTAATCACAACACATCATTAATAAATGATTTATATAAAGATTTCAATATTCACGTTATAGAAGCTAAAAGAAATATTAATTCTAATGGTAAAAAAAGAGGTAAGGTTGAAGAAGTAATAATTACTAATTTTGAAAATAAAAGAACATTAGATTAAAGGAGGTTTTAATTCTGAAAAAGACTGTTGCCCAACTTTGGGAAGATATATTTAATGATTTTAATGTATTAGATAAAATAAACGAAGATGGTTATTTTATAATTACTGCTGATCAAATTAGAAATTATAAAGAACCTCGATTAATGGCTAAGTTTGATTTTTCTAGGCAATTACCAAGTGTATTTAGAGATAATGGTTTAGGAATATTGCCTATAAAAAATGGCGAATATATCATTGGTAAGTTTAATTTATTTGAGACAATCAAAAACACTAAATATGAAGATATAGATATAAAAAAAGTAGAACTACCAAGTTTTATAGAAACAATAGATCCAGATAATATTTATTCAGAAAGTAATGCCCTAAATGTAGCTTCACTTTCTGGAATGTTTAAGGATGCTTTTAATGAAGAATTATATGAAACAATTCAAGGTAAAATGAGAACAAATACATTCAATTTTATCATTTCATCTAATAATATTGATAATAACATTGAAGTAAATGGTGCGGCAATTGAAATTGATGGAGGATATGAAAGCAAATCCAAAGTTGTCTTAGTTGAAGCAAAAAACTCAATGCCGGAAGATTTTGTAATTAGACAATTATATTATCCCTATCGTCATTGGAAAGATAAAGTGATGAAGGAAATTGTTCCAGTATTTTTTGCATATGATAATGGTATTTATAATATGTTTATCTATTCGTTTGAAGACTTATATAAATACAATTCATTAAAGCTAAATGAAATAAAAAGATATATGATTTCAAGCAAATCAGCAGAGACAATAAAAAAAGAAATATTTGAAGGTATAGAAGTAGTTGAGGAACTTCCGCAAGAAGAAGTACCACTTCCTCAAGCAGATTCGTTTTCAAAAGTTATAGGTACACTAGAGTTGGTTAATAATGATGTTTGTACAGCCAATGATATTGCAACAGAGTTGGAATTTGATGCAAGACAAGGGAAATATTATATAGATGCATTAAGATATTTAGATCTTGTCCAACGAGGAGATAAAGTTGGAGAGTACAAACTTACTCCTAATGGATTTGCATTAGTTAACATGGATATCAAAACAAGAAATGAAAAAATGATTGAATTAATTATTAAACATAAACCATTTTATGATACATACAATTATTATTTAACTAATGAAGAAATTCCATCGAGAGAAATGATAAAGGAAACAATAAGAAAGTATATTCCTAATATGGCTGATGAAACAGTTAATAGAAGAGCCAGCACTATTAGAGGATGGATTCAATGGATAATTGGCGCTCAAGTATAAATAATTTGATAATTATATTAATATCTTATATAATATAAATGACAAAGAAAAATATAGGATATGCTAGGATTTGTGCACATTTTGTGCACATTAGATGAATATTTTATATAAAAAATGGCAAAAATAGTACAAAAAATACAAAAAATTACCTGTCCACAAACCTTTGAAAATAAAGGAAATATCCATAATACTATAAATATGGAAAATATACTAATTTGGCTCGCATGTGGCAGTGGTAAGAAATATAAGCAATGTTGTGGTAAATAACTCGTAAAGCCCTATAAATAAAAGGAAACTACGAGTTTTTCTTTTTGGCAAAAAATGGCCCAAAATAAGGGCTGGAGCCACTTTGGAGCTACTTTGATTTAGATATTTGGCTATATAAGCAAAAATTTATTATGGTTTCATGATATAATTATGTGTGAAAGTTGGGGATATGATGAGCAAAATAGATTTAATTAACTTCACTGATAAAAAAGATAGTTATGAATTAATGTATAAATGGTGTAGTCAAGAATTTATTTATGAGTGGTTTGAACAAAGAAAACTTTCATATGAAGAGATAGAAAACAAGTATAAAAATAAATTATTAGCAAATCAGCAACAGTTATTTTTTATAAATTATAATGATAATAAAATAGGATTTGTTCAAATTTATAAATATGATGATAAGAAAAGTGAATCATTAAAAAAATATGATAGTATATATGAGTATGATATATTTATTGGAGAGTCGGAATACTTATCTAGAGGAATTGGAACACAAATTATTAAATATGTTAATAATTATATTTATGAAAAACACTTATGTGACTGTATTGTTCTAAGACCTTTTAAAAGAAACGAAAGGGCAGTTAAATGTTATGAAAAATGTGGCTTTGAAATAGTGGGCGAATATGTAGGATCGGACACATTAGGTAATAAAGAAAAAATGATAGTTCTATTAAATAAACCCGATAGATGGACTTTTGGAATTGATGTAGATAGATTAGTTAATCTTGTGTTAGATGGTAAAAAGACAGCTACTACATCTTTATATGAATTGGATAATATTTCAAAAGTTGGGGATATATCTATATTGACAGATTCAAAAGATAGCAATATATGTTTTATAAAGACAATTAGTGTTGTTATTACTGAATTTAAAAATATTACATGGGATTTAGCAAAATTAGAGGGTGAGAATAAATCATTAAATGAATGGAAAGAAAGCCATATGAATTATTTTAATAAAATAGATCCTAATTTTAATAAAAATACTAAAGTTATATTTGAAGTATTCGAGGTGATTAAAAAATGCAAGTAATAGAATATGAAGATAAATATTTAGAAGATGTTAAAGACTTATTAGTTGAACTTGAAGAATATATTGTATCAATAGATAAAGATCATTTGGATCAAGTTCATCCTGAATATAGAGAAAAAATGGCAGCGTTAGATTTAGAAGAAGTTAATAAGAATAATGGTAAATGTTATTTGGCAGTAGAAAACAATAAAGCAATTGGTTTAATAATGGGTTGCATATTTCCTTATGATAAACATGATTATTTAGATTATAAATGTCCAAAAAGAGGAGAAATCACAGAATTAATAGTTACAAATAAAATTAGAAGTAAAGGCATAGGACAAGAACTAATAAATAAAATGGAAGAATACTTTAAATCAGTTGGATGTGAATATGTAATAGTTGATGTATTCGCTTACAATGATATTGGTAAGAATTTTTATAATAAAAAAGATTATCATGCAAGAATGGAAACAATGATAAAGAAAATATAGATTTTAGGAGGTATAAATGATATCAATAAAAGAAAATGTTAATAGTATTGAAGAATTTAATTATTTATACGATGCTGTTGGATGGGGAAGTTATGACGAAAAAGTATCAGAAAAAGCATTAGCGAATACCATGTATTCAGTATCAGTGTATGATGATGATAAAATAATTGGTTATGGAAGAATAATCGGAGATGGAATTTGTTTTTTATACATACATGATGTTATGGTTGCTCCTAAATATCAAAATAAAAAAATAGGTTCACAAATAATGAATAAATTACTTGAAAAAGTCAATCAAATAAAAATAGAAAATCCATATGTAAGAGTTTATTTGGGTGCTTCAAAAGGTAAAGAAAAGTTTTATGAAAGATTTGGATTTATTACAAGAGAAGATGCTAATCTTGGAAGTGGTATGATATTAGATGGATTTGATGGCTAAAATACTAGCAAATGCCAAGTTGGGTGTGGACAAAATATAAAGAGAAATAAAAAAGCATTTAGATAAGTTTTTTAGTTGGAAATTAACGGTTTTTACAATATTCGGAAAATAGTAATATTGCGATGATTAAAGTTGCTGATAAAATTTGTTAATTGTATAGTATAATAGAGTTGTAGGAGGACTTATGAAAAAGAAAAATATTATTTTATGCTTAATAATGCTTATTACATTATTTTCTATTACAGGATGTGGATTTACAAAAAAAGAAAAATCATCCGAGAACAATAAATATGATGGCTATGAATTAGTTACTGATTTAGGAAAAGTTGATTATGCATCAATAGAAGTTTTAGTTATGTTTGATGGAGTATTATATGGTAAGGCCAATGTGGTTATTGATTATGCTGGTGGTACGCAAAAAATAGGTGTTATAGATAAACTAATACCTAATAAGTACGTTCCTAAATTAGATAATGAAACTAATACAAAGGAATTATTAAATGCAGAAGTTTACGATAAATCAGAAAAAAACATAATATTAAAGTATGATAATGACTATGTTTTGTTTGTAAAAATCGATAAATAAAAATTTATGAGTAATCGTAAGATTAAGATATTTTGAGGAGATGATTGAATGGAATTAGATAGAACAATATTGAAAAAATTATGGAATGGAGAAAAAGTATTATGTCCAAAATGTAATGAAGATTATTTAATTCCACTTCATA
>JAEEVN010000027.1 GCA_016290885.1 Caryophanales bacterium | reverse complement strand
TTATTTTTACGAATTTCTCTTTCAATAGCAGCGCTACTATTATGCCAACGAACACCATCATATTCAATTGCTACTTTTTTAGATGGAATATATATATCCAATTCTAGACCATCTAATATCTCTCTGTTACCACTTATTGTGTCAGGATATAACTGTTTTGCATAATAATATACTGCTAATTCTGGAAAAGATGTTCTTAATTCTTTTGAACATTCTGAACAACCTCTTCTTAAAGTTGTTCTGTTACTAACTGTAGTTTCCCATTCATGACCTTTACTGCATTTCCACCATACTCTAGTATTACTACCATATGATACTTCAGATGGATCAATTTTATTTTTTTCATAATTCCATTCTTTTAGCAATTCAGGAAAAGTTGATGCGAGATCATTTTCTCCTTGTATAACAATTCTTCCACTACAATATGGACAATTTGTACCACCTGTTCTACCATTTATTGTTGCTTCCCATTCGTGCCCTTTGTTACACTTCCACCAAACTTTTTTATTTGATGCAGGCCTGAATTCTTCTGGCTTACAAACATTTTTTTCATAATTCCATTCAGCAGCTATCTCTGGAAATAAAGATTTAAAGTCATTTTCACCTTTTTTAATTTTCTTTCCAATACAATAAGGACATTTTTGACCTCTTGCCCTATTATTAATGCTTTCTTCCCATTCGTGTCCCTTATTACACTTCCACCAAACTTTTTGATTAGAATGTATTTTACATTCACTTGGTAAAAAACTATTCTTTTCATAATTCCACTCTGTGGCAATTTCCGGTAATGATTCTTCTAAACTTTCACCTAAATTTGGTTTCTTTTTATTGCTTGCTAATAACATTCTCGCACAATTAGGACATCCATTTCCTCTTACTCTATCTGATATTGCTGTTTGCCACTCATGATTGCATACCCTGCATTTCCACCAGACTTTTAAATTTGAATTATTATAATAACTTTCAGGATTCTTATCATTTTTTTCATAATCCCATTCTAATAGTAAATGTGGAGATTTATCTTTTAGGCTTTCACCTGCTTTTGGTGTTACTTTTTTTTCGTTTCTAGCAATTTCAGCACATTGAGGGCATCCACTTCCTCTAGTCCTTATATTAATTTTTGTTAACCATTCATAACCACATTTCGAACATTTCCACCAAGCTTTTTTATCGGATCCAGAAGTGATTACATTAATATCAAGATTATAATTTTTATCATAATTCCACTCATTCATAAGTTCTTTATTCTCCTTAATAATATATGACATTGTATCACTCCTTTCATTAAATATATTATATCATGATTTTACGGCATTCTAACATTATAAAATACGTGGCACGTTTTGTTACGAAGTAATGAAAGTGGCGATAGTATTTTTCTTTTTTATGAAACTAGATGTTGAAATAAAAAAGGCACCTTTACTACTTACGTTAGTTTGTAGTATTGGTGCTCGAATGGGATTCCAAAGGGTTTATCCTTGGCACACATTGTTATTGGCTCTGCCAATATCATAGTGTGTTACTATCTTGTCAGAAAGATAGTCTAAAGAACAAGACTGTCGTCTTTGTCCTTATTCTTCTTTTTACCACTAATAAACTCTTCAAATTCATCATTAAATTCATCTTCTTTATGTCTAGGTATTAATCCATCAGCTACTAAATGATATACAAAATTAGCCATTTTATTGATAACATTTTTTAATGTATCAATTGTATTAGATAAAGTAAATGCTTTATATCTTAAATTAGTATTTTCATATTTTAAATTTCTATTTTCATCTTCTAGTTTCATATTTTGTTGATGTATTTTTGAATAATCATTTGTTACCTCTTTAAGGTTCTTATAAGCATTATTTAGTTTAGGTTTTAAATCTTTAACTTTCTTTGCTTCTTCTACTACTTTATTCATACTATCAAAAGTTTCTTTCTTAACTTTAACAGATTCTTTATCAAACATAATAGTCTTATTTGATTTCATTTTTTCTTCTAATTCATTAATTGATTTTGATAACTTATCATCTTTTAGATCTAGTTCATTAGTTAATGATTTAGTTAGTTTCTTAAACTCTTTAATATTAATATGCTCTCTATCACTATGTTTAGTTCCTCTTTCTAAAGCAAAACCACACATATTTAGATATTCACAATATTCATCTTGTAACTCACTCAAGTGTTCTTTATCATGTATAAATTGTTTTTTAGATATTGTGTATCTTTCTGTATTAGTTCTTTTATCTAACTTCTTAACTAGTGGAACTACTACACAATGAATATGAGGTGTTTTTTCATCCATATGTAATGTTGCATGTAATATTTGATTATCTTCATATCCTAGTCCAAAATGTACAAATTCCATACATCTATCAGCCCAATTTTTAATTTCTTCCTTACTCATATCATTAAAGAATGTGTGTGTTGCAGTGAAAACTAATTCATCTGCAACAACACTTTTTGATTTATCTACCATTTGTCTAAATGTTCTTTTTCTATCATCTCTTTCAGTTTTCATTCTTTCTTCATGTTCTTTTTTATAGTCTTTAGTTATTTCATAAAAGCCTTTAACATATTTCATATTAAGTGGAACAAGTTCTACATTATCTTTTGTTTTAGATAAGTCTATATCAGGATTAGATTGATATGCTTTTTTCTCTCTTTTATTATGTGATCCAATTTGTGCTAAATCATTTAAAGTATAAATAGGTTCACTTCTAAATATTGCATAATTCATACTAATTTACCTTCTTGTATTTGAAATTTAATTACATTTTCTATAACATTAGATTTATTATTTTTATCAAATAATTCTACAGCACTCTTTCTATTATCCTCTAAACTTGTAATGTAATAATTTTCTGTTGTTTCTACATTTCTATGTCCTAATAAATTAGCTACATCATTAATCTTAGTTCCATTATTTAATACTTTAGTTGCATATGTTCCTCTTAAATCATAGAATCTACATTTTTCTATTCCTAATTCATTATGTATTATTTTAAATGGATATTTAGGAACATCAGTTCCAGAGAATGATCCATCATCATTAGTAAATACTAAGTTTAATTTTTCTTCATTATCTTTGTTAATAACTATTCTTTTATCAACAACTTTTCCATTATCATTTGTTATTGTTTCTAAGTGATAATATTTATAATCTTTACCAAATACTTCTTTAAGATATTCTTGTCTTTCTTTATAGTTTTTTAAAGCTGTTATTAATGTATTTCCAATATAAATTTGTCTTGTTCCAGATATAGTTTTAGTTGTACCTAAATACCATCTTCCTAAACTATCTTTAGATTTATCATATAAGTTATGTCTTATATTTATTATTCCGTTTTTTAAATCTATATCTTCCCAAGTAAGAGCAAACACTTCTCCAGTTCTCATTCCTGTATAGCATGATGTTAGGAACGATGCTACAAATGTAGCATTGTCCTTAAATCTATCCATTATTTTATCTATTTCTTCATTTGTATAATAATGTCTTTTATTATTAAGTTCTTCTTCTATTTTAGGTAGTCTTAATGTAAGCGCTGGATTATACTTTATAAATCCATATAAATTACATGCATCTCTAAATGAACCTTTAATAACTTTTAATATATTCTTATAATATGTTTTAGAATGATTATATTCATTAACTAAATCAGTTATAAATGAATTTAAAGCAACACTTGTTATTGTTGATAGTTTATATTTTCCTATATTCTTTTTTAGATACTTATTAATAATTATTTTATATGTTTGAATAGTATTATATTTTAGGTTATTCATACAATAATTTTCTAACCAATAATCAAGATAATCTGAATAAGATAAATCACATTGTTTAAATGGAATACCTGCATTTAAATATTCGGTATATGCTTGTGATCCAGATTCTAAAGCTTCTGCTTTAGTTCTAAATCCTGACTTACTTAACCATTGTCTTTTGTTATCTACCTTAGCTATTTCAATTCTATATTCATAAAAGTTTCCTCTTTTTCTGATATTAATTTTACTCATTTACTTCTACCTCAATTACTATCTTTTTAATATCAGATAAATTGGATAAATCTTTTCCCTCATTTTGAATTAAAAATCTTTCTAGTGAAGATTTTAATACTTTTAAACTTCCTAATTTAATAGCTGGTAAATAACCTTTTCTAATTAATTCATAAATATAATTTGGACTTGAGTGTAATATAGAAGATACTTCATGAACTGTATAAACTAACTTATCATTCATCTGAATCACTATCCTCTCCAGTAATTTCTCTTATCATTCTTTCCATTTCTGCTTGTTCTTCTGGAGTAGCAGGTTCAGATTTAATATCTTCATTAAGCCACCAAGGAACTGGTGATTTATCAACTTTATCACTATTATATTTATATTTATTTCTATTATTATATTTATTATTATGTGTAACTGAATAATCAATATTTTCTTGATTATTTGATTTATCTCTTATTGACCATTTATCCCATATGTTATCAACTAATTGAATAACCCTCCTAGTATTTTTATCATTTTGATCATAAATACATTTAATTAATCCTATCTTTTCTAATTTCTTAATATGTCTTGAAGCTGTTTCTATTGTTATATTATACATTTCAGATAATCTCTTATTCGTTATCCAACAATATCCTTCCTTTTTGCATAAGTATATAATACGTTCAGCAATCAATTTTTCTTCTGGTGTTAATAATTTTGTTTCATAAATATGTTTTGGTACTACTGCATAAATTACAATATAGTCTTCCATGTTTTAATCTCCTTTCAAATTACTGAACATCGGCCTTTGTTCAATATCATTATCTCGGATATTGATTATTTAAAACATGTCAAAAAATTCTCTATTTTTATCCTAGAAAACTATTTTCATTTTTCCTAATTTTTTCCTACATAAAAAAACAGGATTTCTCCTGTTAAATATAATTAATAAGTTACATACTATTTTTTAGATTCAAATGGTTCTGCCCAATCTTGATATTCTTTATCAGTATAGTCTTTACAACTTATTGTTGTAGTCCAATCCCATTTTCCTTTTTCAACACATTTATATTTAATATATGCTTTGCAATATGATTTATAATCAACATCAAGCAATTTTTCTTTATCATATCCATTATTGTATACTAAATCTTTATGAGTTAAGTAACCACCAGAATTATCGCTATTACAATTTGGTGCTATAAAGTTGAGGTATCTTTCCATTTCTTTATCAATATCGTTTTTTATTTGTTGATATCTCTCTTCATTTGTTTGCTCTAAATTCCATGTCAATCCATCATCAATGCTAATAAATGTAAGTTTTTGATCTTCATAACCTGATTGATCTGCTTTAACTTGATATATAGAGCAAGGTAATTTTAACTTTTCATCTTCTAGGTATGGAACATCTTCGATTGTTAAAATATCAATATCTGGATTATCATAATTAATTTTTCCATCCGTAAATGTTTTTCCTCCATCTTGAGTCACTTTTACACCAATATAGTTATTTGATTTAGTTAAGTTGGGTTTAGATATAGCAAATCCCAATTTTTTGTTAATAAATATAAATTTAGGTTCCTTACTAACAAGTATTGGCTCATCTGTTATTTTTTCATAAGTTTTTCCTCTATTAGTACTTTTTTCAACTCCTACCGTTTGATTTTGTCCTAATGCATCATCATATTTTTCAAATCTTAATTTAGTATTTCCAAATTTTATTGAATATAGTGTATTTTCATCATCAGGATATTCTCTATTCAAAAAGAAGAATACTAAGCCTAATAATAATGCTATAACAATAAATATAAATACATACTTTTTCTTCATATTATTTCCCTTTCTATTTCAAAACTATTTCATCTTCATAATCTGATAAATAGTTTTCTATTAAATACATTTTCCCATTTTCTAGTCTAAATGTTGATACTTCTGGTAATTTAATTTTACTTTCTATTATTTTTTCTCTGAAATAATATAATTTATCATCTTTAATCTCAAATCGTCCTATTGATTCTTCCAATACTGTCATATCTACATTTTTAGTTTCTAGTATTTTTTCTATATTTTTATAATACCTTACTTGCATTTTAGCTTTAAAACTATATACATCTGTTATTTTTTCAGTTTCTTCGGGATATTCCTTAAAATCATCTTGAAATAACACTTCCAACATATTTCCTGTTCTGTTAAAATCAATTTTTCCCCCATTTAGAGTATGAAAACCTCGTACATATCCTAATTTACTACTATATTCTTCTAATTGTTTTGTTATGCAATAATCATTTTCAACAATCTCATATGATAATGTAGAATATAGAAGGTTACCTTTAATATCATAGTTTATAATTGAAAAGTTACTATCTTCATCATAGTAATAAATGGTATAGTTACAATTAGAGTATTTTAAAGTCTTTAAATATCTTTTCGTTTCATTTTCGATTACATTAGCACTTCTAAGATTTCTAATCGAATAACTTCTATCATTATTCTTTATGAAAAATGATCCTCTAGGAATTCCTAGTTTGATATTTCTATTAGTGTGATTGTAGTGAATTGTTTTTATCGAGTAACCAAGACTAATATTTTTGAAAATTACTATTACAAGAATTATCGATAGTAATGTAATTCCTATAATAAGTTTTTTCCTTTTCTTTCTATTACTTTCATTTATTTGGTTCTGAATTTCTTGTATTTTA
>JAEEVN010000012.1 GCA_016290885.1 Caryophanales bacterium | reverse complement strand
TACTATCTAAATCATCCATAAATTCTAAAGTATATGTTGTAGTATTAGGATTGAATTCTGGTGTCAATATTCCTTGATCACTAGCAAGACTTGATAAAGTTGCATCATTTGATACATATCTTTGCATTGTTACTGTATAAGTTCTTCTTGTTTCATCATCACCAATTACTTTAATATCAAAAGAATCTCCGTCTTGTTCAAAAGGAATCTCTTCAGGAATTATAACTTGAGAAGTATTATAGTATGCAGTTGCATTGATATCCTCATCAGTTAATAAATCTACACCTTTTGGTATTATCCATGTATATTCTGTCTCAGTAGGATAAAAATCTTCAACTAATGAACCTTTATTTACTGACATATCAGATAACATGTCTTTACTTGAATTTAATGATATTTTTGCATAACCTGCTCCACCATTACCTGTCATTGTTCCTGTACCTGCAGTATTTGGCATTGATTGATTACCAGCATACATTACAGCACTTGTAAATTTTTTGCCAGAATAGTGATATGAACATTCTACATTTGTTGTTCCGTTTGCACACCCTTCTTTAGGTGTTATATCATCAGCCGCTTTAATAGCAACACATCCTTTATAACCCGAAATGTATGATGATCCACCACCTCCTGATGCGTGGTCATAGTTTACTTGTCCATGACCTCCACCACCACCGTAGTAGCCACCTCCACCTGAGGCTGCACCAGATTGATTTCCACCAATTCCGAATTGACCAGCATTTCCTGCTCTTCCTGCTCCACCAGATCCTCCTGATGTTTGAGTTGCACCGCCACCATACCAGTCATATCTCCATTTAGCACCTGTAAATCCTGTCAATGCTCCGGCAGCTCCACCAGCACTGGCATAACCAGAACCTCCTCCACCGGCAGCAACCATAATACGTGATGCTAATGATTGTGTATTATTCCATGCTCCTGAAACAAGTCTAACGTCTGTGGCTCCTCCACCGGTTCCGCCGTTACCACCCATTCCATTTTTATATCCACCATTAAATGTTGTTTCATATCCTCCAACATAAATGTATATTGTTTCACCTTTTGTTAATCTAATTATTCCAGAAGTATAAGCTCCTGCTCCACCTTTTCCTCCACGGTCACTTCCAGCAGCTCCCCATAATTCAATCTTATAATCGCCAGTATAAGGTGCTGTAAATGTTTCATAATTACCTGTATATCCATAGTTCTTAGAATACAAAACATCTGCCTTTACTTTATCTATATTAAAGAGAAAAAGTGCTAATACTGCTACTAACACCTTTATTAAATTTGATATTTTGTTGTTTAATATTTTTTTCATACAACTACCTCTTTTTCTTACTTATTAAAAGAGAAAATATACAATACGGTATATATAATAAAATAGTGTAGTTTTTTTTACCTTTCATCATATACTTTCCCTATTATAGATTATATAATATACAGGTATAATAATCAAGAAAAAAGAATAAAAAAATAATGGTTTTAACCATTATTTTTTATTTGTTTTTTTATTATCTTTTTTTACTTCTTTTTTTGGCTCTTCTTTTATCTCTTTAGATTCTTTTTTAGATTTAAATGCTACTATTATGAATGCTAATACTACTAATATAGCTAACATAAATATAATAGTTGGAGTATTAAATCCTTTTAAGAATATTGCTATTACTAATAAATATGCTAGTAATAATACTAAGAAGTATTTACCAATATATTTAATCCAATCAATATATCTAGTATCTGTCTTATATAATGCAAATAATAGTAATATACTTGTTGGAGATATTAATAAGAATAGACTATAAATTGCTTGGTATGTTATAGCAAATAATGCTTGATAACCTGTTGCTGTTGTTCCCATAAGAGATGTTAGAGTAAATTGAGCTGAATATCCATAATCTGGATATGCAATAGATGAAAGCATACTTGTTAGCGAACCAGTAAATAAGTTAATTGTTTTACCAGTTATTGCAATAGATATAGTATAGAATATTCCTGAAGAATAAACATTAACTAATACTAAGTTAGCAAGTGTAATAATAATTGCATAAGGGAATGCTTTTTTAAGTCCTTCTCCAAATGCTTCAAAGAAATCATTAATTTTTAATCTGTAGATTAAAGATAATAATATAGATGCAAACATTACTAATACACCTAAATTATAAGTTTGCCATTGCCCAAATGGAACAATAGTTGCTCCAAATACTGCATCAAATATTGATACACCTGAAACTTTAGCTTCTCTTAGATTTTCTAAGAATGTTTCAAATCCTTTAAATCCAAAATATGCATTCCAATTAATAAATCCTAATACTACAAATACAAATAATAATATAAATGTAATATATAATGGAAGCATTTTCTTCATTGTAGATTTTCTAATTTCACCATTTAATTTTTTATTTTTATTAAATACTAAAATAAATGCTACAATTGATACTAATCCTATTAATCCAATAGTTATTTTTGCAGTTAAATTATCTTTAACTGTTAATGACATATATTGATTAATATAATAAGTATATGTAGATCCACTAAATCCTAGGATTACTGATCCTATAGTAGCTAATATACTACTTAATTTACTAAATCCTAATTTAGTAAGTACATCATATAGGAATGGTACAAATATTAGCATAGCTAATAAATCTCCACTAAATAATGTTACTAATCCAAGAGCAAATACTGTAATAACTACAAATAGTCCTCTATTAGTATCAAAAACTGATGCTGTATTTTCAACAAGAGTTTCATATTTACCTGTTTTCTTTAAAACAAAGTAGAATACTCCAATTACAAGTACCCATATTATTGTAGTAATTAAAGCACTAACAGTAGTAATACCATTACTAAATAAATTAGCAAATGTAACTGGGATGATTGTTCCTTTTTCTAAACCAGCATAACTAAGGTTAGATCCAGGAATAAAATAAGATAAAACCATTGATAATAATATAACAATAGTTAAAATTTTAAAAACATTATACTTTTTCATTTTTTCCTCCTTCTAATATTTTTAAATTTCTTTGAATTCTTATGCTCACCTCTAATCTCCTATATAAATTATAGCATAAAATAAAAAGAAAAGAATAAAAAAAATATGCGTAACGCATATTTTTGTTTAACCATGATATTTTACATAAAAGTATGCAGCAAATATTAATACACTTATTAATATCATCATTACTATTGATGTAATCATTGTTCTTTTATCCATATCTCTCCTATTTATTTGGTTTCATAGTTGGGAATAAGATTACATCCCTTACTGATGCTTGATCAAATGCAAGCATCATTAATCTATCTATACCAAAACCAAGTCCACTTATTGGTGGCATACCTTGTTCCATAGATAATAGATAATCTTCATCTAAATCCATAGTTTCATCATCTCCAGCTTCTTTAGCTTTTAATTGATCTTCAAAAGTACTTCTTTGAATTGCTGGATCAACAAGTTCTGAATATGCATTACATACTTCTGCACCGCATACTACTACTTGGAAACAATCAACTATATTACTATCTTCATCATTTCTTCTTGCAAGTGGTTTTAAACTAGCTGGATAATTATACATTACTACTGGTCCAACTATATTAGCACGTAATAATTTCTTATATAAGAAATCTGTTAACTGACTAATAGATTTATATTCAGCCATATCTTTTTCAGTAAAGAATCCTTTTTCTACTACTTTAGATTTATATTCATTAATATCAGTTTCATTTAAGAAATCAAATCCTAATATTTCTCTCATCTTTTCCACATAATTAACTCTTTCAAAAGGTTTACTAAAATCAAGAGTATTACCTTGGTAAGTAATTATTGGAGAACCTGTTAAATAAGTAAATGCTTCTTTTAAGAAATCTTCAAAGAATACTATATTATCTTCATAATCCCAATAACTAGCATACCATTCTACTTGAGTAAATTCTGGATTATGTTGTGGATCCATTCCTTCATTTCTAAAACATTTTGCTACTTCATATACTCTATCATAACCACCAGCGATTAATTCCTTTAAATAACATTCTGGTGCTATTCTTAAATTACAATCTAAATCAAGTGCATTATAATGAGTAAAGAAAGGTTTAGCAGTTGCTCCACTTACACTAGTTTGTATAATTGGAGTTTCTACTTCTAAGAAACCATTTTTATCTAAATAATTTCTAACAAACAAATAGAATTTACTTCTTCCTAAGAATACTTTTCTAGATTCTTCATTAGTTATTAAATCTACATATCTTTCTCTATATTTAAGTTCAGTATCTTGAAGTCCATGGAACTTTTCTGGAAGTGGTCTTAATGCTTTACCTAAGAAAGTAAATTCTTCTACTCTTAAAGTTTTTTCTCCAGTTTGAGTAGTAAATATTTCTCCTTTAGCTCCAATAAAATCTCCTGAATCTATTAATCTTTTAAAGAAATCATATTTTTCTTCACCTAATATATCTTCTCTAAATTCTAATTGAAAATTTGCTTCTAAATCTTTTATTTTAACAAAAGATAATTTACCCATTTTTCTAGCAAATCCTACTCTACCGCAAAGTTTAACATCTTTAGTTCCATCAGCTAATTCTTTAGCTTCTTTTAAAGTGTTAGTTCTTTCATATTTAGCAGGATAAGGATTATAAACTTTACTTATTTCTTCAAGCTTATTTCTTCTTATTACCTCTTGTTCACTTAATTCTCTCATAATTTCACCTCAAATTTATTAAATTATATCATATTTCTATAATTTTTTCTTGTATTCTTCTAATATTTTAATTAATTCATCTTTTTTTTGACATTTAAATATTTCTCTTTTTATTTCAGCGCTTTTATTTAATCCTTTTATATACCATGCAGCATGTGTTCTCATTTCTAGTACTGCAGTTTTTTCAGGCTTAATTTCTGATAAATATTCTAAGTGTTTAAGTGCTAAATCTATCTTTTCAATTGGAGTTAAATCTGGTAATTTTTCTCCAGTTTCTAGATAAGTAATTATTTGTTTAAATAGGTATGGATTACCTAGTGATGCTCTACCTATCATTACTCCATCACATTTAGTTTCATCAATCATTCTTTTAGCATCTTCTGGTGATTTAATATCTCCATTCCCTATTACTGGAATACTTACATTTTCTTTTACTTCTTTTATTATATTCCAATCAGATAATCCATCATAACCTTGTGCTCTAGTTCTTGGATGAACTGTAATTGCAGAAGCACCTGCTTCTTCAATTATTTTAGCTACTTCTACTGCATTAATAGAATTTTTATCCCATCCACTTCTAATTTTAACTGTTACTGGACATGGTACTGCCTCTACTACTGCTTTAACTATTTCTTTAATCTTTTCTGGATGCTTTAGTAATCCTGCGCCTGCTTGTGATTTAACTGCTACTTTAGGAACTGGGCACCCCATATTAATATCTATAATATCTGGTTTCATAAGTTCATATACTTTTTTAGCAGCTATTACAAAACTTTCTTTATCACTACCAAATATTTGTTGTGATATAGGTCTTTCTTCAGGAGTCATATAAAGCATTTTTTTAGTTTTTTCACTATCATAAACTAATGCTTTATCAGATACCATTTCCGCTTCTATTAAGCCTACTCCATATTCTTTAACTATTCTTCTAAAAGCACTATTACATACTCCTGCCATAGGAGCAAGTACAACGTTATTTTTTAGTTCTATATTACCTATTTTTAACATATTACCCCGCAATAGCAGATATAATTAATCTAACAATTCCAATAAGCATAGGAATTATTATCCATGCTAAAGAAATAATAATACTAATTATAAATCTCTTTTTGCCTGCTTCTTTATTACCCATAGTTGTATTCTTTTTCATAGTACTAAGATAAATAATTGACATTATTAATCCTATTGGAGGAATAAAAATAGATATTATAATGCATAATCCACCAAGCGTTCTATAATCAGTTTTAGCAGCAGAATCTTTACTTGCATCACCAGTTAATACAATATCTTCCTTATCTTGCCCACAGTAATTACAAAATGACTTATCATCATCCATTTTTCTACCACATTTTTTACAATACATATCGATCACCAAAAATATTATATCATAAAAAGAGAGTTAATACTCTCTTTTTGCTTTTATTACAAATCTTTCTTGATTATTACTTGTACAAGTAATTAGATATAATCCATCTTCATTAAAGAAAGAAAAATCATCAACTTTAATTATTTTTCTTTCATTTACTTTGTAATTATAATCTACATTAAAATCACTAATAATAATTTGATCTTCTATATCTAAATTATATATCTTATTAAAAACATATTTATTATTATGTCCTGCAAGTATTATTTTATTATATCCAATCTTATCAGAAAAATTTGTAAGTTCTATTAAATTATTATCTAAAGCTTCAGTCCCTTCTTTAATTAAATTTTTATAATTAAATTTAGGAATATAAATATACCCTAAATATTCATTATTAATATTATCTTCTTTTATAACCTTTTCTACTTTCTTTTTTATATTTATTTCCTTTGCAACTGGTATAAAAAATATAAATAAAGAAAAGAATATAAATATTTTAATTAATCTTTTTAGTAAATACATATCCAATTATATTTAAAAAGAATAATATTAAATAAGATATATTACATTCTTTAGAAGTAATAGGCATTATTACTTTATCATTATTAAATGTTACTCTAGATGCACATGTAATATCATTTACTTCTAAATTTATTTCTTTATCATTTAATATATAACCATTTGGAACTGTAATTTCTTTAACTATATAATTACCATATTCTAAATAGAATTTAGTTTCCCCATCAGTAGTTCTACCTTTATATACTAAATTGCCATTTAAGTCATATACTTCAAAATCACTATCTAACTTAATATCTCCTGATGTACTAAATACCACTATTTCACATTTAATTTTTTCATTAAAGAAATCTATATCCTTAGTAATATCATCTTTTGATATAGAAAAACTAAGCCCATCATTAATACTATATGAATAACTAGAAGATATTTCTTCTATTTTATAATTACCTTCTTTTAGAGTTAAGGTTAATTTACCATTTTCAAATTCATATATATCTCCTATATATGTATCTGTATCTAGATTCTTAATCTTTACTTTATTACCTTCATCTAATATTAATTCATTAGTATCTTTATCTTTCTTATAAATATTTATATCTATTTTAGAATTTATTTTCATACTACCATTAATTAATGTAGGTGCTCCAAATGCTGCAACTGATTGAGTCAATGTACTAAAGTTATCATATAATAATGTTTCACTTTCATAATTCTTTTTATGAATAAAATTAATTATATATTCTCCTTGTTTTTTTGGAGTAATAATTAATTTATTATCTTCTTTTGTTATTTCTAAGTTATCAGAATATTCTAAATCATAATTATTTAATACTCCATTAGTATCTATAAATTCTTTAGTTTCATTAATTTTAATTTCGTTTATAGAATCATTAAAACTTGGTAATACATTATGTTTACTTATTAAATCAAGTATCTCATTCTTTTCTTTTGATATATCTATTTCTTCACCATATTCTCCTCCTTTAGTCCAACGAATATCTGCTCCTGCATACATTCTCCATATTAAATCTTGTGTGGCAATATAATATTTAAGATCATTATGATTATCATATCTATATCCATAATATGATATTAATTCCATTTTTCTTTTACCTTCTTCACTATATCCAGATCTATTAAAATCATATATTATATAATCGCTTGTAGTAATTCTTACATCTGGTTCAATACAATATACTAATTTATCATTAGCATATCTAAGTGGTAGATTTATATAAATCCACATATCTCCATTTAGATAGTGATATGCCCATACACCATCTAATTCATTTTTTGTTAAAGTAACATGATCCCCAATATCTGCTTTTACCCCTTTTATTCCAAATATTAGCATTATGCTTAAGCATAATAACATTTTGAATATCTTTTTCATTTTTCCTCCTTCATATTATATATTCGAAGAAAAAAATAAAAATTCCCCCTAAAAATAAAAAAAATTCAAAATATTTTGAATTTTTTTATTTATCATCATCTTTAGGAGTTTCTTCTTGCTTCATAATTAAATGTAATTTCTTAATTTCTTTTTCATACCCTTGCTTTTCCATTGTATCTGAAAATACATCTTCGAATAAGTCTACAAATTCATATTCAGATAAATCAGAATTTTCTATTAATGTAGAAAATGTAAATGACGAATTAAGCATACATTCTCTTAGATTCTTATCATCTAAAGGAAATAATCTTCTGTTTGATATATATTCTAATTTTCTAACATTAAATAATGCATCTAAGAATGTTTCACCATTTATATCTCTACCAAATAAATCAGCAAATCTTTCAATATTCATACCTATTTCATCTAATTCTGATTTGCTAAACTTTTTCTTAGGATTAAAAAGAACTTCTCCATCTACTAATCTAGCTATTGTATTAAGCAGAAAACTATTACTAAGAAAACCTTTCATTCCATTTTCTTGTATATCAAGTTCAATCGTAGAAACAAGGTGTTCATCCGCTTCATCGAGTAGAGATTCATATTCAAGTGATAATTCATCTATCATGAAACCTTTTGTCTTACAAAAAGCAGCATAATTATTTATATAATTTTCTAGATATAATCCTCTATCAGTATTACCCGGAAAAGTTTTATTAAAAGAATATTTACTTTTATGTGCTAAATCAAAAAAGTATATTCCATTAACACCAGCATCTTGATCATCAACATATGCAATATTTATTCCACGTTCATAATTTCCAAAATCACTTGTTTGAAATGTTGCTACTGAATATAAATTACTAACATTTAATCTATCTAATACTAGTTTATACATAATAGTATAAAGTGTAGATGGATCATCATAACATCTTAATACTTTATCCACTAACTTACTATATTTTTCATCAAATGCAAAATTAGTTCTTATAATATCAAAAGCATATAACATTTTTTCAAATGTAAAAAGTTCATGCCCCTCTAATTTTTTCATTATTGCATTAACTAATTCATACGTAGCAGTTATTTCATCTGCTGTACAATAAAACTGTTGATCTTCTATTGAGACAAGGACACTGCTCATACCCTTAAATGGACTAACTAAATCTACTCCTTCTTTATCATATTTAGGAGAACCTATATCTACAAATACTCTCTTTTTTAAAAGAACTGAATTTCTTCTTAGAAAATTAGCTAAAAATTCATTTTGCTCTTTGGTGTTTTCATAATCAAATTTAGATTCAGCTAGACTTACATAAACTTGGTTAGTATTATTTCTAAAACCTCTTTTTGATTTAAATGCCTTTATTACATCTTCGTTTTGCTTACTATTTTTATTAAAAGTTATATAACTCATCTTTTTAAAATCTAAAACTGATTCTCCATTTGTATAAATATATATACGTAAAACATTTTCATCATTCTCACTTTTTTCGATTTTATAATAATCTTGTTTTAATTCTCTATCTAGGCTAATGTTCATTATATATCTCATAACCAAACCTCCCAAGATAATTCTAAATCATATCATTAAAATCATCTTCACTAATAATAGTAATATTTAATTCTTTAGCTTTATCATATTTACTACCTGGATTTTCTCCTAGTAAAACATAATCTGTTTTCTTAGTAACTGATTCAGTAACTTTACCTCCTAGAGATTCTAATATTTCTTTATAATAATCTCTTGGTTTAGATAAAGTACCAGTAATAACAAAAGTTTTGTTATTTATTTTATCATTACTTGTATCTATTTGTGTACCAAAATATTTAAAATTAATACCTAAATTTCTTAATTTATTTATTTCTTTTAAATTATCTTCATCACTGAAGTAATCTACAACTGACTTAGCAATTATTTCCCCTATTTCATTAATATTCTTTAATTTATCATAATCACTAGCCATAAATGCATCTAAATCATTAAACATATATGCAAATATTTTAGCAGTCTTTTTACCAACATATCTAATACCTAATGCATATATTAATCTTTCTAAACTATTATTTTTACTTTTCTCTATAGCTTCAAGTAAATTATTAATACTCTTTTCTCCAAATCCTTCAAGAGTCATTAATTCATCTTTATATTTACCTAAATCATAAAAGTCTGAGAAATTATTTATATACCCCATATTATAGAAATCTTCAATTATTCTTTCTCCAAATCCATCAAAATTCATTGCATCTCTTGATGCATAATGAATTAATTTTTCTATATTTCTAGCAGGGCAATTTTCATTTGGACAGAAGTGATTAGCATCTTTCCTAATTAACTCTGTATTACATATAGGGCATTTATCTATCATCTTAAATGGTTCAAGTTCTTTATCTCTTCTATCAAGTTTAACTTCAACTACTTCTGGGATTACATCTCCTGCTTTTCTAATAGAAATAATATCTCCTACTCTAATATCTTTTTCAATACAATAATCACTATTATGAAGTGTTGCTTTTGATACAAGTGATCCATCAACGTGTACTGTATCAAAATATGCATTAGGAGTAATTTTACCAGTTCTACCTACAGTAAATACTATTTTATTTAATTTAGTTAATACTTCAAGTGCTGGGAATTTATATGCTATACCCCATCTTGGTACTCTAGCAGTAAATCCTAATTCATCTTCATCAGCTAAACTATTAACTTTAATAACTACTCCATCTATTGCAAATGGAAGACTTTCTCTTTTACTTCCTAATTCTTCAATATACTTTTCTATTTCTTTAGAATTATGAACCAAACTATTTAATTCATAATTAGTTTTAAATCCTAATTCTTTTAAGAAATCTAAACTTTCTTTCTGAGTCTTAATACCATATTTTTCAGGGTTAGGAATAAAATATGCCATAAAGTCTAGATTTCTTTTAGCTGTTATCTTACTATCTAATTGTCTTACAGAACCTGCTGCAGCATTTCTAGGATTAGCAAATTCTTTTTCATTATTTTTTCTTCTTTCTATATTAGCACGTTCAAAAGATAATTTAGACATATAGATTTCTCCACGTACTTCTATATCTATTTTTTTAGATAAATGTAATGGTACTGATTTAATAGTTTTAACATTAATAGTAATATCTTCTCCAGTTACTCCATCACCTCTAGTGGCTGCTCTCACCAAGACACCATCTTTATAAGTTAATGATCCTGATAAACCATCCATCTTAGGTTCTAGAGTATATTCTGGATTCTTAATAGTTTTCTTGATTCTTTCATCAAATAATTCTATTTCTTCACTATTAAATATATCATCAAATGAAAGCATTGGAGTATTATGAGTAACCTTTTCAAATTTATCAATAGCTTCTCCCCCAACTCTATTAGTTGGAGAATCTTCTCTTTTAAGTTCAGGATACTTTTCTTCAAGTCTAATAAGTTCATTATATTTATCATCATATTCTTGGTCTGTCATACTAGGATTATCTAAAGCATAATACTCATAACTAGCTTTATTAATTTCATTAATTAATGTATCTATTCTCTTCTTTATATCCATATTTATTCCCTTTCTATTTAAAATAAACTTAATTGATTTGATTCATCCATACCATCAAAGATACCCATTAATTTCATATTATCAATTAATGTTTCTGATATCTTTGCTCTTACTTGAACATCTTCGATTGATAAGAATTTCTTCTTATTTCTTTCTGCTACTATATTTTTAGCAACTGTTTCTCCAAGACCTTCAATTGAGTTAAATGGTGGAATAATCTCTGTTTCACTTTTTACTACATAAGTAGTAGCTTCACTTTCGTAAAGTGATACTGGAAGAAATTTAATTCCTCTTGCAGTAGCTTCTAGACATACATGTAATGATTCTTCAACATCTTGTTCTTTCTTAGAAGCATCTCTACCTTTATTATTGATATCTATTAATCTTTCTTTAATTGCATCATAACCTTTTATCATAGTAGCTACTTCTACATCTGCAGCTTTACTTGTTAACCATGATGCATAAAAGTAAACAGGCATGTGAACTTTATACCAAGCAATTCTAAATGCAGAAGTTACATATGCAGCAGCATGTGCTTTAGGGAACATGTATTTTATCTTCTTACATGATTCAATATACCAATCAGCAATACCTGCATCTTTAAGTATTTGTTCATATCCTAACCAAGTATCTTTTTCTTTAGGTTTACTTGCTTTACCTTTTCTAACGAATTCCATTATCTTAAATGCTTTAATTGGTTCTAGTCCATGATGCATTAGATAAACCATAATATCATCACGACATCCAATACATTCACTAAATGGAATTACTTTATTCTTAATTAATTCTTGTGCATTACCAAGCCAAACATCAGTACCATGAGATAGTCCTGATATCTTAACTAATTCTCCAAATGTTGTTGGTTTAGTATCCTCAACCATTTGAACAGTAAATCTAGTACCAAATTCTGGAATACCAAGAGTTCCTGTATTACAAAGAATTTGTTCTGGTGTTACTCCAAGTGTTTTAGTTCCAAGGAATAATCCCATTGTATCTTTATCATCAAGTGGTACTTTAGTAACATCTGTCTTAGTTAGATCTTGAATCATTCTAAGCTGTGTTGGATCAGAATGCCCAAGTATATCTAATTTTAATACATCTTCTTCAATCTTATGATAATCAAAGTGTGTAGTTCTCCAAGCAGAAGTTGGATCCTCTGCTGGGAATTGATATGGTGTAAAATCATATACATCCATATAATCCGGAATAACTACTATACCTCCTGGATGTTGTCCAGTTGTTCTTTTAACACCTGTACATCCTCTAGCAAGTCTTTCTACTTCAATTGACTTTTTATTTATACCTCTATCTTCAAAATATCCTCTTACAAAACCATAAGCTGTTTTATCTGCAACTGTACCAATAGTACCTGCTCTATAAACATTATCTACTCCAAATAATACTTTAGTATATTCATGAATAGCAGCTTGGTTTAAATCTGAGAAGTTTAAGTCTATATCTGGTACTTTATCTGCATTAAATCCAAGGAATGTAGCAAATGGAATATCTTGCCCATCTTTAATCATATCTTCACCGCATTTAGGACATTTGATAAATGGCATATCAAATCCACAAGCATATGTTTTTCCTAAAGCATTACCTTCTTCATCATTAAAGATACTATGTTTACACTTAGGACATCTATAATGTGGTGGAAGTGGATTAACTTCAGTAATATTTAACATTGTTGCTACAAATGATGAACCAACAGATCCTCTTGAACCTACTAAGAATCCATCATTATTAGACTTTCTAACAAGTCTTTGAGCAATTAAGTATATTGGATCAAATCCTGCTCCTATTACTCCACCTAATGCTTTCTTAACAGCTTTATCTAATGCTTTATCATCTAATTCTTCTTCAGAAGTTTCTTTAATATATTTTCTAACTAAATCAAATACATTATCTTTACCAGATGTAATAACTCTATGTAATTCTTTAAATGCTTCTTCATCATTATTTTTATTTTCTTTTTCTAAGAAATATCTAACACTTTTTAAAACTATATCTCCATATAATTCAGTACCTAGTCTTTCTTCAATATTATGAGGAAGTGGATTACCATACCAATCTTCAACCTTAGAATAAACTATATTAGTTACTTCTTTAGGGCAATCTAAGTATTCTTTCCCATCATCAGATTTTACTCTTGGAGAAAATGGTACTCCACCAGTTTGTACTATAACATCAAATACTTCTACTTTATCAAGTATCTTTTTAGGATTATCTATAATTAATTCTTTTGCTTCTTCTTTACTTAAGAAACTAAAATCTTCGAACATTTCATTAGTAGTTCTAAAATGATTTGATGGTATTTTACCATTACCTCTAGTTAAAGGATGTCTTCCTCTACCAGGTACTTTTTGATTAATAATTATTTCTCTATAAATCTTATCTTCTTTATTTAAATGATGTACATCTCCAGTAGCACATATTAATTTACCAGCAGCTTTAGTAACTCTAATAATCTTTTGTACATTATCAAGAAGTTCTGCATCATTAGCAAATACTCCTGGTACTAAATGACAATAACAATCAAGTGGTTGTACTTCTACATAATCATAGAAATTAATTATATTAGTTAATTCTTCATCACTTTTAGTAGAAGCTTCAGTAAATACTTCACCTTCATAACAACCAGATCCTATTAATAAACCTTCTCTATATTTTTCTATTTCACTTCTAAGTATTCTTGGTGTTCTATATAGATATTTTGTATTAGCAAGTGATATTAATATAAATAAATTTTTAAGGCCTTTTTTATTTAATGTAAGAACATTAATATGATGTTCTTTACCATATTTATGAATTTCATTTTTTGATACTAAGTTATTTAAATCACTAATCTTAGTCATGTTATTATTAATACATTTTTGAAGCATCTTATGAAGTACTAAAGCAGTACCTTTAGCATCATAATCTCCTCTATGGTGTCCTTCTTCATCAAATTCAACATTATATCTTTTAGTAATTGCACTAAGAGAATGTCTTGCTTCTCCTTTATCAAGTGCTCTACTAAGTTCAAGAGTATCGATAACAGGATTAGTAAATTCTCCTAGATTATATTTTTGATATGCCATCTTAATAAATGAAGTATCAAACTTTGCATTATGAGCTACCATTGGTAGATCCCCTACCCATTCAATAAATCTCTTTACAGCATTTTCTTCATTATCTTTATCTTTAAGCATATCATCAGTAATATGAGTTATATCAGTAATCTTTTGATTTAATGGATGCCCCGGATTAATTAATTCATCATAAACTTCAAGGATCTCTCCATCCTTCATTTTACAAGCACCTATTTCAATAATAGAGTCTGCTCCACCAGCATTAAATCCAGTTGTTTCTAAGTCGAATACAACATATGTAGTACCTTTTAATTTATCTTCACTAGGTCTAACTACTATATCAACATTATCATCAATCATAGTAAGTTCTGCCCCATATATAACTTTAAATGGTTCTTCCCCTTCACCTAGATTCTTATTCATATCACGAACCATATTAAATGCATTAGGGAAACTTTGAACTCCATCATGATCAGTAATAGCAATACCTTTATGTCCCCATCTTTTAGCAGTCTTAATTAAATCTTCAACAGTAACGCACCCATCCATTTGACTCATCATAGTATGTGCATGAAGTTCTATTCTTTTTTCTTCTGCTTCATCATTAATAGTTACATCTTTAGTATCTATATCCATTATATTATTAGCATTTAATACAAAATCTCTAGCAAAATCATCATACTTAATATTACCATTAATTCTATACCAATTACCTATTTTTAATTTAGCATCTATTCTTTCAAAATCTTCTTGATTCTTAAAAAATACTTTTACTAAGAAACTATCACTATTATCAGTTACTTTTAAAGTAATTATCTTAAATACTGTCTTAGTAGATTCAAATAATTCTTTATCAAATACTTTAACTTCTACTGTAACATCTTCCATATCTTGATCTAAATTACTTAAACCAGATATATTATCAGAAGATATTTCTCTGCCTAAAATAGCCTTTTCATCAATTTGCTTAGTAGAAGCAATCTTCATTGCTTCTCTTTTCTTTTCTCTAACTTCAGGTTTAACTATCTTAGATACATCTATATTTTTATCTTCAAGTATTTCTTTCTTAATATCAGTTTCATTTATAATTATCTTTAAATCTACATCAAATCCCATAGACTTTAATTTAGATTTAATCTTAGACATATTATTATTTAATACTTGTTCCATGGCTTTATTATCTACTTCAATAACTAAACCATCTGTAGTAAATTTAATTAATTTATCTTTAAATAAACTTTCCATCATAGAACTAAGTCCTAGTGTTGATATAACATATGGATAATAATTATTAATTGCAACATTATAACTCTCTTTAGGAACAATAGTATATGTAACAGTCTTTAACTCTTTAAAGCCATCTTTTATATGTTCATCCATATACTTAATTACATCAAGAGGTAATAAATCATTAGTATCGATAATAAAATTCCAATTAAGTTTATCAGAAGAGCATTTAATTTTTTCTAATTTAGCCACATTAAAATACTTAAAATCTTCTTCTTTTAAATTAATCTTGTCTAAAAATAATTTTAATTTAGTATCCATAAACCCTCCTGATGCTCATTATAAGTATTATACCAAAAATACAAGAATTATTAAACAAAAAAAGTAAAAAAAATAGTCTATTTTATAATATCTAAGACTATTTTTATATCTTCAATTTTATTATCACTTATAGTGAATAAATTTAAGTATTTTAACTTGTTAACTATGTCATCAGTATATACTTTTAATAGTAGATCATTTTCCTCTACTTTATCATTAATATGTTTAAATAATTCTACTCCTACAGTATGGTCAATAGAATCATCTTTATTTATTCTTCCTGCCCCTAAATTTCTAACTAACATAGCAAGTTTCATAGTATCTATATCAGTTATATATCCAGACTTTCTAGAATAAATCTCTATACCATAATTAGTTTCTAACTTTGATAAATCTCCACCTTGATACTTAATAAATTCTTTAAACTTTTTAAGACCTTCACCATTATATAGATTAGTCTTCACCATATCAATTGCATCTTCTATTGAAATAGATTTTGCTAAGGATACCATGTATGATGCTAGTATTATACATAGATTAGTAAAGTTTTTATCTCCTTTACCCTCTAAAGTTTTAATAGCATCTTCTACTTCAAGTGAATTACCAACAGCATTACCTAAAGGATAATCCATATTAGTTAGAATAGCTATAGTTTCTTTACCATGTTTATTTCCTATATCTACCATTATTCTAGATAATCTTTTAGCATCCTCAATATTCTTCATAAAAGCACCTTTACCTACTTTTACATCTAATACTATTTTATCTGATCCAGATGCTAATTTTTTAGACATAATTGAAGATGCTATTAAAGGTATTGATTCTACATTACCTGTTACATCTCTTAAAGCATATATCTTTTTATCAGCAGGCACTAAGTTCTCTGTTTGTGAAACAATTGCCATATTTATATCATTAACTTCTTTTATAAAATCATTAGTAGAAATACTTGTTTTAAATCCTGGAATTGATTCAAGTTTATCTATTGTACCTCCAGTAAAACCTAGACCTCTTCCACTCATCTTAGCTATTTTTACTCCTAGAGATGCTGCTAAAGGAAGTACTACAAAAGAAGTTTTATCTCCTATACCTCCAGTAGAATGTTTATCTACTTTGATACCTTCTATTGAAGATAAATCTATTTTATCTCCAGAATTAAGCATAGCAATAGTTAAATCATATGTTTCTTCTATAGACATACTATTTTTTGTAATAGCATTTAATAGTAATGTCATATCTTCATCAGAAATACTACCATTAACATAATTAGAAACTACATATTCTATTTCTTCTTTAGTTAATTCTAGACCATTATCTTTTTTAGTTATGATGTCTTTTATCATATAATCACCATTATAATTATACCACAAAAAAAGCAGATTTTATTCTGCCTCTTTTTTACTTTTACTAGATGATAAGAATGTTATCTTTTCTGCGATTAATTCTGTAACATGAGTAACTTTTTCATCTTTTTCTACATTTCTAGTTTCTATTCTTCCTTTTACTCCTAAAAGATCACCTTTTTTACAGAATTCATTTGCATTTTGTGCAATTCCATCCCATAGTCTACAATCAATGAAATCAGTATCATATTCTCCATCAATATTTTTATATGATCTAGGTACTGCTAGAGTAACTGTAGTGAATGGTGAACCATTCTCACTTTCTTTTAGTTCAGGGTCTCTTACTAATCTCCCTACTAAAACTATTTGATTTAACATAATTTTTCTCCTTTCAAAGGCATAATACATTAATATTTTGTATATTACAAATGACCAAAATAGTATTTTTGTCATTCAATTAATTCAATAATTTTAATAAAAATAAAAAATAAGAAAATCTTGTTAGATTTTCTTATTTATTTAATAAATTTAGTATAATTTAATTTTTTTCTAAAATATCTTTTATACCATTAATACCTATAGTAGCACATTTAACTCTTGCAGGTTGTTTTGATATATCTTTATATATTTCTAATTCTTCAAGCACCTTAGAATCATATTCTTCATTCATAATCATTTTATTATAATTATCTATTATATTAAGTGCTTCTTCTTTAGTTTTACCTATTAATTTAGATATTGATATAGATAAAGCAGATGTTGATATAGCACATGCTTCTCCATCAAATCTAATATCTTCTACTATATTATTATTTAATTTAATTTCTATTTTAAAATGATCTATACATGATGGATTACTCTTTTCTATAGATATATAATCTTTATTATTAGTTAATCCTTTATTAACAGGATTATTATAGTTTTCTATTATTAATTCCCTTTTTAAATCTTCATTCATATACCTAAACTCTCTTCTAAAATATTGTTATTATTTAATACTTTTACTAATTTATCTATTTCTTCTTTAGTATTATAGAAATATAAACTTATTCTTACAGTATTCTTAACACCTAATTCATCATATAATTTTTTATCACAATGATCTCCTGCTCTTACACATATATCATGATTATTTAGATAAATAGCAGTATCTTGTGCGAATACATCTTTCACATTAAAAATAAGAATAGATCCTTCTACTCTAGGATTATACATAATAATATTTTCATTATCTTCTAATTTAGATACTAAGTATTCTTTTAATTCATTAGTATATTTTTCTATATAATCCATGCCTATTTCATTTAAATATTTAATAGCTTCACCAAAACCAATTACTCCAGCGATATTTTGAGTACCTGCTTCTAATTTATATGGTAAATCTTTATATACTATTTTTTTAGGGCTATCAAATGATATAGATGTTCCTCCACCTTTTATAAAACTAATTTCTTTTAATAATTCTTCTTTACCATAAAGTACTCCTACTCCAGTAGGTCCAAGCATTTTATGTGCAGAGAATGCTAAGAAATCTATATCAGTATCAGTTACATCTACTTTTATATGACCTATACTTTGAGAAGCATCTACTAATACTTTAATATTATTTTCATGAGCTATTTTAGTTATTTCTTTAATATCTCTTTTATCACCAATTACATTAGTTATTTCTGCGATAGATATAACTTTAGTATTAGAATTAATCATTTTCTTAAAGTTATCTATACTAAATGTATAATCTTTATTTAAATCTATATATTTAACTTTAATACCTAATTTATTTTCTAAATCAAACCAAGGTATAACTATTGATGCATGTTCTGATTTAGTTATTAATACTTCATCACCAGATTTAAGATTATTCATAAAATAACCATATATAGCCATATTAATACTTTCTGTAGATCCTGATGTAAATATTATTTCTTCTCTATTTTTAGCATTAATAAATTCTTTAACTAAATCCCTAGTTTTTTCAAATTCAGTACTTGCTATCATACTGATATTATAATCTCCTCTATGAGCATTAGAAGGATAATCATAATAATAACTATCCATTTTTTCTATTACTCTATTAGGCTTTAAGGTAGTAGCACCATTATCAAAATAAACAATATTCTTTTCTAAGAATTTAAAATCTTTCTTGTAATCCATAATTTCACCTCCATAATTAAGAGTTTTAAAACAATAATATTTTAACACAAAATATATTATTTTTATATGATTTTTGATAAAATTATATTAGGAGATGAAATTATGAACGATTGTATATTTTGTAAAATTACAAATGGTGAAATACCATCAAAAACTATTTATGAAGATGAAATAGTTAAAGTACTTTTAGATATTAATCCTATTAAAACAGGACATACTTTAATAATACCTAAAAATCATTTTATGGATCTAGATGATATAGATTTAGAAACTATAACTCATATTATGAAAGTTGCTAAAGATATCAAAAAACTTCTAGAAGATAAATTAGGAGCTAAAGGAATTAAATTAGTTCAAAATAATGGTTGTCTTCAAGACATAAAACATTTTCATTTACACTTACTACCTGATTGTAATGTGCCTGAAAAGAGTCTTGATGAAGTATTTGATTTATTAACAAAGTAATATTGTTTTTATTTCTTATTTTTGATATTATATTATTGTTACATTTAGGAGGATAACATGAAAAAAGGAAAAATTGTTTTAGGAGTAGCAATTGCTCTAAGTGCCGTTTTATTACTTTCTGGTTGTAAGACTAAATTAAAAAATGGTAAAGAAGTTGCAATTAAGATAAATGGGGAAAATATAACAGCAGATGATCTTTATGATGAATTAAGAGAAAAATATGCTAAGTATCAAATAATCGATGATATTGATAAAAAAATATTTGATGTAGTATATAAAGGTGACAAAGATATTGAAGAACAAGTAAAAAATCAATATGAAAGTTATGAATCTCAATATACTCAAAATGGACAATCTTTTGATGAAGTATTAAAAAATTATGGTTATGAAGATGCTGATCAATTTAAAGTTGAATTAAGACTTAGTTTCCAAAGATCAAAAGCAATTGAAGATTATATTAAAGAAAATATTTCTGATAAAGAAATAAAAAAATATTATGAAGAAAATTATGCAGGAGATATATCTGCTAAACACATTCTAATTAGTACATCTAATATGAGTGAAGAAGATGCATTAAAGAAAGCTAAAGATTTAATTAATCAATTAAATGATGGTGCAGATTTTGATACATTAGCTAGAGAAAATTCTGATGATCCAGGTTCAAAAGAAAAAGGTGGAGATTTAGGATATTTCAATAAAGGTCAAATGGTTGAAGAATTTGAAAATGCTGCATATGCATTAAATGTTGATGAATATACTAAAGAACCAGTTAAAACATCTTATGGTTATCATATAATTTTAAAAACTGGAGAAAAAGAAAAAGTTTCATTAAAGAAAGCTAAAGAAAAAATTATTGAAACATTAGTACAAAAGAAATATAATGAAGATAAAACAATATCAGTAACTGCTTTAGATGAAATAAGAAAAAATTATGGTTTAAAATTTAAAGATTCTAAACTAAAAAGTATTTATAAAGAATATATTGAAGAACAATTAAAACAATATGAAGGACAATAAAAAGAATATCAATCGATATTCTTTTTTATTTCATTTAAATCATATCCTTTTTGATATAATTTATTTCTAATTAAATTTTCTAATTCATATCCTTCTAATTTTTTAGAGTACTTATCATATAGTTTTTTATATTCTTTAATACCTAAATCTATATCCACCAAATCTTTATCTTTAAGTACTTCTTCTATATCAGATTTATTATATCCTTGTTCTATGAAATAACTACATAATCTCATTCTTAAAACATTACCACTATAATTTCTATTAGATTTAATCTTTTTATCAACTAATTTATTTAATTTATCTAATACTTCTTCCCTATCTATTTCATCAATATATTTATCAATAATAGATTCATCTAATTTTAAATTAATTAAATAATTTCTAATTTTATTTAAACCATCACTACTTAAATAAAATCTATCATGTATATAACTTTTAATATATAGATCATCATTAATAAGTTTATTTTTTTCTAATCTATTAATAGTATTATTTATATCTTCTTTTTCATAGCCTTTTTTATTTAAGTAATTATATATTTCTTCTTTTGATCTTATTTTAATACTAATATAGTTTAATGCTTTATTATATATATCTTCTTTATTATTATCTAAAACTAATTTATCAAAAGTATTATTATCTATTTCTTTTTTTAATAATAATTCATATTTTAAAATAATATCATCATATAAATCTATTTTTATATCATTATCAAAATATACTCTATATTTATTTTTTACTTTCTTGTATTTTAATACTTTCATGTATCCTCCAATAAAAAAAACTTAATACTAGTCTTCTTTAATATGTATTAAGTTCTTTTGTATTTCTTCTAGAGCTCTGTCTAAATTTTTAGTACTTTTATATTCATTTTCTTCCATTTGATAAAATTTAGTTTGTTCCATAGCTTCTGCTCTTTTAGATGCTACATAAACTAATTGATATTTAGATGGAATAATATTTAACATTTTATCTATTGAATAAATCATATTATCTCTCCTTGTTTACGTATTATATAACTAATATTTATTTTTTTCAACCTAATTTTTTTTAGTCACATTGCTGCCAAATGTTTTTTTAACTCTTCCCTTGAGTCAGATAATGACATAATAGGTTCTTCTACTATAGGCTCTTCTACTTTTATAGGAGATGCTTCTACTATTTTTCTTCCTTTCGCAGCTCTATAACATACTGAATCCATTAACTTTGCAGCTCTTGGACTATAAACGCCATCATATACAGACTCTTGTAATACTGTCTCAAATTCTACTATTACTGTAGACGCTTCTAATTTTGCTGCTTTTAATTTTGCTTCATCCATGACTTCAGTTGATGCAACCATATAATTTTTGAAGTCCTTCATGAATCCTTCATAATTACCTGTGAATATCTTTCTATATCCTTCAGGGCCAAAAGTTTCATCAAATTGTTTACCTACAAATTGTTCATATAGAGTAACAGCTTTCTTTTCATCTCTTTCCATATACTCTGCTTGTATACCAAGAGTTGTAGCAATTGCTTGTCCAAGTATTGATTGAACAATACCAGAATATTCTTGAAGTCCTCCAGTATTATTAGTAATAATTAATGCTATATACATTGGATCTAGTACTCTACTCTCATCAGCTGCTTTTACTCTAGTTTTTGCTTCTTTTATATACTTTTCTGCTTCTTCTTCAGTAAAATATCCTGTATTATAAAAGGTATTACATAAAGCATCAGTATATTTCTTAATTGTTTCATTAGAATAATTCTCGCTCATAGACAATTCTCCTATTAACAAATTAATTATAACACATTTTTAATAAATCAACAAAGAAAAACGATATTATTTATAATATCGTTATTGCATACTCCCTATGCCATTACTACTAGGTCCTTCTGGTGTCCCAAATGGTTCTAATTCTTGTGATGATGTTACACTAGGTATTACTTGAGTTTCAGGAGTTCCAAATGGTTGTAATCTACTAGGATCATTCTCATTTTCTTTCATTTTAATATTTTTAACTACTAATTCTCTAATACTATCTATTATAGGTAATAAATCTTCTGAAGACGTACCATCCTGCGCTAATTTATTTAATTTTGCAATTTGCTCAGCAATATAATTTTCACTCGCCATATCTTACCCTCCTAGAATAATTATAGCATAATAAAAAAATCCTATATAGGATTTTTTTATTTACTTTACTTACCTAGTACAGCTTTTTCTTCATCAATTAGAGATTTATCGTATCTAATGAATAAAGCTTCTATTTCACTAGATAATTTTACTTCATCTAATCTAGTATATTCCCATTTAGAAATAGATTTATTTAAATACTTTTCTACTTTAGGAGTAGATTCAATTATATAAGGCTTTAATATATTATTAATATTATAAATAATATTACAGCAATTATATAATACTGCTTCTGCTTTATCTTTATCAGTTTTTGCTAAATTCCATGGTTCATTTTCATCAAAATATTTATTAGCAAAAGATATAAAATCAAATATCTTTTCTATACCAGATTTTATTTCACCATCATCAATATCTTTACCTACTGAATCATATAAATCTTTTAATTTATTTTCTATAGATTCATCTATTTCAGTATTAGATAGTTTTCCTTCAAAAGATTTATTAATAAATTGGAATGTTCTATTTACAAAGTTACCCCATTTACCAAGTAATTCTCCATTATGAGAATTTATAAATCCTTCCCAAGTAAAATTAAAATCTTTATTTTCAGCATCATTAGATAATAAGAAATATCTAATAGTATCTACTGAATATCTATTAAGTAAATATCTTATTGGAATATAATTTCCTTTACTCTTAGATAATTTTTCACCTTCAATAGTAAGATATTCATCAGATATTATTTTATCTGGCATTTTATAATTATCTTTAGTACCTAGAAGTAATATTGGGAATATTACTGTATGGAAAGGAATATTATCTTTAGCGTGAACTAGATATATTTTATTATCTCTATCTGCTTTCCAGTAATCATTCCAATCAAGTCCTCTTTCATCTGCTACTTTTTTAGAAGCAGTTACATATCCCCAAACATTTTCAAACCAACCATATAGTTTTTTATTTTCATAACCTTTTACAGGTATATCAATACCATATTGTTGAACTCTTGATACACATCTATCAGGAATACCTTCATTTAAATATCTTTCAGTAAATTTATAAGCGTTATCTCTCCATAATTCTTTATGAGAATCTTTTATTTTTCTTATTTCATCTTCAAATTCTGATAATTTAAAATAAAGATTTTTATTAGTCTTTTTAGAACATGGATTACCACATATTGCACAAGTAGTATTTAATACTTCATCAATAGTTAATAAACTACCACATTTTTCACATTCGTCACCCTTTATATCTGCACCACATTTTGGACAAGTACCAAGGATATAACGATCAGCTAAAAACATTTTACAATTTTCACAATATAATTGTTCTTCTTCCTTTTCATATAATAATCCATTAGCATCATATTTCTTAAATTGTTCTTGAACAAATTTTTTGTGGAAATCATCGTCTGTTCTATTAAATAAATCAAAACTTACTCCTAAATCTTTCCAATCTTTAGTAAATTCAGTATGACAAGCATCTACTAATTCTTTTGGAGATTTATTTTCTTTTAAGGCTTTAACTTCAATTGGAGTACCATGACAATCTGTACCAGATACTAATAATACATTATTACCTTTTAATCTATGATATCTTGCTATTACATCTCCTGGTAAACTAGATGCAGCATGTCCAATATGAAGATCACCATTTGCAAATGGCCAACTTATTCCTACTATTACATTCATTTTAATTCCTCCTTTTTAAATAAAAAAACATCTCTTAGAAAACTAAGAGACGTTATTAACGCGTTACCACTCTTTTTCATTAATATATTACTATATTAATCTTAATAACCATTTAGGTATATGCTATAACAGGCACTCCTGTATTAACTTACATATCAGTTAATCACCTCAAGGACCATGTTCAAAAGACTTTGTTATCTATTTACACCAACCATAGACTCTCTTAAAACTCTATCTTTTTACTCTTCCAATCAAAGGATTTCGGTATTAAATATACCACTTTTAATTAAAAATGTCAATTTAATATACTTTTAATGAAATCAATACTAACATCAATTGCTTTATTCAAAGCATTAACATCATTATCAAATGTATGAGATCCATTTTCTATTAATTCTAATTTAGCATTTTTACACATTTTTGAAACCTTAACAGATGATTCATATGGAACCATATTATCTATAAGTCCATGAACAAATAATATTGGTAATTCAACTTTTATTAAGCTTTCATATGGTACTATTTTATAAACTTCATCATATAGAGTTTTACCTAATCTAAATACTCTACCCGTTCTTTTACTTGTTACTTCAAACCATCCATTTTTTTCTGCGATATCTCTATGTTCTTTTGAAAAGAATCCTTCTGCTTCAATTGTATAAAAATAATCTAAACATCCATACCAACATATTAATGCTTTTACACAATTATATTTATTATAGTCTAATAATGAAATTATACTTCCACCAAAACTAGCACCTAATAAAACAATTTCATTAAATCCAATACTATTTAAATGTTCAATTGTTTTTTCTAGATCTTCTACTTCTTTAGTTGGTGTCATTTCAAAATCATTTCCAGTACTTTCTCCATGGCCTCTAAAATCAAATCTAAAAGAATTAATATTTTGTTTTTGTAATTTTTCTACAAAAGGATTAAAACTATTTCTTTCAGTTTTATTTCCATTTAATCCATGACATAATACCACTATTTTATTATTATCATTTACTCTTGAAAGCAAACCACATAGTTTTACACCATCAGTACTATCATAAAAGATTTTTTGTTCCATATATACCTCATTAGAATGGCAATTTCATATTACCATTACTCATCATTTTCATCATTTTTTTAGATTGTTCAAATTGAGTAAGCAATTTATTAACTGCTTGAACATTTTGTCCACAGCCTTTTGCTATTCTTTCTTTTCTAGATGCTTTTATAATATCTGGATTTCTTCTTTCTTCTGGTGTCATAGAAAGTACTATTGCTTCTAATCTTGCCATATCTTTTGGATCAATATGAATATCAGTTAGACCCATCTTTTTAGCACCTGGTAGCATTTTAATGATATTTTCTATAGGTCCTAATTTCTTCATTTGATTAAATTGCTTTAAGAAATCTTCTAAGTCATATTTACCTTTTTTCATTTTCTTAAATGAATCAAGTGATTCTTCTTCATTCATGATACCTTCAGCCTTTTCAATAAGACCCATCATATCACCCATGCCTAAGATTCTAGAAGTCATTCTTTCAGCATCAAATAATTCTAAGCCATCTAATTTTTCTGATGTACCAATAAACTTAATTGGAACATTAGTTAAGTGTCTTGCAGATAATGCTACACCACCTCTTGTATCACCATCAAGTTTAGTAAGTATTACTCCAGTTAATGGTAATTGTTCATTAAATCCATTTATTACATTAATAGCATCTTGACCTATCATTGCATCAAGTACAAGAAGTACTTCATCCATCTTAACTGCTTCATTAATATTCTTTAATTCATCCATTAATTTTTCATCTATTTGAAGACGACCTGCAGTATCCACAAGTACATAGTTTAATCCTTCTTCTTTAGCATATTTAACTGCATCTTTAACTATTTCTACAGGATCTTTTTTACCTTCTTCAAATACAGGTATATTTAATGTTTTACCTATAGTTTTTAATTGCTCTATAGCTGCTGGTCTATATATATCTGCTGCTACTAATAATGGTTTTTTATTGTATTTTTTTCTAATATAATTAGCAAGTTTACCAATAGTAGTAGTTTTACCAGATCCTTGTAAACCTACTAACATAAGCATATTAGGATTATTTTTAGTTACTATAGATATTTCATCAGTACCAAGAAGTTCTAATAATTCATCTTTTAATATTTTTAAGAATACTTCATCAGGCTTTAAACTCTTTTTAACTTCTTCTCCTAGTGCTTTTTCTTTAACATTATTAGTAAATTCTTTTACTACTTTATAGTTAACATCTGCTTCTAGTAAAGCTAGTCTTACTTCTCTTAAAACATCTCCTATATTTTCTTCAGTTAATACTCCATATCCCTTAATTTTACTAATCGCAGAATCTAGTTTTTCACTTAAATTTTCAAACATTATATCACCTACTCATCTAGTATATTCATTATTTTTTCTTTTAAATCTTTATCTTCTATTTTACTAGCTAATTTTCTTAATTTATCATCTCTAGATATTATTTTTAATTTATCTTCATAATTATTTAATTTTTCAGAAGCTAGTTTTAAATCTTTAGAAACAGCATTTCTACTTACATTATAGTTTTCTCCAATTTCTGATAAAGATAAATTATCAAAATAATAACTTTCAAAATAATTTCTTTGTGATTCTGATAATAAATCACCATAATAATCAAATAATAATATTAGTTTATCTTGTTTATCCATATTACATCATTTCCTTAAATAATCCATATATATATTTTTCTATATCAAAATATTCTAAATCTTCTGCTTTTTCACCAAGTCCTATAAATTTAACTGGTATATTAACTTCTTCTTTAATAGCAAGTACTATACCACCTTTAGCAGTACCATCTAATTTAGTTAGTACTATTCCTGTAACATTAGTTATTTCTTTGAATGCTTTAGCTTGTGAAATACCATTTTGTCCAGTAGTAGCATCAATTACAAGTAAAGTTTCATTTACTTCATGTCCTATTAAATTAATAATAACTTTATTAATTTTTTCTAATTCTTTCATTAGATTTAATTTATTTTGTAATCTACCTGCAGTATCTACAAGTACTACATCATATTTTTCATTCTTAGCTTTTTCAATACCTTTATATACTACTGATGCTGGATCAGAATTTTCTTCTCCTGATACTACATCTACTTTAAGTCTATCTCCCCATTCTTTTATTTGTTCAATAGCACCTGCTCTAAATGTATCTCCTGCAACTAATAATATTTTCTTTTTATTATCTTTTTCTTTCTTAGCAATCTTAGCAATAGTAGTAGTTTTACCTACACCATTTACTCCAACAAATAAAAGTACTGTTGGGCCTTCTTCAGAATAATTAATCTTATTAGTCAATACTTCATTATTAACATATATTATAAATAATTCATCTACTATTACTTCTCTTAATTCTTCTGGATTTTCAATTTTTTCACTTTTAACTCTATCTACTAATCTATCCATAAAATTAATAACAGTATTAACACCAATATCAGACATAATAAGCATTTCTTCTAATTCTTCAAAATACTCTTGATTAACCTTTTGATACTTCTTATTCAATTTATTTAATTTATCACTAAATTCTTTTCTAGTTTTTTCTAAACCTTTATCATATCTATCTTTTTGTTTTTCATCTTTAAAGATTTCTTTTTTACTAAATTTTTCTTTTAATTTACTAAAAAATCCCATATATATCACCAATAATAATTATACCTTAAAAATAAATAAAAAAAAAGAGATTACTCTCTTTATCTTGCAATTAAATAACCATATAAAATTACTGCGAACATTAAAACTATAAATATAAGAATTAATACATCTACCCATACACTAAATCTTGCTTCATTAGTTAATCTAGCAGTTTCTTCATTAATTTTTTCTTCTTTAGTTACTACTTCTTTTACTTCTTCTTTTTTTACTACTTTCTTAGGTGCTTTCTTTACTACTTTTTTAGCAGGTGCTTTTTTAGTAGTAGATTTCTTTGTTACCTTTTTAGTAGTTGTTTTTTTAGTTTTTTCTTCAGTTTGAGTCTTTGCCATAATACATCTCCCTTTTATTACTTTTATATTATATAATACTTTTATTGTATTGTAAACAATATTCTAAAAAGTTGCAAAAAACTAAAAAAAAGAGTATAATTTATATCGTTAACCCGAAATACTTTTTTAAAAATTTGAAAGGAGAAAACATGAAATTTAATAATAAAATTGATACAAAAGTATTTGCGCTTGGTGGACTTGGTGAAGTTGGTAAAAATATGTATTGTATAATGCATGGAAATGAATTAATAATAATTGATAGCGGTGTTTTATTCCCTGAATCAGATTTACTTGGAATAGATTACGTAATTCCAGATTATACATTCTTAAAAGAAAATGAAAGTAAGATTAAAGGTTTATTCATTACACATGGACATGAAGACCATATAGGATCAATACCTTTCTTACTACAAACTGTAAATATACCAGTTATTTACGCGCCAAATCAAGCAGCAAATTTAATTAAAAAGAAAATATCTGAAAGAAATATAGGATATGATAATATTGTTATTTATGATGAATCAAGTAATATAAAATTTAAAAATATTGAAGTAGAATTTATTGCAACTACTCACTCTATCCCAGATAGTTATGCAATTGTAGTCAAAACACCAAATGGTGTTATTGTTGAATCGGGTGACTATAAATTTGACTTAAGTCCAATTGGACCTATGGCAAATTTACAAAAGATGGCTAGAATTGGTGAAAAAGGTGTTACTCTACTTATGAATGAAAGTACTAATGCTGAACGTGAAGGAGTTTCACTTAGTGAGTCTAAAGTAGATGCTACTTTAAGTGATTTATTTAGTAAACAAAGAGGAAGAATAATTGTTGCAACGTTTGCTTCTAACGTATATAGATTAAAACATATTATAGAAACTGCTAAAAGACATCATAGAAAAGTTGTTCTATTTGGTAGAAGTATGGAAACTCAAGTAGAAATAGCTATTCAATCTGGTTATATAGAAGATACTTCTACAATAATAACTGCAGAAGAAGCTAATAAATTAAAACCTGAAGAAGTATGTTTACTTTGTACAGGGTCTCAAGGAGAACCACTTGCAGCTTTATCTAGAATAGCAAATGGTACTCATAGACAAATTAAATTATTACCTAGTGATACAGTTATATTTAGTTCATCACCTATTCCTGGTAATGGTGAAGCAGTTGCTAATACATTAAACTTATTAGCACTTAAAGGTGTTAAAACTTATACAAATACATTATTAAATGATATTCACTCATCAGGGCATGGTAATCAAGAAGAATTAAAATTAATGATAAGACTTCTTAAACCTAAATATGTAATGCCTATCCATGGTGAATATAGAATGCTTAGAGAACATACTGATCTTGCTGTATCATGTGATGTTCCTAGAGAAAATACATTTATAATGCAAAATGGTGAAATGCTTTCTATATTAAATGGTAAAGTTAAAAGAGATAAATCATTTGCATGTTATGATGTATATGTTGATGGTAATAGAATTGGTGATATAGGTTCTGTTGTTATTAAAGATAGAAAGATAATGGCAAGAGATGGAATACTTGTTCTAGTATGTAATGTTGATTTAAAGAAAAGATTACTTCTTGGTAAAGTAACTATTGCTACTAGAGGATTTATTCTAGTTAATGAAAATGAAGCTTTAATTAAACAAATAGAAAATAAAGCTACTGAAATAATTATTAAAGAATTACAAAGTAAGAAATTTAATTATTCTGAATTAAAATCAAATGTAATTAATGAAGTTAATACTTATATAATTGAAAAAACAGGAAGAAAACCAATTATTCTTCCAGTTATTATGGATATACAATAAAAAAGAAGAAAATTATTTTTCTTCTTTTTCTTTTACTTCTTTTTTAGCTGGTGCTGGAATAGCATCTTTTCTAGATAAGTTAAGTTTACCTCTCTTATCATAACCAGTTGCCATTACTATGATTTCATCACCAACAGATACCATATCAGATGGTTTTTCTACTCTTTCGTGAGCAAGTTGTGATACATGAACAAATCCATCTAATCCATCCCATAGATTAACAAAACATCCATAGTCTTCAACTTTAACAACTTTACCTGTATATATCTTACCTATTTCAACTTCTCTTGAAGCATCTAATATTCTTTGTTTTGTAGCTTCAATTACATCTTTATCAGTATGATAAATAACTACAGTACCATCATCATCTATATCTACTTTAACAGCATTTATATCATTTACTGAAGTAACGTTACTAGATTCTAAGATTATCTTAGTAATCATTTCTCCACCTTTACCAATAACATCTTTAATCTTTTCAGGATTAATCTTAAATATTTCAGTTTTTGGAGCATATTTAGATACTTCTTTTCTAGGTTCTGGAATAACTGTTTCCATTAAATCTAGAATTTCAAATCTAGCTTTCTTAGCTTGTGCTAAAGCTTCTTTTAATATATCTTTTGTAATACCTTTAATCTTAATATCCATTTGTAGAGAACAAATACCTTTTCTTGTTCCACCTACTTTAAAGTCCATATCACCTAAGTGATCTTCCATACCTTGAATATCAGTTAAAATAGTATAATCTTTTCCATCTTTTGAAGTAATTAATCCCATTGCAATACCAGCTACAGGTGCTTTAATAGGAACACCAGCTGCCATTAAAGACATACATCCAGCACAAATTGTAGCTTGAGAACTTGAACCATTACTTTCAAGTATTTCAGATACAACACGTACTGTATATGGGAATTCTTCTTCACTAGGCATTACTTGAGAAAGACATCTTTCACCTAAGGCACCATGACCAATTTCACGACGTCCAGGGCTTCCGTATCTACCTGTTTCACCAACTGAGAAAGCTGGGAAATTATAATGTAACATAAATCTCTTTTCTGTTTCAAGAGAAAGTCCATCTAGAATTTGGTTTTCATTAAGTGCACCTAATGTAGTTACTGCTAATGCTTGAGTTTCACCACGAGTAAATAATGCACTACCATGAGTTCTAGGTAATAAATCAATTGCTGTAGATAATGGACGAATTTCTGTCATACTTCTTCCATCACTTCTTGTTTTTTCATTAACTGTAATACTTCTAAAGATATCATATTCGATATTTTCAAGAATTAATTTAACTTTAGTTAGTAATAGAGTTAATTCTTCAGAATCTAATTTTTCTTTATTTTCTTCTTCATATTTAGCTACTACTTCTTCTTTAACTGCATCTATTGCGGCATATTTTTCTAATTTTTCTTTAATACGCATTGCTTTATCTAATTTATCAGCAGCTAAATCAGTTATTTCTTTAACTAATTCATCTTCTAATTCAATATGTTCATATTCCATCTTTTCTTCGCCAATTTCTTTAACGATTTCTTCTTGGAATTCACATAATTCTTTAACTGCTTCATGACCAAACATTAATGCATCTAACATATCAGCTTCAGATACTTCTTTAGCTCCTGCTTCTACCATGTTAATTGCATATTTAGTTCCAGCTACAGTTAAATCTAAATCACTCATCTCTAACTCATCTGGTGTTGGGTTAATAACAAATTCCCCGTTAACTCTACCTACTTTAACACCCGCAATTGGTCCATCAAATGGGATCTTACTAATACATGTTGCAAGGCTTGAACCAAACATAGCAGAAAGTTCTGGTGAATTATCTGTATCAACCGATAATACTGTATTAACAACTTGAACCTCATTTCTAAAATCCTCTGGAAACATAGGTCTCATTGGTCTATCAATCATACGTGCAGCTAGTGTTGCAGCATCAGTTGGTCTTCCTTCTCTTTTAATAAATCCACCTGGTATTTTAC
>JAEEVN010000011.1 GCA_016290885.1 Caryophanales bacterium | reverse complement strand
AGCTGGTACAAATTATAAACCATTTAATTATTATGGTGATAAAAATGCGGAATATGTTATTATTGCTATGGGTAGTGTATGTGATACTGTTAAAACTGTAGTAAAAGAATTAAATAAGAACAATAAAAAAGTTGGTCTTATTGAAGTACATTTATATAGACCATTTAGTGCTAAACATTTACTAAGTGTATTACCACAAACAGTTAAAACTATATCTGTTTTAGATAGAACAAAAGAAGCAGGTTCTAGTGGTGAACCATTATATTTAGATGTAGTAGAAGTATTAAAAAATAAAAATATTAAAATATATTCTGGTAGATATGGTTTATCATCTAAAAATGTACCACTTGATGATATTAATTCTGTATTTGATAATATGTTTCATAATGGTAAAGAGAAGTTTACTATTGGAATAGATGATGATGTAACTAATTTAAGTTTAAAACCTGTACATATAAATATAGATGCAGATTATAAAGAAATAAAAGTATATGGTTTTGGATCAGATGGTATGGTCGGAGCATCTAAAAACTTTATGAAAGTATTAGGTGATATACAAGGTAACTATGTACAAGGATATTTTGAATATGATAGTAAGAAGAGTGGAGGAGTAACTATATCTCACTTAAGATGTGGTCCTCATAAAATAAATGCTCCATATTTCTTAACTAATCCAGATTTCATAATAGTATCAAAAGATATTTATTTAGATAAATATTATTGTTTAAAAGATATTAAAAAAGATGGAATATTATTAATAATATCTAATAAGAATGATAATGAATTAAATTCATTATTAAATAATGATAATAAGAGAGAGATTCTTTCTAAGAATATTAAAGTATATATAGCTAATTTAGATGAATTAAATACTAAATATAAACTTGGTGGAAAGATAAATAATATAGTATGTATGTATATGCTTAAACTAAGTGGATATGGTAATAATGAATTAGATGAATTTAAGAAACTTGTTGTTAAAACATATTCTAGAAAAGGTGAAGAAGTAGTTAATAATAACCTAGGAGCTATTTCTGAAGGTCCAAGATATTTAGAAGAAGTAGATAATAAAATATTTGTATTAAATAATGAACAAAATAAAGATAAAAACTTTACTAATGAAATATTATCATTAAGAGGAAATGATTTAAAAGTATCAGATTTTCTTAAATATAAAGATGGTACTTTTGAAGGAGGAACAGCATCTTCAGATAAAAGAAAGATTGCTCCATCAGTACCTAAATGGTGTAAAGAAAATTGTATTGAATGTAATCAATGTGCATTTGTATGTCCTCATGCAGCTATAAGACCTTTCTCACTTGATGATAGAGATTTAATAGATGCTCATCTTGATAAAGATGAAGTAATACCAAGTGTAGGTGAGCAAGAAAAGAACTTCTATATGGCTATAGATGAAGCTAATTGTACAGGATGTGGATTATGTGAAAGTGTATGTCCTGGAAAGAATGGAGAAAAAGCATTATCATTAGGTAAAATAGATGATAGAAAGATTAGAACAAGTGAATATCTATTTAATGAACATAAGAATGTAGTTCCATTTAATAAATTTACAGTAAAAGGTATTTCATTTGAAAAACCTGGATTTGAATTTAGTGGAGCTTGTGCTGGATGTGGAGAAGCAGCTTATATAAAATTATTAACAGAATTATATGGAAGAAATATGGTTATAGCTAACGCTACTGGATGTTCTTCAATATATGGAGGTAGTCTTCCTCTAACACCGTATACAATTCCATGGATGAATTCATTATTTGAAGATAATGCTGAATTTGGTTATGGTATAGCAGTATCCTATAAGAATATGAGAGAAAGACTTAAAAAGTTAATGTATGAATATAAAGATAAAGTTAGACCTGAAATAAAAGCAATATTCAAAGAATGGATAGATAATATAGAGGATGGTGAATGAACATATACAATTAAAAATCAATTAATGAATGAAGATATTCCTGAAGAAATAAAGAAATTAATTGATTATATTCCATCTAGAAGTACATGGATTATTGGTGGAGATGGATGGGCATATGATATTGGATATGGTGGATTAGATCATGTTTTACATAGTAATGAAAATGTAAATATACTAGTACTTGACACTGAAGTATATTCTAATACTGGTGGTCAAAAATCTAAATCAACTAGAACAGGTAGTATAGCAGAATTTGCTTCAAGTGGAAAACTTGAAAGCAAAAAAGATTTATTCAAAATAGCTATGTCTATACCAAATGTTTATGTAGCTTCAATCTCAATGGGAGCTAATATGCAGCAAACAATAAAAGCATTTAAAGAAGCAAAAGAACATAATGGACCATCATTAATAATTGCATATTGTCCATGTATTGAACAAGGTATAGTAGGTGGTATGACAGGACAAATAGAAGAACAAAAATTCTTATCTGAAATAGGTTATAATCTATTAATGAGATATAATCCAGAAGAAGATAAATTAACAGTTGATTCTAAAGAACCTGAATTTGAAATCTTTGATTCATTATTCTCTAAAGAAATGAGATATAAAAACTTAGAAACTAAGAATGAAGAAGAATATCAAAAACTATATGATGAAAATATGAACTATGCTAAGAGAAGATATGAATACTATAAAAAATTAGAAAATAAAGAGTAATAACTCTTTATTTTTAATCTGTTTTTTGATACAATAATTTTATATAGTAGAAGGGTGTTGTTTTAGTATGTTAGGAAAAATATATACAATTAATAAAAATAGTTGTGTGGTAAAGTTAAATGACGATACAAAATCAAAGGCTAGTGATTTAATTAATGTACATATTGTTTTTGAAGATCCAAATAAAAAGATACTTGGAGAAGTTGATTCTATTTTAGAAGATACTATCAAAGTAAATTTTTTAGGTGAATTAACTGAAAATGATTTTGTAGGTGGTTTAATTAAAAAACCTAGTATGGATGCTGATGTTAGATTAATAAATGATGAAGAATTAAAAATATTAACTGGTCCTAGAAGTAAATGTTTAACATTAGGTGTTTCTCCATTATACAATGATACAGAATTAACAGTTGATTTAGATGATATGTTTTCTAACCATACTGCTATATTTGGTAATACTGGTAGTGGTAAAACATATGGTATATGTAGAATAATTCAAAATATTTTCCCTAATTCACAAATAATCCCATATAAATCAAATCTATTTATATTTGATTCATATGGTGAATATATGAATGCATTTAAAGATTTAAGTAAGAATAATCCTTATTATAACTTTAAAGTAATTACTACAAGTGAAAAGAAAGAATATGAAAAATTAAATATTCCAGTATGCTTATTAGAATTAGAAGATATTTTAAATTTATTAGAAGCAACTCAATTCTCACAAATATCAATGGTAGAAACAGCACTTACTTATGCTAAGATGTTTGCTAGACAAGATCAAGAAGCAATTGATTTTAAAAATCATATATTATCAAAAGCAGTTATTAATATAATGTATACTAATCAAACTGCTACAAGAATTAGAGATCAAATTTTTGAAATATTAAATGAAACTAATACTAATGAAATGAATTTAAATGCTGAAGTTCCTGGTATTGGATTTACAAGAAGCTTTAGAAATTGTTTTGATATAGATAGCGAAGGTAGATTTGCAGAACATAAGATTATATCTGACTATATTAAACAATTTATTGATGAAGAAAGACAATGGAATTTTGAAGCAGCAGGAGTTACTTATTCATTACATGATTTAGAAGTAGCATTAAACTTCACTTTATATAGTGAAAGATACTTATTAAATGAAGCAATGTATGACTCAGCTATGAGTTTAAAAGTTAAATTACATGATTTAGCTTCAAGACAATATAGAGAATTCTTTACTTCTGATGAATATATAACTTTAGATGATTATATTAGAAAGATTCAAATTAAAGATAATAAAAAATGTCAAATTGTTAACTTCAATTTAGAAGATGTAGATGATAGATTTGCTCGTACAATAGTTAAAATTTATGGACGTATGTTTATGAAATTTACTAGAGCTTTAACTGATAGAGCAACTTTCCCAATACATATGATTTTAGAAGAAGCACACAGATATGTTATAGATGGTGATGATAAGAAATTATTTGGTTATAACATATTTGAAAGAATTGCTAAAGAAGGTAGAAAATATGGTTTCTTAATGACACTTATTACACAAAGACCTACAGATATAAATGAAAACGTTATATCCCAATGTGCTAACTTCTTAATATTTAAAATTAATCACCCAGCTGATTTAGAGTATATTTCAAAGAGTGTACCTAACATGAGTGAAGATATAGTTGAAAAACAAAAAACATTACAATCAGGTACTTGTGTTGCCTTTGGTAGAATATTTAAAATACCTATGATTGTTAAGATGCAAAAGGCTGATCCACCACCAACAAGTTCAAACTGCGATATATTTGGAAATTGGATGGTAAAATTAAAAGATGGTGGAGAAGGTGGAGTAGATCCTACACCAGTAGAAACTCCTGTAGAGGAAGCAGCTTCAGTTGAAGAAACACCTGTTGTTAATGAACCAGTTATGCCAATAGAGCAAACTATAGCTGAACAACCAGCAATGCCTGTACAAGATGCTGCTGTAACTCCAGAACCAATGCCAATAGATCCAACTCAAGTTGTTACAAATGAAGTTCCAAATGAACAAAATGTTCAACTTGAAAATCCTATGGTATTAGATCCAGGACCAGTTGTTAATGAACAATTAAGTAATCCTCTTGAACAACCAATGTTAGATCAAACTCCAGTACTAAATGAACAACCACAACCAGTAGTAGATGTTCAAGTACCATTACAAGGACCAGCACCTGTTGCTCAAGAACCAGCACCTGTTGTTCAAGATCCAATCGCGGCAATGATGGCTCAACAACAAGGATAAAGAGAAAAAAGAAAAAATTATAGAAAGGGAGGATAGTCATGTATGATTTAGGAATGAACTTTAGAGTAGATATCAAAAAAAGTAAAACTCCTAGTGCACATGTATATCGAGGTAATAAATATAGAATTAGTATTTTATCTGATTCATTAATTAGATTCGAATATAGTGAAACTGGATCATTCAATGATTATCCTACTTTTTTTGCTACAAATAGAAATTTTGCTAATCCCAAAACTTCTGTAGAAGAAGATAATAATATTTTAATTATTAAAGGAGAAAAATTTGTTCTTGAATATCAAAAAGAAAAACCATTTGTAAGTGGTAAGCATTCTCCTGATCAAAACTTAAAAGTAACTATAAAAGATACAGATAAAACATGGCATTTTAGTCATCCAGAAGCTAAAAACTTTGGAGGAACATGTTATAGTTTAGATGAATCTGTTGGTAAAGTTACTTTTGATAAAGGTTTGTTTTCAATAGATGGTTTTGCATCATTTGATGATTCTAGAACTCCTATATTAGATCAAAATGGAAATATTATTACTCCAAATTATAAAAATACAGATACATATTTATTTGTATATAATAATGATTTTGGTTATGGACTTAGAGATTATTTCAATTTAACTGGTTTACCACCACTAATTCCTAGATATGCTCTTGGAGTATGGTGGGCTAAAAATGAACCTTATACAGAAAGTGATGTTCAAATATTAGTAAATAAATTTAAGAAAAGCGGAATACCACTAAGTGTATTGTTATTAGGAGAATATGCAAGAACTAAGAATAAATATTCAAATATTAGTTTCTCATTTAATAAAAGTATATTTCCTAATCCACCAGCATTAGCTAATTATTTACATGCTAATAATATATTTTTAGGTACAAATGTTATTACTGATGGAATACTTAGTATTGAAGAAGAACATCATGCTGATTTTATTAAAATATATGATTTAGATACAGATAAAAATATTCCATTAAATGTTTATAATTCTAAATTAATGGATGGATTTTTAAAAGGAATCATCACACCATATATGAATAGTGGAGTAGACTTCTTATGGGTTGATGATTACAATGTAGAGAACAAATTAAGAGACTATGCTATGAATTATTATTTATATAATAATATGACTGGCAATGTTCAAAAAAGAAATATGGTTTTAAGTAGAAACTTTGGTATAGCACCTCATAAATATTCTATATTATATTCAGGTAGAACATTAATAAGTTGGAAAATATTAAAATTATTACCATTCTTTAATTCTACTGCTGCTAATATAGGAGTATCATGGTGGAGTCATGATATAGGAGGTTTTGATAGTGGTACTGAAGATGCAGAATTATATATGAGATATGTTCAATTAGGTGTCTATAGTCCGATATTAAGACTTGCTAGTGAAGGTGGAAAGTATTATAAACGTGAACCATGGAGATGGAATGCAGAAACATATAATATTGTTAAAGAATATCTAGTATTAAGACATAGATTGATACCATATTTATATAGTGAAGCAAAGAAATACTCAACTAATGGAGTACCTTTATTACAACCACTATATTATAAATATCCAGAGACATATGATGAACCATTATATAAAACAGAGTATTATTTTGGAAGTGAATTATTTATTTCACCAATTGTTTATCCAAAAGACTCAGTAATGAACAGATCTGTTCACAGATTATTCTTACCTAATGGTGTTTGGTATGAATTTAAAACAGGTAAAAAGTTTATTGGTGGTAAGAGATATGTTACTTTCTATAAAGATGAAGATTATCCAGTATTTGCAAAAACAGGAGCTATTATTCCAATGGCAAAACTAGATCCAAATAATCTAAATGATGTATCTTCTCCTAAGACATTAGAAATACATGTATTTCCAGGTAGAAGTAATACATATAAATTATATGAAGATGATGGATTCTCATCTAAATATAAAACTGGTGAAAGTTTAACTACTGAAATAAATTATTATTATAAAACTAATGATTTTTCAGTTTCAATAGCACCAATAGCTGGTACAACAGCAGTAGTACCACCTAAGAGAAATTATATTATTAGATTTAGAAATACTAAATTTACTGATGGTGTACAAGTATTTGCTAATGAAGTAAATGTACCATTTAGAAGATATACAGATGAAACAGATTTTGTAATTGAATTTGATGAAATACCTGTTCAATCTAAAATACTTGTATATTGTAAAGGACAAGATATTGAAATAGATGCAGCACGTGTTATAAATGAAGATTTAGAAGGAATCATTAATGATTTATCAATACCAACTGAATTAAAAGAACAAATAGATTCAATCATATTTGATCCTCAAAAAACTATTAGAGAGAAGAGAATCTTAATTAGAAAACTTAGAAGAGAGGGTCTTCCTAAAATATTTGTTAATATGTTCATGCAATTATTTGAATACATGGCTGAGTTATAATAAACATAATAAATCTAGATTTATTATGTTTTTAATTGTATAATTTTATTGTGAGGGATTAATATGCTAATACTAGGTATATGTGATAATATTGATGCTTTAAAAGCTATTAGAATAGTTAGAATTGTTATTACAATTATTAAAATTATAGTTCCTATTTTATTAATAGTTAGTTGTGCTATATCTGCTGTTAAAGCAGAGATTTCTAATGACAAAGAATTAACAAGTAAAATGGCAAAAGAATGGTTAAGAAAAATGGTTGCAGCGGCAATTATATTCTTTGTTCCAACAATGGTAGGATTAATATCTAAACTTAGTTATGTTGAATATATGGAACCATTTAATTGTATTAGGAATGCAACAACTGAAAGTATAAATAAAATGGCTGCTAATCAAGCAGTGGAAGCATTAGAAGTTGTTGAAAACACACTTCATAGATCAGATTTATATAATGCTAGAGTTGCTATTAGTAATGTAGATGATGTAGAAACTTATAATGAATTAGCTAAAAGATTTAAGAATGTTGAAGGAAAAATAAAAAAGAAAGAAGAAGAGAAAAGACAAAAGTTAGAAGAGGATGTTACAGAAGGAATAGTAGGTTCTAACACAGGATGGTGGTGGCCAGTAGGAAGCAAAGAAACAACGACAGTAAACGGATTATCATTTGCTACTGGAAAGCCATCAGCAACTTCAATAACAGCTTATTTTGGTGGTAATGATAGTGTTCATCAGGGACTTGGTGGAGGACATGGGGCTATTGATATTGGAGCTTCTAGAGGAAGTAATGTTATTGCCTCTAAATCAGGTACAGTAACATATCCAACAAAAGGTGCTAGAATAGATTATGCAGAACAAGCAATTAGACCTGATTCAAATGGTAAATATAATTGTAGTGGATTAGTTGGAAATTATGTAATTATAGATCATGGTAATGGAATAAAAACAACTTATAAACATCTATATAAAAATACTATTACAGTAAGAGCAGGAGATCATGTAGAACAAGGTCAAGTAATAGGTTTATCTGGAAGTTCAGGATGTTCAACTGGACCACATTTACATTTCCAAATTGAAATAAATGGAAAAAGAGTTGATCCATTAAAATATGTATCATCTTCAAATCCTAGACCATAGAATAATAAATACTTGTAAAAATAGAAAAAGTATTATATAATTTACTCATGTTTCAGTGATGGGGAAAGTAGTAAATATTTGATTATTTTAGAGAGTTAGTGGTCGGTGAAAACTAATATAAAAGAATATTGAACTTGTTCTTCTAGAGACAACGTATTTCTGCGTTAAAGAATAGAGCTGCATAATAAACTTTATGAATTAAGGTGGTACCGTGGGTAAATCTCATCCTTAAGTTATAAAGTTTTTATTTTTGAAAGGAAGATTAAAATGAATGAAGTATTGAAATCATTAATTGAATTTGTTTGCTTATTTATATTTGTTTATATTATTTATAGACTGGTATATAGAAGAAAAGAAAATTTTGAATTATTAAAACAAAATGATGAAGTACGATTATTTGTGCTGAGATATGATTTAGATGTAAGAAAAATAGATTATAAAAAATTATTAAATGTTTTAGCATTAATTAATTCATTTATAATCGCTTTTACAGCAACAATAATTGTAAGAATAGATAGTTTTATATGGACAATTATTGTTTGTTTATTAATAGTTATGGCATTATTAATGTCACTATTTCCAATCGCAGGAAGATATTTTAAAAACCATGAAAAAGAAATATATGTAGAAGATAAAATAGAAGAAGTAATAAAAGAAACTAAAAAGAAAAAGAAGACTAAAAAGAAAGAAGGCAAAAAGAATGTATGATTTTAAAAAAATAGAAAAGAAATGGCAAGATAAATGGGAAAAAGATAAAACTTTTAAAACAGGAACAGATAAATCTAAAAAGAAATTCTATGGATTAGTAGAATTTCCATATCCAAGTGGTGCTGGTATGCACATTGGACATGTTAAAGCTTATTCTGGTTTAGAAGTAATATCTAGAAAAAGAAGAATGGAAGGTTATAATGTATTATTTCCAATAGGTTTTGATGCATTTGGACTTCCTACAGAAAACTATGCTATTAAAACTAAAACACATCCAAGAAAAGTAACAGATAGAAATATAGAAGTATTTACTAAGCAATTAAAACAAATTGGTTTTTCATTTGATTATGATAGATGTGTAGATACAACAGATGAAAAATATTATAAATGGACTCAATGGATTTTCTTAAAGATGTTTGATAATGGACTTGTTTTTAGAGATAAAACATTAGTTAATTATTGTCCATCATGTAGAGTAGTTCTTTCTAATGAAGATTCACAAGGTGGTAAATGTGATGTTTGTCATAATGAAGTAGTTCAAAGAGAGAAAGATGTTTGGTATTTAAGAATAACTGAATATGCTGATAAATTATTAGAAGGATTAAAAGATGTTGATTATTTACCAAATATTAAAACTCAACAAGAAAATTGGATAGGTAAATCAACAGGAGCATTTGTTACTTTTAAAATTAAAGATACAAAAGAATCATTAAAAGTTTATACAACAAGACCTGATACATTATATGGTGCTACATTCATGGTTATTGCACCAGAACATCCTCTTGTTGAAAAATTAAAGAAAAAGATTGAAAACTATGATGAAATAATCGCATATAAAGAAGAAGCTAAAAAGAAAACTGAGTTTGAAAGAGTAGAATTACAAAAAGATAAAACTGGTGTTGAAATTAAAGGTATTAAAGCTATTGATCCAGTTAATGATGCTGAAATTCCTGTTTTTGTAGCAGACTATGTAATGATGGGTTATGGTACTGGTGCTATTATGGCTGTACCAGCACATGACCAAAGAGATTATGATTTTGCTATGAGATTTAATATTCCAATTATTCAAGTTCTTGAAGAAGTTACAGGTACACAAAATAAAGATGAATCTAAAAAGAATTCAATAGTAGCTGTAGTTTATGATGAAAAGAATAATAAATATTTAACTCTTAATTGGAATAAATTAGGTGGTAGATTATTTATTGGTGGAACTATTAAAGATGGAGAAACGCCAGTAGAATGTGCTATTCGTGAAATAAAAGAAGAAACAGGATATACAGATATATCTCTTGTTAGAGAAGGATTTAAAATTAATCATCATTATTATGCTTTTAATAAAGATAAATATTTTAATATAGAAGCAACTCCTATTTTATTTAAATTAAATAGTGATAAGAGAGATGAACAAGAATTAGATGATGATGAAAAATTTGTAGTTGAATGGGTTAGCAAAAAAGAAGTTGAAAATGATATTAAAGATGAACTTCATGCTAAATGTTTTACATATTTAAATAATCCAGGTGCTATGATTGGCGATGGAACTCATATTAATTCTGAAATATTAGATGGTTTAAATAAGAGTGAAGCTATTGAAACAGTAATCAAATTCTTAGAGAAGAAAAAAATAGGTGAAAAAGCTGTTCAATATAAAATGAAAGATTGGGCATTTAATAGACAAAGATATTGGGGTGAACCAATTCCAATTATACATTGCCCTCATTGTGGAGATGTTGGTGTTCCTTATGAAGAATTACCACTTCGTTTACCACCTGTTGAAAACTTTGAAGTTGGTACTGATGGAGAAAGTCCACTTGCTAAAATGCCAGAGTTTGTAAATTGTAAATGTCCAAAATGTGGAAAAGATGCTAAAAGAGAAACAGATACTATGCCTAACTGGGCAGGATCAAGTTGGTATTGGTTAAGATATATGGATCCTAAATGTGATACTGGAATAGCTAATATGGATGCTTTAAAGTATTGGGGACAAGTAGATTTATATGATGGTGGTATGGAACATGCCACAAGACACTTATTATATGCTAGATTCTGGAATATATTCCTTCATGAACAAGGTTTAGTACCATATAGTGAACCATTTAAAAGAAGAATTGCTCATGGTATGATACTTGCATCTGATGAAAGTAAAATGAGTAAATCAAAAGGTAATGTAGTTAATCCAACTGATATGATTAATGAATATGGTGCTGATGCACTTAGACTTTATGAAATGTTTATTGGAGATTATTCTAAAGATGCAGCTTGGTCTGAGGAAGCTCTTAGAGGTTGTGCTAAATTCTTAGATAGAGTATATAATCTTGGAGATAGATTAAATGATAGTAATGAAATATCTAAAGAAAATGAAAAGATGATTCATAAGACTATTAAAAAAGTAACTGAAGATCTAGAAGAAATGAAATATAATACTGCTATTTCAGCATTAATGACTTTAGTTAATTCATTTAATGATACTAAAATACTTTCTAAGAAAGATTATAGAATCTTATTAGAATTACTTAATCCTTTCTCTCCACATATAACAGAAGAATTAAATGAAAAATATAACCTTGGCAATGAACTATGTTACAGTGCTTGGCCTAAGTATGATGAAGCAAAGACTATAGATGAAAATATCGAAGTAGTAGTTCAAATAAATGGTAAAGTAAGAGGTAAAGTTACAGTACCAAGTGATATTACAGAAGAAGATATTAAAGTAAAGATTAGAGAAATAGAAAATGTTAAGAAATATCTAGATGGTGCAGAAATAGTTAAAGAAATATATATACCTAAGAAATTAGTTAGTATAGTTATAAAATAAAAGAACGTATTAAACGTTCTTTTTTTATGTTATAATTTATATAGGTGATAAGAATGAACAAAATAGTTTTAGTAGATGGTAATAATTTATTATTTAGAAGTTATTATGCTACTGCATATTCTGGGAATTTTATGAATAATTCTAAAGGTTTTCCTACTAATGGATTATATGGTCTTGTTAATATGCTTAATAAGATTATTAAAGAAGAAAATCCTAAATATATGTTAGTAGCATTTGATAAAGGTAAAACTTTTAGACATGAAGAATATAAAGAATATAAAGAAGGTAGAATAAAGATGCCTGATGATTTAGCTAAACAATTTGTAGTAGCTAAAGAGTTAATACCTCTAATGGGCATTAAATGTCTTGAAGTAGAAAATTATGAAGCTGATGATATTATTGGCACTTATTCTAGATTAGCATCGGAAAATGAAGATTTTGATGGATTAATAGTAAGTAGTGATAAAGATCTACTTCAATTAATTAATAAAGAAAATACTGTTAAATTACTTAAGAGTAAAGATTATATTATGATGGATGAAAAAGAATTCTTTAAAGAATATGGAATTACTCCTGATAAAATGATTGATTTAAAAGGTCTTATGGGAGATTCATCAGATAATATCCCAGGTGTTAAAGGAATAGGAGAAAAAACTGCTCTAAAACTATTACAAAAATATGATTCTATAGAAGGCATATATGAAAATATAGAAGATATAACAGGATCTACTAAAGATAAATTAGCAGAAGGTAAAGAATCTGCATTTATGTCTAAAAAAATAGCAACTATATATAAAGAAGTACCAGTTACTTATTCTTTAGAAGAATTAACTTATACTGGACCAACTGAAGAATTAAAAGATATGTATAATGAATTAGAATTCTATAGTTTCTTAAAAGAAGTAAAAGTTAATACTAAAGTAGATTCTAGTGTAGATGCTAATATAGTTAAAGATATAAATGAAGTTAAAGTAAAGAGTCCAATTTCTGTATATTTAGAAATAGATAATGAAAATTATCATGATGGTAATATATTTGGATTATCTGTTTATGATGGAGAAAATAGTTATTATATTCCAAAAGATGTATTAGAAAAGAATCCTAAATTCTTAAGTTTCTTTGATATATATACTTATGATTTAAAAAAATTAATAGTATCTTTAAATAAAATAAATATTAAAGTAAATAAATGTTTATTTGATACTGCTCTTGCTTGCTATATATTAAATTATAATTTAAAAGAAGATATATCTTATATAGCTAATGAATTTGGTTATGATGTAGTTGATTATAATATAATGCTTAAAGATAAAGAATTAAATGAAGAAAAGATAGCTACTATAGGAGCATTAAAAGCTAAATTTATATATGAAACAAGAGATAGATTATATAAAGAAATGGAAGAAGAAAAGTCATTAGATTTATTTAATGATATAGAAATGAAATTATCTTATGTACTTGCTTCAATGGAAATAGAGGGTGTTAGAGTAGATCTAAATGAACTTGATAAAAGAGGAGAAGTACTTAATAAAAGAATAGAGGAATTAACTAAAGAAATATATTCTTTATCTGGTGAAGAATTTAATATTCAATCTCCAAAACAATTAAGTGATATATTATTTGTTAAGATGGGTATTCCTTATCCTAAAAAGAATGCTAAAAGTTATTCTACATCAAGAGAAATACTTGATAAATTAGTAGGTATTAATCCTATAATAGATAAATTAATTGAGTATAGAACATTAACTAAATTATATAATACTTATATTATAGGTATTAAGAATGCTATTAAAGAAGATAATAAATTGCATACTATATATACTCAAACTCTAACAAGAACAGGAAGACTTAGTTCAATAGAACCAAATCTTCAAAATATACCTATTAGATATGAAGAGGGTAAATTAATTAGAAAAGCATTTATTCCAGAAGAAGATTGTACTTTTATATCTTCAGATTATTCACAAATAGAACTTAGAGTATTTGCATCTATGGCTAATGAAGAAAGTATGATAGAGGCTTTTAAACAGGGACTAGATATTCATACTAAGACTGCTATGGAAATATTTAATAAACCTAAAGAAGATATAACTAAGAATATGAGAAGACAAGCTAAAGCAGTTAACTTTGGTATTTTATATGGAATAAGTAATTTTGGATTATCTGAAGATATTGGCATTAGTGTTAAAGATGCTAAAGTGTTTATGGATAGATATTTAGAAGTATTCCCTAAGATAAAAGAATATCAAGATAAATTAGTTATGGATGCTTATAAAAATGGATATGTAACTACTTTATTTAATAGAAAAAGAAAAATAGAAGAATTAAATAATACTAATTATATTATTAGATCTCAAGGAGAAAGAATAGCTCTTAATACACCAGTACAAGGTACTGCTGCAGATATAATTAAGATTGCTATGATTAATATTTTTGAAGAATTTAATAAGAAGAATTTAAAGAGTAAAATGATTCTTCAAATACACGATGAACTTATCTTTAATGTTTATAATGATGAAGAAGAAATAGTTAGAAAAATTATTAAAGATAAGATGGAAAATGCTTATAAATTAAGTGTTCCACTTGAAGTAGATATAGAAGAAGGAAAGAATTGGTACGACGCTAAGTAATGTCAAAATGCATGTAAATATGATTTCTTACATGCATTTTTTATTATTTTTAATGATATAATTTAATCATAGGGAAGGTATAATTCCTTGAAAATATTTGACTTTTACTTTATTTTATTATATAATTGGTAAACCAAAGTTAAAAGTCAGGGGAAGGTGAGAATATGAGAGATGTTTATATTTTTGAATACTTAAATGAATCAGAATTCAAGAAAAGAGAACGTTCTGTAAAAAAGTATAATATGTTCGCGTATAAGAAACTTATATTCGATTTTTACCCTGAAATGAAAAATGGTAATTTCTTAGGAAATAAGGTATCAGAAGATAAAGAAAAGAATACTGTATCTTATGAATTAACTCTTCCTACAGATGAATTATTTGTTAAAGTACATGGTGAAATAGTACTTCATTATGATGTATATACTAATAAAAACATTATCTTACTTAAGACTATAACTCCTGAAGACCTTTTAATAGAAGGACATAATACAGAACTTGGAGCATATAAAGGCGTTATGATAAGTAAAGAAAATGCTGAAAAAGATATGTTTAAAATAAATTTATTAAATATGTTAAATAAATAGACCAATGGTCTATTTTTTTATGTAAATAAATATAAAAAGATATAACTATATATAAAAATATGATATAATATCTATGAGGTGTTTATATGAATTGGTTAAGAGATAACATAGCAAAAATTTTAATTATTTTAGGAGTTACAGTAGTTGTATTTGTAATAATTGCAATTGTATCAAAACCTAAACAAAAAGAAGAAATAGTTAGTGGCACAAAATATGGAGAATTAGAAACAAAACTTCAAAGTGCTGCAGTTAATTATGTTGAAAAACATAAGAAATTATTACCTACATCTACAGAGAATACATCAAAGATTACTTTAAGCACATTAATAAGTAATAATTATATAGGAAAAATGGTAGCAGTAGAAGATAAGAAAACAAAATGTTCTGGTTATGTAGAAATAACTAAATTGAGTGATGATAAGAATGAATATAGATATACACCATATATTAATTGTGGAGAATATTATTCTACAAAGACTATAAGTAAATATATTATTGATGCAGAAACTAAAAATGGTACATTTGAAAGAACTGCTGATGCAGGATTATATAAATCTAATAACGAATATATTTTTAGAGGAGAAAATCCAAATAACTATATCATGTTAGATGAAAATTTATATAGAATTATAAAAATTGATGAAAATGGATCATTACAATTAATATCTACTATTGGAACAGCTGATAGTTATGTTTGGGATGATAGATATAATATAAATAGAAAAAGTATAGACAATTCTGATGGAATAAATGATTTTGTAAAAAGTAGATTACATGATACTTTAGTTTTACTATATAATAATACATCTAAGAAGGCTGGAGAAATTTATTTTACAGATACAGAAAGATCTTATATTATTCCTCACGAATATTGTATAGGAAAGAGAAGCCTTGAAGACAATAATATTTATTCAGGCGCAGAATGTAAAGAAACAATTGAATTAAGCACAGGTTTAATTAGTTTAAATGAATATTCAAGAGCAAGTATTGATACTAACTGCGTAGGTATATATGATAAATCATGTGCTAACTATAATTACTTTAATACTTTATACAAGAAACGTTCATACTCATATGTAACATTAACAGCAAGTGCAGATAATACATATCAATATTATAGAGTTTATAACTTAAGTGTTGAATTAACTAAGACAAATAATTCAAGGCAATTATATCCAGTTATATATATAAATAATAAAACAATTTATTCATCTGGAACAGGAACAGCAACAGATCCTTATATTATTAGATAGGTGAATAAATGAGAGTAATGATGGGGTATAGAGGAGAAGAAATCCTTATTAAAGAGTATAATAGCTATTATGATTTAGACAGCGACATGTTATGCTTTACATCAAAAGAAGATATGGTGAAAAGCTTAGGATGTGATCCTGAAATAGATACTATATACATATTGGATAAAAACGATAATGTATCTCCATTCAATTTTGATGCAATAAGAGCAGCGCATGCATATTATTCTCAAAGAAGAGGCGATGAATTTACTAATTGGGTATATTTATCTGCATGTTCAAATAGACATAATAGAACTAAATTAATATCATTCTTTAAAGATAGAAAATTAGATTTTACTAATGGAGAAAATCCTGCTAGTATAAATGATGTACAAAACCCTGAAGGAAAAAGACTATATGATTTGACTACAAATATAGACAATAATCTAGGTATAATTGAAAGAGATCAAGGACCATTTAGATTTTATAGAGAAATAATAGTAAAGGATATGAAAGATTATCTAAGGAAAGATAATAAATTTGATTACTATTATATGAGAAAGTTCATTATGAAACTAGCTTCTAATTATCATTATACTTTTAATGAACCATTAGTAAAAATTCCACAACTTGATATTGAAAGAAGAAAGAAAGTTATTGAAGAATTAAAACTTCCTTTTATAGAAAATCTTAGTCTAAGTAGAAATAAAAAACTTGATGAAATGACTAATGATAGAGAAGTGATAGTAACACCAATTTATGATATAGCAGGAGATAAAATAGATGAATTACCATATATTGGTGAAGAAGATAATAATAACAAAAAGATAGTTTTATAAAGGGATTAATTCCCTTTTTTAGGTGATAAATATGGAAATATATATTGATAAATTTATTGAGTATTTAAAAGTTCAAAAGAATTATTCTGAATTCACTAGAATTAATTATCAAAAAGATCTAGAGGAATACTTTGAATTTTTAAATAATAAAAATTATGATTATAAAAATATAGATTATAAGAAGTGTATGAATTATCTTATTTATCTAGATGAAAAGAAATATAAAAGGAATTCTATATCTAGAAAATTAAGCTCTCTTAGAACTTTTTATAAGTTTTTAGTACTTAATAATTATTCTGATAATAATCCATTTCTATTAATATCATCTCCTAAAAAAGAAAAGAAAATACCTAGATTTATTAATTATCAAGGTATTGAAGAAATATTTAATATACCAGATTTAAATACTATTGAAGGTCAAAGAGAAAAAGTAATATTAGAGATATTATATGGTTCTGGCATAAGAGTATCTGAACTTGTTAATATAAAGATAAAAGATATAGATTTTTCTAATAAAACTATTCTTATATTTGGTAAAGGCAATAAAGAAAGAATAGTCCCTTTTGGTGATTATGCACTTGATGCAATTAATATGTATATGGATGATGCTAGAGATAAATATCTTGATGGTAAAACATCCGAATATTTAATTGTAGGTAAAAACGAGACTAATTTAACTACAAGAAGAATAGAACAAATAATAGATAAATTAATAAAGAAAACAAGTATTAAGATGAATATAACTCCACATATGTTTAGACATACATTTGCGACACATTTACTTGATAATGGATGTGATTTGATCGCAGTACAAGAATTACTTGGACATGAATCATTATCTAGTACAGAAATATATACACATGTATCAAATGAACATTTAAGAGAAGTATATTATAAATGTCATCCAAGAAATAGAAAGTAGGTATTATGAGAGTAATAAGTGGTTTATATAAAGGTAGAATAATTGATGGTTTTGATATAGATGGTACAAGACCTACTCAAGATAGAGTTAAAGAATCTTTATTTGGATCTATACAAGATTATTTAGAAGATTCTATAGTGCTTGATTTATTTAGTGGATCAGGTAATCTTGGAATAGAAGCACTTAGTAATGGAGCTAAAGAATGCTATTTTGTAGATAATAATAAAGAAGCTATTAAAGTAATAAATAATAATTTATCTAAGATAGGTATTACCTCTAATGTACTTAATAAAGATTTTAAGGATGCTTTAGAGTATTTTAAATCTAATAATATTAAATTTGATTTAGTATTTTTAGATCCTCCATATAAAGATGATTATATAGATTATTCTATTAAATATTTATTAGATAATAATCTATTAAATGATAATGCTATAATAGTTTCTGAATTTGAAAATAATATTAATCTTGATTATAAAGAATTAAAGATAAAGAAAGAAAAGAAATTTGGTTATAAAAAAATAGTTATATTTAAAAAAATATAACTTTTTTTATGGGGAATTTTTATTTTTACTGCGAATAATATATATGGGGGATATTATGATTTTTAGAATAGATAATTTAACAAAAGAATATGGTAAAAATAATTCTTATCAAAAAGTATTAGATAATATATCTATAAGTTTTAAGAGTAATGAATTTGTATGTATACTTGGAGAATCAGGCTCTGGTAAAAGTTCTCTTCTTAATATAATGGGAGGACTAGATAATGACTATGAGGGCTCTATTAATATAGATAATATGAATATTAAATATATTAATCAAGATGAATATAGAAAAAATAATATAGGATTTATATTTCAAAGTTTTAATTTAATAAATAGTTTATCAGTAATAGATAATATTATTCTTCCTATTGAAAGAGATAATATATCTTATAAAAAGAAAAAGAAAATGGCTATTAATTTACTTAGAAAATTAAATATTTATACTTTAAAAAACAAAAAGATAAATGAATTATCTGGAGGACAAAAACAAAGAGTAGCAATTGCAAGAGGATTAATTAATAATCCCAAAATAATATTAGCAGATGAACCTACGGGAGCTTTAGACGAAGAGAATTCTAAGAATATATTAGAGATATTAAAAGAAATAAATAAAGAAGGTAAATTAGTAATAGTAGTTACTCACTCTAAAAAAGTAATAGATTATTCTACTAGATTAATAGAAATAAAAGATGGAAAAATCTATAAAGACCAAAAACTAAAAAGAGTAAAAGAAACTTATCTAGATACAGTAGAATCTAGGGAAAATAAATATTTATATTTAATTAAACATGCTTTTATGAATTTAAAAAATAATAAAAGAAGAAATCTATTTATTACACTAGCATCTTCCATAGGAATAATAGGAGTAATACTTAGTTTATTTCTTGGGGATGGGGTAAAGAATTATATTAATGATTTAATAGTAAGTAAAAGTGATCCAAATTTATATACTATAGAAAGTAAATATAAGTATTATGATGAAGAATTAATAAATAAAATAAATAATATTAAACATATAGATAAAGTTAATAAAGAATTAAATATTAGTATATCTAGTATTACTTATAAAGAATCTAAATATGATTTAACTTATTTAGACTCTATAGAAAAAATAAAAGTAGAAAAGGGAGATTCAAGTGGTCTATTAATTAATAAATCTTTATCTAAAAAGATAAATATAGGAGATATAGTAAAACTTACTTTTATTGATGATTATCACGTGTTTAATAGGACTATAAAAGTAACAGGAATAATTTCTGATACAGGTATATCTTTAATTGATGAAGGATATATTTCTATGATTAGTTATTCTAATTTAAAAAAAGTATATGATGATTATAAATTAGAAATTAAACCTAATAATATTAGTATTAAAATAGATTCCAAAGATAATATAGAGTATATTAAGAAAAAATTAAAAGAGTTAAAATTAACTCCTAAAACAAATGAAGATTATTATAATGAATTAAAAAAATATTTAGATATAGCAAGTTTTATATTAAGTGTATTTTCTTTATCTTCACTTATAGTAAGTACTATTATGATTAGTATAATAATTAATATTACTGTTCTTGAGAGAGTAAAGGAAATAGGACTTCTTAGAAGTATTGGCTATAGTAAAAAAGATGTTAAGAATATATTTAAGAGTGAAAGTTTATCTCTTGGAATATGTATATGGTTATTTAGTATTTATATATCTAGTTTTATGATTAAATTTGTTAAATATATAGTTAAAGATAAATTTGATATAGAGATTATTTCAGATAATACTAAATATTATTTAATATCATTATTTATTAGTTTATTTGTTACTTATATATCAAGTTTAATACCATCGAAAAAAGCATCTAATTTAGACCCAATTAATGCTCTTAGAAGTGAATAATATGATATAATAATAAATGAAGGTAATGTTTATGAAGAAAATGTATATTATTTCTCTATTAGTAGTTATAATAGATAGAATTACTAAAATATTAGTAGAAAAGTTTTTGGATGGTAAAGTTCTAGTTATAATAAAAAAATTCTTTTATCTTACATGTGTTAGAAATGATGGTGCAGCTTTTTCTATATTTGAGAATAAAGTATTATTCCTTGCAATATTAGGTATAATAGCACTTTTTGCATTAATATATTACATAACTAAACATAATAAGAAACAAATAGGATATTTCTTTTTAGTAGGAGGAATATTAGGTAATTTAATAGATAGAATATTTTTAGGATATGTAGTAGATTTTATAGGAATAGAATTATTTGGTAATCAATATCCAATATTTAATATAGCAGATATATTTATAGTAATAGGAGCAATATTCGTTATCTTTGAAAAAGCAGAGAAATAATGTATAATATTGAAAGGAGTGATAGATATGAATATAATATCTGATAAAGAAAATATAAGAATAGATAAGTATCTATCAGAACTTGATAGTATAGATTTAACACGCGCTAAAATACAAAAATTAATTAAGACAGGTAATATTACTGTTAATGGTAAAGAAGTAAAAGAAAGTTATAAAATAAATCTTGATGATAATATAGAAATTAATGTAGTCAAGGAAGAAACTAAGTTAGAAGGAGAAGATATTAAATTAGATGTTGTCTATGAAGATGATGATATCTTAGTAATTAATAAACCTAGTGGTATGGTAGTTCACCCAGCTCCTGGTAATAAAGAACACACTTTAGTTAATGCATTAATTAATTATAGTAAATTAAGTAAAAGAAATGGTGAATTTAGACCAGGAATAGTTCATAGAATAGATAAAGATACTAGTGGTTTATTAATTATTGCTAAAAATGATAAAGCACATTTATTTTTAGAAAATGAATTAAAAGAACATAATATAGTTAGAACATATATAGCACTTGTAAATGGTGTTATTAATCATGATACAGGTAAAATAGATGCTCCAATAGGAAGAAGTACATCAGATAGAAAGAAAATGGAAGTAACATCTAAGAATTCTAAAGAAGCAGTGACTAATTTTAAAGTATTAGAAAGATTTAAAAATGTTACACTTCTCGAATTAAAACTTGAAACAGGTAGAACACATCAAATAAGAGTACATTTAAAATATATAGGACATCCAGTATGTAATGATCCAGTATATTCAAATAATAAGAATATAGATAATTATGGACAATTATTACATGCTAGGGAAATAACTTTTATTCATCCTACTACTAAAGAAAAAATGACATTTACTAGTGAACCTGATAATAAGTTTAATGAGATAATGAAGATATATGAGGAAAAGTAATATGAATATAGATAAGAAAACATTATTAGAATTAAAACTAGTTCATTATTTTATTACTAAAGAGAATTTTGTTCCTGTAATAATACATGGAATAGAAGATGAAGTATGGCTTGAAAATAAGCATAGTGAATATAGAATAATTAGATTAGTAACTAGAAAAATAATTAATGAAGAACAGTATAGATTTGATATAGATAAAACAAAAGATATAGCAAGACAAATAAAAAGAAAAACATTTAATCCATTTATGTCAGTATTATCTATATATTTAAATCTAGATGAAGATATTAATGAAATTGTAACTGATGAAAGAAATTATAAAAATATAATAGTTAATGATGAAAAAGATTTAGAAAATAATGAATTAATAAATAAGTATTATAAGAATATATCTAATGATATAGATTATAAAGAAGAAGGAGTAGAATTATTAACTAAGATAACAAGTGATATAACTAAAAAGAATATAGAAGAGAATGAGAGGTTTAATACTATGTATAAACAAAAGACACCAATAGTAACTGGTATAATTATATTAATAAATGTAATAGTATTTGCACTTATGTATATTATAGGTAAGGGTAGTGAAGATACAAATACATTAATAGGTTTTGGTGCTAATATTCCTGCTTTAATAAGAGGAGGGGAATATTATAGATTAATAGCATCAGGATTCCTTCATATAGGAATAATTCATATATTATGTAATATGTATTCATTATTGGTACTAGGACCAAATATAGAACATTTCTATGGTAAATTTAAATATATATTAATATATTTCTATAGTATGATAATTGCATCATTATTTGTAATGGTATTCCAAAATGATTATAGTATATCTGCAGGAGCTTCTGGTGCAATATTTGGACTTCTTGGTGCATTACTTTACTTTGGATATTACTATAGAGGATATCTTGGCAATCAAGTAATAGGACAAATAATACCAGTAATTGTTATTAACTTAGTTATTGGATTTATTGCACCAGGAATTAGTAATGCAGCTCATATAGGCGGTTTAATCGGTGGTATATGTGTATCATATATGCTTGGTATAAATGATAAGAGTGATAATAAAAATAGAATAACTGGTACTATATTAACAATTGTATTAACAGTATTTATGGTTTATTTAGCATTCTTTAGATAATAAAAAAATCCTAATTATTTAGGATTTTTTCTGTGTTCTTAAAATTAGTTTTAGCTATTTTATTTAATATATCTTTACCATGTTTATTAATAATATCTTTACCAGCTTCATCAACTACTGTTGATGCTCCAAGAGGTAATACTTTATTAATTGATTTAGATAGTTTATCCATTTCATTTAAGAATATATATCTACTTATAATAGAAGAACAACCAACTGATAAACATTTATCTTCTGCTTTAGTAGTAAAAGTTATTTTTCTATAAACATTTTCATTCATATCTTTAAGATAACCATAATAACTTCTAGGAGAAGTAAATTGATCTATTACAACCATATCTATCATATAATTATCTTGTTTTAATAATGAAAGAATAACTCTATTATGAAGAATAGTTTTAATCTTATTCATATTATATCCTTTAGATTGCCATTCATTATATTCTTCATTAGAAAGTATAATAGTTTGATGAGGAATATTCTTTATTAGTTCAGGTGCTATTTTCATAATCTTATCATCAGTTATCTTTTTAGAATCTCTAACACCTAGATCTTCAAGATAAGATATTTTATCTTTAGATACATAAGATGCAGTAACTACAATAGGACCAAAATAATCACCAGTACCAACTTCATCAGAACCAATAGAAGAAATATTATAATAATCAGTTGTATCTATATCTTCTTCTTTTTCTTTTTTCTTTGTATTATCTTCAGGCATTTTACCTGTTAATATTTTTTCTGTTTCTTTCCAAAAGTTAGCATCTATATCTGCAGATACTCCTTGAAATACAACTTTACCTGATTCATAAAGAGTAACTACAGTATCTTCTTCATCTGCTTGAAATATAGCATATTGAGGAGTTTTATCTCTTCTTAAATCTTTAAAATGTTCAATCATTTCTTGCTTAGTTTTTTCACTAACTTTAAATGATATTGTCATAATAATCACCTACAAGTATATTTTATCATATAATCTTTATTTTTTTCTAAAAATATAATATAATTTATAATAGAGGTGTTAAAATGAGAATCAATGGTATAGATATTATTATAGTTTTATTATTGATATCTGGCTTTATAACAGGCTACAAAAAAGGTTTTATAAAGCAAGTTGTATCTACAGTAGGATTAATTATATCGGTAGTTTTAGCATTCATGTTAAAGAATAATTTATCTATTATTTTGTATGAAAAGTGTCCATTCTTTACAGTGGGTTTACTTAAAAATTATTCTTCTTTAAATATATTATTATATGAATTAATAGCATTCTTTATAATATTTATATTACTAAGTATTATATTAAAAATAATTATAAAACTAAGTGGAAAACTAGAAGATCTATTTGAAGAATCTACAGTATTTAAAATACCATTAAAAATACTTGGAGGAATACTAGGAACAGTAGAATCTTATGTAGCAATATTTATAATATTATTAGTATTCTCATTACCAATATTAAGTGTTAAATTTAGACATTATACATATAAATCTAAATTAGCTAATCAAATATTAAATAATACATTCTTAATATCTAATTTAGCAGAACCATTAGTAAATACAATAGAATCTGTTGGTAAAATAGAAATACAAAGTAATATAGGTAAAGAAGAATTTAATTGTAAAACAATTGAAGTATTTAAAAAGAATAAAATTATTAGTGAAGAATCAATAAAATATTTAGAAAAGAATAAAAAAATAGATAAATGTAAATAAAGAAAGAAAAGGAGGTATATATATGAGAAGAAGGGAAAACATTGCATTCTATGTACTATTTAGTATAGTAATAGGTACTGCTGCTGGTGTTGCACTTGGTGTAGCATTTAGTAAATTTGTATCATTTACTGTATTAGGAGCAGTACTAGGATTAGTAATTGGATTATTAACAGCTAATGATAAAAGAGTAACTTCTCCTAAGAAGACATCAACTGCTACTACTACAAAGAAGAAAACAACTAAAAAAGCAAAAAAAACTACTAAGAAATAAGTAGTTTTTATTTTGAATTTATTATATAATTTAAATAGGTGATTTTATGAAATATTATTGTATAGGTGTTAAAGGTTCTGGTATGGCAACACTTGCTTGTTTACTAAGTGACCTTGGATATGAAGTATCTGGTTATGATGATGTAAGAGATTTTAAATTTACAGAAAAAGGACTAGATCAAAGAGGTATTAAAATATATTATGATGGTACTAAAGAATTAGATAGTGATACTATTATTACTGCTTCTAAAGCATTTAGTGAAGATCATAAAGAAATAAAAAGAATTAAAGAATTAGGATTTAATATAACTCCATATAATGAAATAATTGGAGATTTAACTTCTAAATTTAGAACTATATCAGTATGTGGAACACATGGTAAAACAACTACTTCTTCAATGATTAGTCATGTAGTTAATAATACTTTAGGATGCAACTATTTCATAGGAGATGGAAGAGGACATGCTAATCAAGAAAATGAATTATTTGTAATTGAATCAGATGAATATAATAAACATTTCTTAGCATATCATCCATCTATATCAGTATGTACTAACATAGAACTAGAACATACTGAATGTTATGATGGACTACCTGATATAGTTAATAGTTTTTCCAAATTCTTAAATCATTCTAAAGAATATGCAGTAGTTTGTGGAGACAATGAAAACATTAGATCAATTAAATTTGATAAAGATGTTATTTATTATGGAGAAAATGATAATAATGATTATATAGTTAAAAATATAGATGTAAAAGAAGATGGAACTTATTTTGATATATATAAAGATGATAATTTATTAGTTAGTCTAATGGTTCCAGTATTTGGAAGACATATGGCACTTAATGCTACTGCATGTACTATCGTTTGTTTAAATCTAGGAATAGAACTTGATACTATTAAATCTTTATTAAAAGATTTTAAAAATGCAGAAAGAAGATTCCAGGAAGAAAAAGTAGGTAACTCAATTATAATTGATGATTATGCACATCATCCAACAGAAATAAAAGTTACTTTAGAAGCTGCTAAAGCAAAGTTTAAAGATAAAGATATAATTGCAATATTTAAACCTAATACTTATTCTAGAACAAAAGACTTCTATTTAGATTTTGCAAATGCTCTAGACATAGCAGATTATGTATATGTAACTAATATTGATAGTAATAGAGAAAAACAAGAAGATTATCCTGGTGTAACTTCTAATATGATTTTAGATAATTCTAAAAAGGGTAAATTATTATTAGAAAGTGATATATCTGATTTATTAACTCATAAAGATAATGTATTTGTATTTATGAGTTGTGCAAGTATATCTCATTTAAAAGAAGATTTAATTAGCAAATTATAAAATTTGCTAATTTTTTTAATTATGTTATAATATATGCATTCTTAAAGAGGGGATGTTTATGGCAGTAATTGATTATAAAGATGTAGCTATTGTTGCAAATACATTAGGTATAGAAGGAGACTATACTTCTCTTGAAGCGAAATTCAGAGATATGAATGATCAAGGATTCGTTAATATTTATCAAAAACTAAGAGAAAGATTAAGTGCACCTGAAACTTCTAAATGTATAGATACAATACTTCAATTAACAGGATTTACTATTAGTGAAGAAGTAGCAAATGCATTATTAACAGATAAACATTTAGTTAAATTCTTAAATGATAAAAGAGTAAAAAAAGGGGAACTTGTTAGAATATTAAGAGATTATAAAACTACACCTGCTCAACAAAAAGCTGTAGTTCTTAAAAAAACAGAAAAGACCAAATTTACATATTATGAATTTACAATAAAAACAACATATGACAATATAGTTAAAATACTTTTTTCTGATGAAGAATATGGGGAAATGACATCTTTAGCGGAAAATGGACGTAGAGACAAGGTAGCTAAGATCTTTAGGGAATATAAAGTATCTCCAATGAGCATTAAAGAAACTAGAGTACACCCATGGACAATAACTGCTAAAGAAAGAGAAGAAATGATTCTTAATATTAGACATGGGATTTTAGGAGTAAAAGAACATAGATTCCTTGAGGGAAGAAATTGTAATTATGCTCTTATTCCAAAAACAGAAATATTATCAGGGATAACTGCTGCTCATCTTGAAAAGTTATTTAATATGCCTGAGGGCTCATTAAGAAGAGAAAAAAATGAGGAACAACCAATAACGTTAAATATAGATTTCAATAGTGATAATGAAATAGAGATAAGAGACTTAGGGACACAAAAGATGTTTATGGGACAAAATGAAAGCTTATTTAGCGTATTTAATATAAGAGATTTAAGTTGCTATGTTGTTGATCTTCCAGCAAATGAATATGTTGCATATGACCCTTCAACTAGTACATTAATACCTCTTAAAGAGGGAAACGTAGAAATGTGTGTTAGAAGTTTAACTAATAATGTTGTTAGAAAAATAACTCTTTCGGTTGGTCCATCTCAAAAGCAATCATTACATGCATACCTACATAAAAAGAAAATGAAATTAATGCCACAGGAGGATAAAAAAGATAGTCAATAATGACTATCTTTTTTGATTTGATATTTTTAATTATTATGTTATAATATAAACCAAGTTTTTAGGGGTGATCTTATGAAAAATAAGAGTGTTGAAATAATAAAGGACATTTTTTCTTTTGATGATGAAGAGGAAGTTAAAGAATATTTAGGGAAAATTACTATAGATAGAGCGTCAAATATCTATGATCAATTAAAAGAAAAATATGATGTAGAAACTGCTATTAATATGTTATGTGAAGTATTAACTAGTGCGAAATTTCCTATTAATAAAGACCTTGCAGATGAATTAATAAATGATGATGATTTAAAAGAATATGCACTAGCTAGTGAAGATACAAATAAATTAATTAAACTGCTTAAAAAAAGTGCTGCTGAATTTGAAGAGGAAGATTTAGAAGAGGAAGATACAACTAATATATACGATATGGAAATAGATGATATGCCTAAATCTGAAGCAGAAGAACTAAAAAAAGATGATACATTTAAAATAGTAAAGGCAGCTTATCGTGATGCTAAAAAATATCCAATATATCCTACTGATTTAAAAGAATATTTAGTTTTCTCTAAATATGACTGGTTAAAAGTAAGATTAGAAGGATATCTTTCTTATCGAAAAAAGAAACCTGAATTTATAGCATTTAGAGAACATATTGAAAAATTATATGATAATGATGAAATGGAACAAAGAAGTAGAGGTAAGAATAAGGATAAGTTCATTGTTAAAGCAATGGGAGAATTATTTAGGGAAACAGATGATCCAGTTGTTGTAGCTGTTCAAAATGATCCAGAAATAGCTGAGATAATTGAAGCTATGAAAATGATCCGTGATGACATTGCACTTAATAATTATAGGTTAGTAATAAAAGTGGCATGTAGATATCTTAATCTTGGTGTGTCATTAGATGATTTAGAGCAAGAAGGAAGAATGGGTTTATTAAAAGCAATTAACAAATTTGAACCAAATGGTAAAAAGTTTAGTACTATGGCAGTTCCATGGATAAGACAAGCTGTTATTAGAGCATTAGAAAAAACAGGAAGTACAATTAGAATACCTGCTAACATGAATATAAGAATATATAAAATTAAAAGAATAATTGCACAACTAGAATCAGAATATGGAATTGAAGAACCAGGTGTTGATCTTATATATGAAAAATGTCAAGAAAATGGATTACCATATAATAAAGACCAAATAAAAGCTGCATTAAGTGCAAAACAAATTAGTAATCCAACTTCTATAGATAAAACTGTAGGTGAAGATGAAGATTCACCTTTAATAGAATTCTTAACATCTGAAAAAGATGAAAAGACTGAAGATTATGCAGAAAGAACTTCAATGATAGAGGGTATTAAAAAAATACTTGATAACTATGTAGAAAAAGAAAAAAATGTAGTTAATAAATATGTTCAATTAACTTTTGGTGATCCAAAAAAGAAGAAACACATTATTCTTATTAGTGATAAAGAATATGATGCATTAGTAGATAAAAAACTTTCTAGAGATGAAAAGAGAAAGAGATTCCAAGAATTCTTAGATAGATATGGTTTTACTCCAGAATATACATTTGAAGGTAAGAAAGAAATATCTATTTCTTCTGGAGAAAGAAAAGCTTTAGTATATGCTTATAGGACAGGCTTATCTTATGGCATACTAAAAGAAAATGTATATTTAACTGCAGAAAGATTTTTAAATAGAAGAAACTATAATGGTGTTTTATTCCCAGAAAGTAAGAGTGATACTAGATTAGTATTAACACTTGATGATACAGGTAAACTTTTTGATTTAACTAGAGAAAGGATAAGACAAATAGTGGAAAAAGTAGGAGATGAAGTTAGACCGTTTATTGAAAATACCAGTCCTATTATTAAAATTTCTCATTCTATACATCTTGATGATTCGATGAATATATATAAAATGTCTGATTTTAATTCTCTTGATCCTGGTTTTGAGATGACAGTTAAAACAAATGATAATATTGAATTAGATGAGAATGGAAATATAACTCCTTTAAAGACAGGCAAATCCACAATAAATGTAAAAACTGATAAGGCTAGATATGAAATAACTATAACTGTAAAACCTATTCCAAATAAATATGTACGTGGTCCTTATAAAAAGAAGTTAATACCTAGAGAAGACAATATAAAAGATAGTCAATAATGACTATCTTTTATATTGCTCTATATTTATTTGCATTTTTAAATGGATCTTTTTTATCTATTCTATCATAGAATAATATACCATTTAAATGATCTATTTCATGTTGGAATACTATTGCTAGTTCTTCTCTTAATCTTAATATTTGTTTTTCTCCTTTTTCATTATAGAATTCAACTTTAATTCTAGCACTTCTTGGAACTATACCTTCAATAGGTCTATTTATACTAAGACATCCTTCTCCTTCTTCTACATAAATCTTTTCTTCAGATTCACTAAGGATTTTAGGATTGATAACTACATAGTTTTCAAATTTTCCTTCTTCATATTCATAAACTACTACGAAATATCTTTTTGCAATACCTAATTGGATTGCACTAAGACCCATACCAGGTCTTAAATCATACTTTTTAGATAATTCTTCTATTTGACTGTTTTTAAGCATTATTTTGATATCTTCGATAGTTTTTAATGTTTTTTTATCTAGTGGGAATGTAACTTCTTTACTAATTAATCTTATTCTTTTATCATATTCGTCGATAATATCTTTACTCCTAATCATTCCTTTTTCACCACCTACGCAAGGTATTTTAGCATAAAATCTATATTTTGGCAACTTTGTAAATAAAGTGTTATCTTAAATATCAATATATAGTTTATATATTTATTTTATGTTAATATTATTTTAGTAAGGATGAAAATATGAGTAGATTATTTAATAAGATGGATAAAACTTTATTAATATTATCTATTATTATGTTTGTATTTGGTTTATTTATGATACTAGATGCTTCTAGTATGAGATCATTTATAGACTATGGTACTAATAATAGATTCTTCTTTAAACAATTAATTATATTAATAATTAGTTTTTTTGCATCTGTATTTGCTATATTCGTTCCTACAAAAAAATATAAAAAATGGATTATTCCTGGATATATATTTGTAGTAGCACTTCTTATATACCTATGTTTCTTTGGAGAATATAGTAATGGTGCAAAGAGTTGGTTATATATTGGACCTTTTGGATTACAACCTAGTGAAATAGCAAAATTGGTTATTATTATATTTACTGCGGTTTATTATAAAGCAAATCAAAAATTATTAAATGGTATTATACCTTCAATAATTCCTTTAGTAGCAGGAGCAATAATAACATTATTAACTTTTGTTCAACCGGATGGTGGAACAGGATTAATACTATTTCTTATTACAATGGTATTATTCTTTATATCACCAGTACCAAGAAAAAATAAAATTGCTGTAATTATTCTAGGGATAGGAATAATAGTATTAATATTATTATTAAAAGTATTTGGTCTTAATATATTAACACCAACTCAGTTAGATAGATTTAATTTCTTAGAACCATGTACAAGATATCAAGAATCTACCGGATTCCAAGTATGTAATGGTTATATAGCAATTAATAATGGTAAATTAATAAGTATATCTCCAGGTAATTCTATGCAAAAATATCTATATTTACCAGAAGCTTATACAGACTTTATATTTCCAATAATAGTAGAGGAATTTGGTTTAATACCAGGTATACTGGTAATACTGATATATATGATAATAATCTATAGGATATTATATCAAGCAAGAAGAAGTACTAATATAGGTAATGCATTGATATGTTATGGAGTAGCAACATATATATTCTTACATGTTGTTATTAACTTAGTAGGAGTACTTGGATTACTTCCATTAACAGGAGTACCTTTACCATTCTTATCTTATGGTGGATCATTTGCACTTACTTTAGCTATTTCACTTGCTATTATTCAAAGAATATCTATAGAAACTTATAACGAAGCACAAAAAAAGATATTAAATAATTAAAAAATAGGGGAAAACACTTTCTGAATTGCGAATAATATATTTAGGAGGTGTTTTTTTATGCATAAAAAAGTTCTAAATATATTTACTTTCGCAGTAGTATTTATTCTATTTGGAATATCTGTTTATTGTATTTTCGAAGGTACATCTGTATCTGCATCTACTAAAACAAGTATAGTAAAGGATGAAGATAAAACAGTATTTATAGATATAAAAGGTGCAGTAAATAATCCTGGAGTATATGAAGTTAGTAGTAATTCAAGAATAATTGATGTTATTAAAGAAGCTGGAGATTTAACTGAAGAAGCAGATACTAGTATTATAAATTTAAGTAAAAAGGTTGAAGATGAAATGTATATTATTGTTTATACAAAAGAAGAAATGAATTCATATAAAGAAAAACTAGTACCAAAGAAAACTATAGTAAAAGAAATAGAAAAGAAAATAGTATGTCCTGATGAAGACAATGATGCTTGTCTAAATAATAGTACATCTAATATTACTGGTAAAATAAATATTAATACTGCTACTAAAGAAGAATTAGAATCATTACCTAGTATTGGAGAAGCTAAAGCAAATAATATAATTGAATATAGAGAAAAAAATAAATTTGAATCTATCGAAGACATAAAAAAAGTGAATGGGATAGGAGATTCTCTATATGAAAAAATTAAAGATAATATTGAAATATAATAAATTAATATTATTACTAATAATTATATTATCTTTAATTTTTATTAAAATATATAAACATAATATAAAGATAGATATTAATCAAAAAGAAATATATGGTTATGTAAGAAAAATAGAAAATAATAAATTAGAAATTAAATCTAAAGAAAAAGTAATAGTATATATAGATAATCCTAATGTAGAATTAAATGACTATGTATTAATAAAAGGGAATCTATATTATCCAAAAAAGAATACTATATTTAATTTATTTAATTATAAAGAATATTTAAATAATAAAAAGATATATCTATTAATGAAAGCTAATAGTATTACTATTATTAAAAAGAATAATAATATATTTTATAAAATTAAGAATAATATTTATAAAAAAATAAGTAATTATAAATCAAAAAAATATCTAAAAATATTTATCTTAGGAGATAAATCAGATTTAGATAAAGATATATTTAATAAACTAGGGATTATACATATATTTAGCCTATCAGGGCTTCATATAAGTTTAATAGTGTTTTTATTAAAAAAGATAAAATGTAAAAATATAATTATATATTTATTTTTATTATTCTTTTTATTTTTAACTAATTTTAATGTATCTACATTAAGAGCAAGTTTAAGTTTTTTGTTTCTAAATATAAATAATAAATATAAATTAGATATATCTTCTTTAGATAGATTAATAATACTAGCATGTTTATTTTTGATAATTAATCCATATTATATATATGATCTAGGATATATATTTTCATTTCTAATATCATATTCTATTATTAAATTTGAATGTAATAATATTATTAAAATATCATTAATAACATTTATTACATCATTACCTTTAGTAATAAATAATAACTTTAGTATTAATTTTTTATCTATTATTTATAATATAGTTTTAATACCTATAGTAAGTTTTATTATTTATCCATTAACAATAATTTCTATGATATTACCAATAGATAATATATTATTTAATATTGTTAATTTATTTGAAAAATTATGTTCTATATTAGAACAAATAAAAGTATTTACTTTTTCTTTTTCTAAGATACCATTATTACTAATAATTATTTATTATTTAATATTGTTTTCTAGGATTAAATATAAGTTTTTTATAAATATATTTATGATTATAATATTCTATTTTATTGGTATATATATGATATATCCTAGAGTATATTTTATTGATGTTAATCAAGGAGATAGTGCCCTTATAAGATATAAAAATAAAAATATATTAATAGATACTGGTGGTAGATATAATAAAGAAATATATAAAGATAGTATATTGTTCTTTAAATCAATTGGAGTCAAGAAAATAGATTATTTAATTATCACACATGGAGATTTTGACCATATGGGAGAAACTATTAATTTAGTTAATAATTTTAAAGTAGAGAAGGTAATATTCAATTGCGGTGACTACAATGATTTAGAAAAAGATTTAATTAAAGTATTAGATAAAAAGAAAATAGAATATGATGCTTGCATTAACGAAATAGATAATTTATATTTCTTACAAACAAAAGAATATGATAATGAAAATGATAATTCAAATGTTATTTATACAGAAATTGATGGTTATAGATTTATGTTTATGGGAGATGCATCGACTACTACAGAAAAAGAAATACTAAATAAATATAATTTATCTAATATCGATGTATTAAAAGTAGGACATCATGGAAGTAAGACAAGTTCAAGTATTGAGTTTATAAATGAAATTAATCCAAAGTATTCCATTATTAGTGTTGGCAAAAATAATAGATATGGCCATCCAAATAAAGAAGTATTAAATAATTTAGAAGATTCAAAAATATATAGAACTGATGAAGATGGTAGTATTATGTTTAAATTAAAAAAGAATAAATTAAAAATTGAAACATGTGGCCCATAATCATGATATAATTATTATAGGAGATAAGATATGAATATAAATATAAAGAAAGTAAAAATAGTAGTAACTGTACCAGTAGAGAATACTGATGAAGTAAGAGATGCAATGTGCAAAGCAGGTGCAGGCATAATAGGAAATTATAGTTATTGCACTAATGCTATTAAACAAGTAGGTACATTTATACCAAATGAAAAAGCAAATCCTTATATAGGAGAAAAAAATAAATTAGAAGTAGTAAATGAGGATAGATTAGAAGTAATATGTGATATAGAAAAGGCTAAATATGTTATTTCTGAACTTAGAAAGGCTCATCCATATGAAGAACCTGCAATAGATATTATCCCATTAATCGAGGAGGATAGTTTATAATATGGCATCATCAGTTATACATTTAGCAGTAGCAAATGAAATAAATAAAAAACTAAAAAGAAATAATAACAAGATATTAATTGGTTCA
>JAEEVN010000026.1 GCA_016290885.1 Caryophanales bacterium | reverse complement strand
CTTCAGATAAATTCAAAATTTTTAATAAACATTTTAAATAACGCAGAAATGCGTTATTTTACATATAATATATAAATATATTTATTATTTATATATTATTTGTTATAATAATAGTGAGGTACAAATATGAGTGAAGAATTTGAAATTACTGAAACAGTTTTAAGAAAAATTAAAGTTAAATTTGCTGAAAAGGAAAAAGAACTTCGATTAGCAAATAGCGCGAATGTAACGATATTACCTTCAGTTATTGACTTCTATAAAACTCATTCTATTGATGAAGTTTGTGAAGCAATTAAAAAAGAAGTAACTGCTGAGTTTGCTAATATGCCAGACGAAGAAGCATTAAAACAAGCTACAATACGTGCTTTTGCTGAAAATGGTACAAAAAATCCAAAGGAAGAAAAAGTAAAAGAAGTAATGAGAAGAGTAACTCCTTCTGATGCAGCAAATATAATTGGAAATTATAAGAGAAAAGCATGTGCTGAAAAAATAGTAGCTGAACAAAAAAGTGCTAGATCAAACTATCCATTGTTTATTCAAGTTGATGATAAAGATAAATATGAATTTGCAGGTAAATATGAAGAAATGTGTTTAGCTCAAGAATTTTATAATGCTAGAAAAGAGACTATTGTTGAAGTAGCAGAAGCTTTAAAAATGAAAGAGCCAAAGTGTTTATCTAATATGGTTCCAGTTATGAAGAAAGCTGACCGTATTGTTAAATTAGAAGACCCAAATGAAAGAGAACATGCATTTATTAATAATGTAAGAGAAAAAATGGGTGCTGTGTCTGATTACTTAGATGAAAATCAAAATGATTTAGCTTTATCATTTGGTGTTGGATTTGTGTCAGGTGCATGCGTATTTTTAGCAAGCATTAATCAAAATGCAGATGGTGCTCCTGCACTTGCAAAAGCAGTAGCTACTGCAGCAGTAATGACTGCAGGATTAGTTACAATATTTAATACACCTGAGATTAAAGATTACTTTAAAGATCAAAAGTCGATTAAAGAAGCTAAAGCCTTAGGTCTATTAGATGACTTAACTAGATGGGGAAAAACTACAAAAACTTTTGAAGAAATAAAAGACAGGATAGAAGCAAAGAATAAGAAAGGTGGCCCAAATGGATTATCTTAATAAGAAATTTACTTTAGAAGATGGTAAAACATATTTAGTAATTGAACAAGTTTATTATGAAGAAGGCATATATTTATATATAGTTAATCCAGAAGATGAATCAGACTCAAGATTTGTAGAAATAAGAGATGGGAACTTATTACCAATAGATGCTAATCTATTTGATAAAGAAATATGGCCTTTATTCTTAGAAAAATTTAGAAATTAAAAAGATATTCAAATGAATATCTTTTTTTATTCTATAGTTATATTTTCTCTTTTTAAGAATTCACTGAATTTTTCATTAAATACAGGTAATTCTTTTCTTATAACATCATCATATACTAAATTAGTATTTTTAATTGCCTCATATATATGTTTAAATGTAACTTTATCAGAGTTTTCAAATTTAGCAAAAGTAAATATCTTAGAGAATAATGATAGAGATACGTCTGGATATCTAGAACCGTTTTCATATATTCTTTTATATTCTGAAGTCATATTTACTATAAACTTACATAATTCTTCAAGAACCCAATCTGAATATGGGAATTTAACACCAGTTGTTTCTTCGATTTTCTTTTTAGTTCCCATTAATATCTTAACAGTAGTAGCTTGATCTGGTTCTTCTATTTCTACTTTTTCAAATCTACGTAAGAATGCTTTATCTTTTAATAAGTATTCATTATATTCTTGAGTAGTAGTAGCACCAATTATTTTAATATCTCCACGGTCTAAACCTGGTTTTAACATATTTAAGAAGTCTACACCACCACCGTTACGTGCAGATGTAACTAAAGTATGTACTTCATCGATAAATAGTATTATATCTTTTTGGCCTTTTATTTCCTCAATTAATAATTGTAACTTAGATTCTTCAACACCATCATGTTCATATGTACCAAGTAGGGCAGAAGTATTAATTTTATATATTTTTGAATTAAGCAATGCATTTGGGACATCTTTATTTTGTATTTTATAACTTAAACCTTCTACAATAGCAGTTTTACCTATACCAGCTTTACCAGTTAAAACAACTGATTTTTCAGGACTTAGAAGTATTAAAATCATCTTTTTAATTTCTTCATCTCTTGCTATCGCCGGATTAGTAATATATTTTCTTGCAGTTAATTCTTCTGAATAGTTTTTTAATATACTTATTTCAGCTTTAGGAATTAATTCATTATTTTCATCATTATCAAAGAAATCATCAAAATATTGATCATTATTCATATTTTATCACCTAAAAACATTATATCAAAAATATAAAAATTATCAAAGAATTAGAGCAAAAATACGTAAAATTTAAGCAAAATAAATATTACCGAAAAAAAATTAAAAAAAATTAAAATTTTTTGTAACAAATCGAACAAATTGTGATACTATTAATGTAGATGTTAATTAGAAAATAGTTAACGGGTAAAAAAATTAATAAATTTAAACTGGAGGGTACAATATGATCGCGAATTTTACTAATTTTTTAACAAATATGGACAGAAATAGTCAGTTTTTATTACTATTAATATTTATTATCGTTTTACTGTTAATTCTAATTTTCATTATTAATTCAATTAATGCTAAAAGAGCAAAAAGATATATTGAAAAACAAAATGCTTATAAAAGAAAATTAAGAGAAGAAATAGAATTAGAGTCTAAGAATATAACTGCTAAACCAGTTATAGTAGCATCTCCTAAAAAGATTGAAGAAGAAATAGAAGTGCTTGATGATTCTAAAGATGATATAGATATGATTATGGATGATTTAAAAGCTAGTGAATCAGTATCTACTTTTAATCTAACTGATTTTGAAAGAGAACAAGAAGAAACTGCTATTATAAGTTATGAAGAATTATGTAAAAAACACGGCGTAGAGCAAAAAATATATAATAAAGAAGAAAAAAATATAATTGAAAAAGTTAATAATATAGTAGAAAATAAGATAGAATCACAAAAATTTAAACCAACACAATATGTATCTCCAATATTTGGATTACAACAAGAAGAAGCAAGCGATCAAGCATTCTTAACAAATTTAAAAGAATTTAGAAATGGATTAGAGTAATCCATTTTTTTCTTGTTTAAATACAGATATTAGTATATAATCTATCTATGAAAGAGGGATAATATGAAAGTAGCTTTTTGTACTTTAGGATGTAAAGTTAATACATATGAATCTGAAGTATTAATGAATAAATTTAAAAATGCTGGTTATGAAATAGTAGATTTTAATGATATAGCAGATATATATGTTATCAATACTTGTTCTGTAACTAATACTTCTGATCAAAAGAGTAGAAAAATGATAAGAGAAGCTTCTAGAAAGAATAAGGATTCTATTATTTGTGTAATGGGTTGTTATAGTCAATTAAACCATGAAGATATTAAATCTCTAGGAGATAATATAGATATTATTTTAGGTAATAATGATAAGAATAAATTACTTGATTATATTGATGAATATAAGAAAAATAAAAAACAAATAATTAAAATTGATGATTTAAATAAAGTATGTTTTGAAGATATGAGATTAGATAATTTTCAAAAACATACAAGAGCATTTGTTAAAATACAAGATGGATGTAACAATTATTGTTCTTATTGTATTATTCCTTATACTAGAGGTAATGTAAGAAGTAAGAAAAAAGAAGATGTTCTTGATGAAATAAATACTTTAGTTAAAAACGGATATAAAGAAGTAGTATTAACTGGTATTCATACTGGACATTATGGGCAAGATTTAAAAGATTATGATTTTAGTGATTTACTTAGAGAATTAGAAGAAATAAATGGTTTAGAAAGAATAAGAATTAGTTCTGTAGAAATAACTGAATTAAATGATAAATTCTTGGATACATTAAAGAACTCTAAGAAAATAGTAAACCATATTCATATACCTATACAAAGTCTATGTGATAAAACACTTAAAAATATGAATAGAAAATATGATGTAGAATATTTCTTTAATAAAATAAAAGAAATTAGATCAATAAGACCTAATATTGCTATTACAAGTGATGTTATAGTGGGTTTTCCTAATGAAACAGATGAAGATTTTAATATCACTAAAGAAAATATAAGAAAATTAGGTATTACTGAATTACATGTATTCCCATATAGTATTAGAAAAGGCACTAGAGCAGCTTCAATGCCTCAAGTAGATGGTAATATTAAAAAAGAGAGAGTAAAAGAATTAATAAACTTAAGTGAAGAATTAAAAAATACTTACTATAAGTCATTATTAGGCACAAATGAGAGTGTTTTAGTAGAAAAATATATAGATGGATATCTAATTGGTCATCTAAGTAATTACGGCCTAATTAAGGTTAAATCTGATAAAGAATTATTAAATGAAATATTAGATGTTAAACTAATTGATTATAAAGATGATATATTTACAGGAGAAATTATAAAAAATTAAAATATTTTATTGAAAAGATAAATAAGTAGTGTTATAATTTTAATGGAAAACGAAGGGAGGGAGAAAAGTTTGACAAAAGTTGTAGTTAGAAATGGTAATATTGATGGCGCATTAAAGAAATTTAAACAAAAAGTTGCCAAAAGTGGACTTCCTTCAGAAATGAAAAAAAGAGAAGCTTATTCTAAACCAGGAATTCAAAGAAGAGAAGCTAAAAAAGCTGGAATTAAAAACGCAAGAAAAAGAAACAGAGATAGAGACTAATCTATCTCTTTTATTTGACATAAATCTAAATAAATGATATGATACTGCTACACTTTTGAAAGAAGGGGAAAAAATGATAATAAGATTTTCAAATAAGACATATGAAGTTTCAGAAAATGAAATGAGAATATCTATAGAGCAATTTATTAATGATCCTAAAGATAACGCAGTAAGAAAATATAATAGAAGATCAGATATTGGCGCAATGCCATATGGACAAGCATTAGAAAAATATATATCAACTTTAAAAGATACTGAGCCAGAATTATATACAAGATATATTGAAGCTCAAAAAAATAAAATTAAAATTAGATTCCAAGATGAAATAAGAAGATTAGACATAATTCTAAATGGAATAATTACAGGTCTTAATGAAGATGGAGATACTTTTGATATATTTGAATTCTATACACTTGCTCCATTTAAGGGTAAACTTATGAATGATAAAAGTATTACTGAATATAGACCACTTCGTTCAGAATTCCCTGAAGAATTTGATAGATATTCTGCCATTAGAAAAGAATTTATAGATTCTGTTCGTGAAGAGAAAAAGGCAGAAGAAGAAAAAAATGGATCTAAAGATAATAGTGATAATAAATTCGTATATGTAACTGATACATCTTATAGTAGAAGTATATATCTATTTACTAAATGGATGTATGGTGATGAAAAAGCTGAAATTCTAAAACAATATATGGATGCTAATAATGTTACTAATATTACTCCAATTGGTAAAGCGTCAGAACTTGGAAATTATAGAATAACTCCAGTAGATAAAGATGGATTAACTGTAGAAGATTCAGAATATATTTTTGATGAAATAGAAAGATGTGGTTATGCTCAAGTTCGTGAAGTATATAATTTATTAAGAGATGAATTAATCGCAGCAAAAAAATATAATTCAAGCAAAACATCAAGAATATTTGAATTAGAAATGGATAAAAAGGATAATTAATTATCCTTTTTTATTTAAAAAATATTCATATTATAGTAAAATATTAATATAAGTTTATTAAGGGATGTGATAATATGGTACAAGACACATTAATATCTGTATTTGAGAATAATTATCCAATGATAATTATATTTACAGTAGTAATAGTAACTATAAGACTTGCTTATTTATTATCTAGAAAGATTAAATTTGAATTATATAGAGAATTATTTATGTTAGCATTTTTACTATATTCATTAATACTTTTCTATGTAGTTACTTTCCAAGATGTAAATTATGGTACTAATAATTTTATACCATTTAAAGAAATAATGAGATATGAATTTGGATCTAGTTTCTTTATACATAATGTACTTGGTAATATATTATTATTTATACCATTTGGATTCTTTGTTTCATTTATACTTAAAACAAAGAAACCAAGCTATATAATAATTGTTACTTTTATTACATCTTTAGTAATTGAATTTACTCAATTATTAATAGGTAGAACATTTGATGTAGATGATGTATTACTTAATATAATTGGAGGATTCCTTGGTTATTTAGTATATTTAGTTATACAAGTTATATATGATAAATTACCAGATGTATTAAAGAAAACATGGATAAAAAATATAGTTTTAATATTAATAATTATTGCAATAATTGTATTATATTTTAGTACTACTTTATGGGGGATTTTAAGATGATTAATAATTTGACTAATGAAAAATTAAAAGAAATTGATGAATTAAATGATTATATAGAATATCTATTTAATTATATGAATATAAAAGATTCTATTATGTCTATAATTATTGTAGATAATGATTATATTCATAAAATTAATAAAGAATATAGAGGTATTGATAGAGAAACAGATGTTATATCATTTGCACTTGAAGAAGGAGAAACAATTGATGAACCATATAAAACTCTAGGAGATATTTATATATCTATAGATAGAGTATATGAACAAGCTAAAGAATATGGACATAGTGTTAAGAGAGAATTATTTTTCTTAGTAACGCATGGATTCTTACATTTATTAGGATATGATCATATGAATAAAGAAGATGAAGAAAAAATGTTTTCTCTTCAAGAAGAAATATTAGATAGTTATGGAGTAAAGAGAATATGAAAGTAGGAGTAGTATCAATAGTAGGAAGACCTAATGCTGGCAAAAGCACTTTACTTAATGCAATAATTAAAGAAAAAGTATCTATTACATCAGATAAACCTCAAACAACTAGAAATAATATACAAGGTATATATAATGATGATGAATGTCAAATAGTATTTATAGATACTCCTGGAGTACATAAACCAGTAAATAAATTAGGCAAATTTTTAAATAATGAAACATATAGTGCATTTGATACAGATATTATATTATTCTTAGTAGATTCATCTAAACCATTTGGTAAAGGAGATGAATTTATCTTAGATAAAATTAAGGAATATAATTCGAAAGTATTCTTAGTATTAAGTAAAATAGACAAAGTTAAAAAAGATGAATTATATGATTTAATAATGTCTTATAAAGATAAATATAATTTTGATGAAATAATACCAGTATCTGCGATTAAAGATAATAATGTAGAAGAACTATTAAATGTAATTAAATCTTACTTAAACGAAGGAACACCTTTCTATGCTAATGATTTATATACTGATCAAAGTGTTAAATTTATGGTATCTGAAATAATAAGAGAAAAAATATTTAGAAAAACAGATAAAGAAATACCATATTCTACAACTGTAATTATAGAAAACTATGATGAAAATAAATCTAGAGTAGTTATAAATGCGTGTATAGTAGTTGAAAGAGATGCAGTTAAAAAGATAATTGTAGGTAAGAGTGGTTCTATGATTAAAGAAATAGGTATTAATGCTAGAGAAGATATAGAAAAATTAGTAGGTAAAAGAGTAGATCTTGAATTATTTGTTAAGACAGTTAATAACTGGAGAGATAAAGATAAATTACTAGCAGAACTAGGATTTGATAAAAAAGATTTTGAATAAGGTGATACCTTGAGA
>JAEEVN010000025.1 GCA_016290885.1 Caryophanales bacterium | reverse complement strand
ATAAATATTCAGATGATGACTTAACTAGTTATTATAGAGATGTTATTACAAGTGGTTTCTTAGTTTCTGCGTATTCTGCAGATGAATTTGTAACATTTACTTCTTATCAATATAGAATTAATCCATTTATTGATGATAATGAATTTTATCATGTTGAAAATAGAGAATTGAGACACGAAATCTATAAACTAGAGAATAAATTAGCACAGTTAGAGTATATGACTGAATTAGTAATAGAAGTGGGTGATATTCATGAATAAGATATTACGAATTGTTCGTTTTATATTATTTGTTATTGTTTGTTTCTTGAATATATATTGTATTTATATTAGACATACTGGTTTGATAAGCTGGAGTAATGTGTTATATGTATTTTTATTATTTATTATGTTTATATTATTTATAAAAGATTTTATTAAGAAAAGTAAGATTAATGATAATAATACTTATGTTATTATTTGTATTTTGTGTTTTTTGATTATGAGCTTTATTTTATATAGAACATCATTCGATACGTCTTTGTTTTTTAATAAGTATTTTACTAATCCATATGGTGGTTCTTTTATAGAGTATAGAATGCCATATTTAAAGCAGAACATGATTTATTTTAATATTATGTTAATTTTATTATTAATATATAGAAGAATTAATTTTAATAAAAAGATAAATGATTAATATGACACATGACACATTGTTTGCGTGTACCCTATATGCATTTAGTGTGTCATAGTGTCATTTTTCTATTTCGCAGATTCATAAATAATTAGACTTTGGGAAATGATATTTAATTTTTAAATAAAAATTTCATTTCGCAAAAAAGAAAAAAATTGATTTTTGCGAAATGAGTAGTATAATATTACTAGAGGTGATTATCACATGAAAATAATAAAAAGAAAGTATTTGCAAGATATAATTGATGTTATGGGAACACCAGATATAAAAGTTATTACTGGTGTTAGGCGTAGTGGAAAATCAGAATTATTACATATGTTTAGTGATTACGTAAAAAATAATGATGAAAAGTCTAATATCATATATATTGACTTCAATCTTGATGAGTTTGATTATTTAAAAGATTATAAAGAATTAATCAAATATGTTAGTGAAAGATTTGATTCTAAAAAGAATAATTATATTATGATTGATGAAGTTCAAATGTGTAATGATTTTGAAAAAGCAATTAATAATTTTCATGCCGAGGCTAAATATGATATTTATATAACTGGATCTAATGCTTTTCTTTTATCTAGTGATTTAGCAACTTTATTTACTGGAAGAACATACAGTATAGAAGTTTATCCATTTTCATATAAAGAATTTCTAGAATATTATGAATTAGACAATACTGATGATAGTTTTGATAGATATGTATTAGAAGGTGGATTTTCAGGTTCTTATTTATACAAAGAAATAGAAAAGAAATATAATTATATTAGAGATGTTTATAAAACTATGATTGTTAGAGATATTGTTCAAAGAAACAAGATACAAAATACTACTCTACTTGATAGTATTAGTGATTTCTTAATAGATAATGTATCAAGAATAACTTCATATAGAAGTATTACAGATACTCTTAATACAAATAAGGCTGATACTAATGATAAGACAGTTGGAGCATATATAAAATATTTATGTGAGGCATTTGCTTTCTATAAGGTAAGAAGATATGATATTCAAGGTAAGAAGTATCTAGCAACACAAGATAAGTATTATTTATCTGATCATGCAGTTAAATATGCTATACAAGGTACTAAGAATATGAATTATGGTAATATCTATGAAAATATAGTTGCAATGGAATTAATTAGAAGAGGATATGAAGTATATGTTGGTGTCTTATATGAAAAAGAAGTTGATTTTGTCGCTACTAAAAGAAATGAAAAAATCTATATTCAAGTTTCAAGTGATTTAGGTGATGACTTTGATAGTGATACCTTTAAACGAGAAGTTGATCAACTACTAAAAATAAAGGATGCCTATCCTAAAATGATAATTGCTAGAACAAAACATGATGATTATCAATATGAAGGTATTCAAATAGTTGATATAGCTAATTGGTTATCTAGATAATAAAAAAACAACTAGTTATTGAGATATAACTAGTTTTTACTTTCTAGATACCAAATCCAGATACTAATTGCAAAAAATCATGATATTTTTATAAACTTAAAAAAACTTATAAAAATTAAAAAGGTTATAAAATAAGCATTTTATATTTATATGTATTGTTACGGACTGGTTAATTAATTTCCCCCTGAAGAGGCTAGTCGTGAGACTAGTCTCACTTTTTTTTGTCCGTAAATAAAGCATTTGCGGAGATTTGAAGAAATTTTTTTAAGACCTCTACCCATTATTTGCCCATTATTCTAATGGTTTATATAGTGTGTAATAAGTTTATTTTGATTTAAAATCTATTAATTTCAGTAAATGCTTTTGCTAGGTCATTAGCTTGATTATCTATATAATCAGCAACTTCATATAGTTTATTTTCAAACATATGAGTATAAGTATTTAATGTTTCTTCAATGTCAGCATGTCCTAAATAGTTTGATACAACTGATATATTAACATTGTTATTAATAAGCATTGAAGCACATGAATGTCTGAATCCGTGAAGATTGATTCTTTTTACACCAGCATTTTCAGCATTTTTTTCATTTTGATAATTCATTTTATGAACTGTGATTGGTTCCATGTCTCCAAACACAAACCAATTATCTTTAAAGTTTTTAAATTGCTTAAATTTATTGTATAATTCAATTAGATCATTTTTTAAGTCATTAGATAATGGTAATGTTCTAATTGATTTTTTTGTTTTGGGTGGAGCTATTTTCCACCTTTTTGGTTGTGTTGCATCAGCTACTACAATTTGCTTCTTAACATATAATCGATTGTTATTTAAGTCTATACAATCCCATGTAAGACCTCTTGCTTCACCTCTGCGAAGTCCACAATAGTATAGAGTTTTAAATAAGCATCTCATTTGCAAGTCCGTTATTACTGCTACAAACTTATAAAATTCTTCTGGTGTATAGAATCTCATTTCTTTTTCAAGTTCATTTGGATCATTGAATGGTTCTAATTTTGTATAAAATTTTCTTAAATTAAATTCATAATTTCTTTCAACGAAATTTATAACCATTTTAATAAACTTTTGAATATCTCTTTTATAAGTACTTCTAATATCAAGTTTATTAATTTCATTTCTCCATCTTTGATAATCCTCACCATTTAAATTAACAAGTTCTACATTATCAAGTATTCCCATATATCTCATTCTGTCTCTATATGTCTTTAGAGTAGTAGTACGAACCTTATCAGCTTTGTATTCATAAAATTTTAAATAGGCTTCTCTAAAAGTCATATGAGGATTAACACTACTAGTTAGATATTTATCACGATATGCTAATTCCTCACGTTCAGCTTCTTCCTTTGTTAAAAATGCTTTAGAAGTATACTGCTTTAGAGTACCATCTATTTGTCTTTCATAAAGATAGAAAATCCAACTCCTTCCATCTTTAGTCCATTTATTTTTCTTTAATTGTCTTACAGGCATTAATTCATTCCTCCTTTGTTACCTGTAAAATAACCAAGTGTCGTTGTTATTTTACCATAATTTTTGTTTATTTTATAATTCGTAATCATTAGATTTTTCTTTATGTTGTTTTGGTTCATGCTTTTTATTGACTTCATGAACTCTAGCTTCCATAATGTCATGAGGGACATTATCTTTATTAATGTTTTTAAAACCAAGTAGATGAGCTACTGCAAGATAGGCTTCATTGATTTTATTCCATGCATATGTTGTTAATCGACTTATTTTTTCTTCTAATCCTTTTATTGTTTCTCTAAGTCCTTCAATAATACTTTTTTGTTCTTCAATGATTCCATCTTTTTCTTTTATTAATCTTTCTTGATTAGCAATTACTTTTTCTTTATCAGAATAAGTTTTACCAGTTTTAAATTGTTTTATTTCATTTTCAAGTTTCTCAATCTTAATCTCATGCTTTTTTAGAACATTTTTAGAGGCAATATTTTCTTTTTTAATCTCTTTACTATAATCTATAATCTTTTCTACATCTTTGTCTTTATACCTCTTAAAAATGTCTTTAGAAGGATTTAAAAGTTCATCTTCATTAATATTTTTAAGTTCATCTCTTGTTTTTAATTCAACTTCATTTATTTTTTTATTAGATTCAATTTCTTGTTCTAACTTTTTATATTTGTATTGTAATTCTTTTAAATTTTGCTCAGCTTTATCTTGGTGATGTTTGTTTGCTCCAATTTCACCACGATCTAGATTAAATCCTTTAGAGTTAATATATTCGTTATATTCATCTTGTAATTTAGCATAAGATGATTTACCACCTAATTGTTTCCAAAATTCATCAGAATTTAGAAAATTCCCATATTCAATTTCATATACAGCTTTACCATTTTCATCTCTTTTTTGAATAGGTACATTTTTAATCGTATTGTCTTTAGTGTATATTTGCTTTGTAATTCTTTTACCTTTTTCATCAGTTTCAAATACTTTTCTTTTAACTTTATCGACAACTGGTATAAAGTAGAAGTGCATATGTGGAGTATCTTCATCAAAATGTACTCCAGCATAAACTACATTTTCTTTTCCAACTTTATTAGCTAAAAAATTAAAACTTTCATCGAAGTATTCTAAAACTTTTTCTGGAATATCTTCATTAGATTTAATATTAGGACAAAATACAGGTTCACCTTCATGTTTTCCTTCTATATAAACTCTTCCTGTATCTTTCATAGGTAATCCTAATTTTCTAAAAAAGTCAGGACCAGAAGTTACAATGCAACCATTTAAAATGTTTGTATTATCACTTTTATTAAAATGAATATTATTCGTATATATTGTTTGATAGACTTTACTTGACAGAGTAGGATACCCATCTAACCCAACATATTCTTTATTAAATTGAGTTCTATCTTTATCGTAGTTTCCAGATCCTTTTCTTTGTTCTAATTCAACTCCAAGTCCACCAATATCTTTAGACTTAATCTTATTTTTAAAAGTGAGCACTTGATAATCTACATTCATTTAGTACTCCTTTCTTAAAATTGTCATATTTCTTTAATGTGTGACATATCTCACTAGGGCACAGCCCGTGAGTTTAAGGAGACCTTAAAAATCCCCTTTGTCTTGTTACAAAGCTAGGAGAGAATAAATAAATATTCCCTCCACTTGTGTAACAAGTGTTTTATCTAATTTATCAATTATCTAAAACATGAAAATGAAACACTATCGCCACTTTCATTTCTTCGAAACAAAACGTGCCACGTTAATCATTTTCTTCGGAAGAAGAATCAAGTTCTTCTTCATCGGATGGCTCCACATAACAACATTCATATAATCTTTCTTTAGCAGTTCTTTTTTGTGTTATGTGTAAGCCTTCTTTTTCTAATAGAGCCAGATTTGAATTTATTAATCTTCCCATACTTTTTGGTGTAAGTAATAACTTGGCATCTTTTACAATACTTGTTGCTGTAAATTCAAATCTTCCTTTTTCGGATGCATATTTTACGAAGTTAATTAGATTTATATTTTCAACTTCTTCATCTAATGATTCACATATAGAGAATAGTTGATTATCACTTTTTTTAAGTTCTAAATCTAATCCTTCAAAGTCTCTATTAGAAATAACCATTTTTATATGTTTCTTATTATTTTTATATTCTTTCAAAGTAATTATTCCATCTACTGAAGCATCGAATGCTGTACTACCTAATGTTAAATTTTGTTTATTTAAATGATGTGTTATTAATATAGTTAAGTTATATTTATCACATAGACTTCTTAACTTAGGCATTAGTAGTTGGGCTATATCTTGATAACTATTAATATCGTATGAAATTCCAAAATCCATGTCTTTTAACATATCTATTATTAAAAATTTTCCATTATATTCAGTAGCAAACTGATGAATTTCATATTCAATATCTAGTAGCTTAATACTTGCTTTTCCATCTCTGTCAATTATGAATAAAGAATCCTTTTTAGGCTTTAGATTAAGGGTATTCAAGCGTTCCTGTAATTGACCTAAATCGGATTCTGTGCTAATATAAAGTACAGGTGAAGCAATTACTTTGTGTCCTAAAAATGGTTTTCCATTTGTAATGGAGTCGGCAAGCTGAAGGGCTAACATCGACTTACCGACTTTAGGTTGAGATACGAGTAGATATACACCTTTTGACCTCATTATTCCGTTTATAATGATGTCTTTTTTTATGTTTGAATCTTTATCTTCAATTCTTTTCAACATATATCTACACCTTCAATCCTTTTGTTCTATCTTCTAAATATGATATGTCTATATTTAGATATTTAACTACTTCTTGCATTGGGACTGCATTATTTGGTACATAATAACCTTTACCTTCAAGGTTGTTTTTTATTGTACTTTTAATTGTTAATGCTGTATTTCTACCAACTCCTGCAAGTTTCATTAGATCTTTTAGACTACACCATTGTTTAGAAACTAGATTTAATGTTTCTTCTGCAGTCATAGAATCACTCCTTTCTTATCTTTCTAATTCTTTGTTTTCTTTGTTCCATTTATCATATGGAATAGCATTAGCATCTAGTGTATTTGTTTCTGGATTATATCTTATATACTTACATATTTTTAATTCTAATATGATGTCCTCAATATCTTCTTTTGAGTCAGAGCAGTAGTTCTGAACATCATATCCAGTAGTGATATTATTTGTTAATACCATTGTTAGAAATCCTTTAGCTCTAAGTGATAGATTTTTATCTTTTAAATATTCATCTGCACTTTTATGAACTTTTACTAATGTTTTCATTTTTCAATCATTCCTTTCTTTAGAGTAGTGTGATATTTGAGTTTTTAGTTCCCTCTAAACTCGAGATTTTGTTATCTCGTAACTCTATCTTTCCTAAGGATAGTTATATTTTACTTGCCTAGAATTTTATAGGTTCGGCATATCGGCGACTTCCGCAACCACTATATTTTCAAAGAACACTTATCCTGTCCGATTACTAGGACATCTTAATAATAACATTGTCCGAGAACCTTGTCAATACCTTTTTGTCCGAAAATGTAGACAAATAAACTTTTTAGTGATAAAATGTATTTGAGAGAGGATAATAAGGGAGAAAGTGGTGATTTTATGAACTCTGAAAAACTACAAAATTTAATACTTGATGCTATTGAAAGAAAAAAAATATCTCAAAGAGAATTAGCAAAAATAACAGGTATAAGTAGAAGTACATTAAATGATATAGTTAATGGAAAAATAAAAAAGATCAAACTAGATGATCTTTATCAAATATCAATTCCTCTAGAATTGAATTTAGAGGATTTATTAAATGCCTGTGGATTTAATAATGTTATAAAAACTTTAAGTAGAGATAGATATGAAGGTATGTCTACTCGACAATTAAAGGAACTATTAGATGAATATCAAAAATCAGAGTATGATCTTTTAGATTGGGATGCCAAAAAAAGAAGAACTACTTCTTCAGCTAGAGATAAATTATTTGCAATTACTAATAAAATTGAAATGTCAAAACGCAGTGATATGAAATATACAAAGGATGATATTGCAAAAGACGTGAAAGAAGCTTTTGATGAATTAGAATCAGTTCAAGTTAAATATGATTATTCTAAATTACCTAAAAAGCCATAGGAGGAATATATATGTTAAAAGGAAAGCCATTTGTAAAATGGGCAGGTGGAAAAAGACAAATTATTGATAAACTTCTAGAGTTGGTTCCTTATGAATTTGATACATATTATGAACCATTTATTGGTGGTGGTGCATTACTATTCGAATTATCTCCAGAAAAGGCGGTTATAAATGATTATAATGCAGAATTAATGAATGTATATGAATGTATTAAAGATGCTGATAAATACAAGAAAATGTGTTCAGAATTGAATCATCATGAGACAAATCATTCAGAAGAATATTATTATGAAATTCGTAATAAGGACAGAGATAAATCTAAGTTTAATAAAATGGCTGATTATAAAAGAGCAGCTAGAACTATCTATTTAAATAAAGCATGCTTTAATGGACTTTATAGAGTTAATAGTAAAAATGAATTTAATGTTCCATTTAATAGAAAAGAAAAAGTTAATACTTACGATAGAGAAAATTTAGGTATTATTCATTCGTATTTAAATTTTAATAATATTACATTATTAAATACTGATTTTGAAGATTCAGTAAAAGATGCAAAAAAAGGAGATTTTATATACTTTGATCCCCCTTACGATTCAGATACTGAAACATTTACTAGTTATACTGATGAAGGATTTGGAAAAGAAGAACAAAAAAAGATTCTTGTTTCTAATATAAAATCAAAGATATTAGAATTAAAAGAATTGCTAAATGAAAGACAATCTCATAGACAACATATTCCTAATGTTGGAAAACAAATGTTCAAACA
>JAEEVN010000010.1 GCA_016290885.1 Caryophanales bacterium | reverse complement strand
GCGGCATTGCTCGTTCAGGGTTTCCCCCATTGACGAATATTCCTAACTGCTGTCTCCCGTAGGAGTTTGGGCCGTGTCTCAGTCCCAATGTGGCCGATCAACCTCTCAGTTCGGCTACGCATCGTCGTCTTGGTGAGCCATTACCTCACCAACTAACTAATACGCCACAGGCCCATCCAAAAGTGAAGCTTTAAAGGCTCCTTTCAACGTATAAACGAATATACGTGTTATCCGGTATTAACTATCGTTTCCAATAGGTATCCCAGTCTTAAGGGTAGGTCACCCATGTGTTACTCACCCGTCCGCCACTAGGTGGAAAATCCAAAGCCAAATGAATCAGAAATCAGTGCAAGCACTTCAAACGTCATCAAATATTTTTGGGCCACCTCGTTCGACTTGCATGTCTTAGGCATGCCGCCAGCGTTCATCCTGAGCCAGGATCAAACTCTCAATAAAAAAAAGTTATTTCAAATTTAATTCCTGACTACTCAAATAAATTGACTTATATTTTTTTGCTCAGTTTTCAAAGATCATTTTTGCGCCTTTTCCTTTATAAAATAAAGGACTTTTTCTCACAAAGCGCAAATTAATTCTAACACATTCAATATACGGTGTCAACACTTTTTTTAACTTTTTTTAAAAAATTTGTAAATTATTTAAAATTGTTAATTTTTATGCGTTAAATCCGCAATCGAATGAATAATATTATACGCCAAAAATAAAAAAAGAAAAGCATTTTTTTGCATTTTTTTTATTTTTTTTCAAAAACATTATTTTTGCCTTATTTTATATACAAAAAAAAGAGTATTTAATTACTCTTTTTAACATATTTATACCAATATTCATCAAAAGTTATATTCTTATTATGTATTAATGTTGCATTTTTTACACCAACATATCTAATATGCCAGTCTTCTGCTGCATATTTTGTTATATCTTCTTTACCTTTTTTATATCTCATTATAAATCCATATTTATAACAATTCTTTCTAATCCATTCATACTCTTCATCCCCCTCTTCTATATACCAAACATTAGATAAGTCAATTGCAGTACCTAATTCATGTTCAGAATATCCTGGACGAGCTGCATATTTATCAGTTTCTTCTCTAGTATGTTCATATGAATAATTGTTATATATAGTCTCTTGATCATCAAAAGATCTATATGTAGTCTCTGCTACAAACTCAATCCCTTGACTATTAGCATCATCAACCATCTCTTTAAAATGTTCATATGCTTCACTTCTTAATTTATTAACTCCATAATAATTATTTGAATACTTATCATCCATTTCTACTAAATCACTTGGTTCATAATTCTTATTTATATATCTATGTCTATTAACATATGCTAATAATGAATCTGGATCTTCTATTTCTTCTGCATCTTCATAATTATCTAAATCTATTTTTAATTCTACTCTAAGAATTATATCTTCTTTCTTTAAATTTTTATGTTTCTTTTGGTAAGCTACATATCTATCATACTTATCATAATCAAAATCTTCTATCTTTATATATTCTTCTAAATCTTCATCATATTTTTTACTAATTAATTTAGTTATCTCACTTCTATTTAGATGTATCAATAAATAATTAATACTTTCTTTAGAATAACCCTTACCTTTTAATTCTATAATAAAGTCATAACGTATTTCATTTAGCTGTTTATTTTTCTTTAATACTTCCATCAAATTTCTGACTTCATCATTAGTAAAATCTGCACCATATAATGAATTAACTATATCCTTATATTCTCTATATTTATATAATGTAGGTATATGACTAATCTTTGCACTATTAATAATAAGGATAGGAATAAGTATAATTAATATTAATACTATTAATGCTACTCTTCTTCTTAATTTATAATTAGGTTTCTTTTTCATATCATCACCTAATATAATTATACAAAAAAAAAGAAAATATTAAAAGGTTAAATCCTCTATATTATTTTCTTTTTTATATTGTTCCCAATCTTTATCTATTTCTTCTTTGATTTTTTCTCTATCTATTCTTTTTTGATATCTTTCTTCTTCACTAAATACACATCCGCAATATTTTTGCATATAGATACCTATTCTTCTAGCTTCTTCTTGCCCTTCTTTATAATAAGGTCTAAAGTCATAGTAATAAAAATCTATACCAATTTCTTTAGATATCTTTTCTGCTACTTCTTTTATCTTATCATGATCTTGATAAATGCTATAAAGCATACAAGTACAAAAAGCATCATATCCATTTTCTTTAGCATATTTAGCAGTTTCTAGTAATCTATCTGTATAACAATAATTACATCTCTTATCTATATTATTGCTAACAGACTTTACAAATTTATCTAGTCCATATTCATCCTTATATATAACATCTAAATCAATCATTTTAGAATACTGTCTTACAGCATCTCTTCTTGCTCTATATTCCATATATGGATGAATATTTGGATTATACCAAAAACCAGTTACGTCAATAGATTCTTCTCTTAATTTTTTAATGCACATTATACTACAAGGTGCACAACATATATGAAGTAATAATTTCATATTATTTACCTCCTAGTATTTCTTTTTCTTTTTTTCTTATTTCTGCTCTTTCTGCGCTACTAAATCTTTTTGGCATCATTGGAGAAAGATATAATCTTTTAACTTTGTTTTTTCTTTGTTCTTTGTTCATGAAAATCACCTAGATGTATTATAACACAAAAAAAGTATTTAAAGTTAAATACTTTCAAGTGCTAATATTGTCATTTGATCTAATGACTTTTGTCTTTCTTCTGCAGATAATACTTCTTTTTTATAATGAGAATCTGCTACTGTTAATAAACAAGATGCTTGTTTTTTAAATTTATATGCTAAATAGAAAAGTGCAAATGATTCCATTTCTGCTACTTCTAGATCTAATTCTTTCGGAAGTCTACTAAGGAATTTATTAAAATCATCTACATACCAATCGAATACATCAGAACATAGACAATTACATTTACTAATTTCTATATTATTATTTTTAGCAACTTCTCCTATTTTTGAATTTAATTCTTTAGAGGATGATACACAATTAATATTTGATTCGTCTAATTGATATGCAAATCTACTTTCTGTATAACTTTTTTCTACTAATATTATATCAAGTAATTTATGTCTTTCATCAAATGCACCACATGAACCTAATCTAATTATTTTTTCTACATCATATTCATTAAATAATTCATATGCATATATGCCCATACTAGGTATACCCATTCCATGAGCCATTACTGTTACTTCTTTTCCTTTATAAGTACCAGTATATGCATATATATTTCTAATAGAATTAACTAATTTATAATTATCTAAATACTTTTCAGCGATAGCTTTTATTCTTAGTGGATCTCCACTCATAATAACTGTTTTTGCTATATCACCTTTATTTGCACTATTATGTACTGTAGCCATAGTTCCCTCCTATTCTAATAAAATTATATCATATAAAAAATAAAAAAAGAAGATTACTCTCCTTTCATTGTCAAGGCAACCTTCTCTTTTTCTTTAAATATATCTTTTACATATACTGTAACTATATCTCCAACTGATAATACATCACTTGGATGTTTAATATAATCATCACTTATTTCAGATATATGAACTAATCCATCATTATGAAGACCTATATCTATAAATGCTCCAAAGTCTACTACATTTCTAACAGTACCTTCAAGTTTCATACCCTTTTCTAAATCATCAATAGTAAGAATATCACTCTTTAATATAGGAGCTTTAATACTATCTCTTGGATCTCTATTAGGTTTCTTTAAATCTTCAATTATATCTTCTAAAGTATATATATCAATATTAATTTCTTTAGATATAGAATTAATATCTAAAGTATCTAGTTTATTAACTAATTCTTCTTTACCTAAATCATTTATAGTAAAACCTAAATTATTTAATAATTTAATAGTTTCATCATAACTCTCTGGATGGATACTAGTTTTATCAAGCGGATTAGATCCATTAGTTATTCTAAGGAAACCAATTGCTTGTTCATATGTTTTATCAGTAAGAACTTTCTTTTTCTTTATTTCCTCTCTTGATGTAAACATACCATTCTTTTCTCTATATTCAATTATTTTATCTATAGATTTTTTAGTTAAGCCTGAAATATATTTAAGTATTGAAGTACTAGCAGTATTAATATTTACTCCTACTTCATTAACACATTTACTTGTTACAAAGTCTAGATTTTCTTTTAATTTACTTTCTTTAACATCATGTTGATATAGACCTACTCCTATTCCTTCAGGTGGTATCTTAACTAGTTCAGAAAGTGGATCTTGAAGTCTTCTTCCAATTGAAACTGCACTTCTTTCATTAGGACTTAAATTAGGGAATTCTTCAATAGCAACATCCTCCACTGAATAGATTGATGCTCCTGCTTCAGATACAATTATATATTTAACATCTAAATTATTATCTTTGATTAAATTAGATATAAATTTTTCACTTTCTCTAGAAGCAGTACCATTACCTATTGCAATAATATCTACTTTAAATCTATTTATTAAATCAAGTAATATATCTTTAGCTTTATTTTCATCTTTAAAAGGATATAAAACTGTACTAAATAAATATTTACCTGTTTTATCTACTATTGCTATCTTACATCCATTAGAAAATCCTGGGTCAAAACCTAATACTACTTTTTCTTTAATTGGAGGTGTAAGAAGTAAACTCTCTAAGTTCTTACCAAAATTAATAATAGCAGAATCATCTGCAGTATCAGTTAGTTCACTTCTTATTTCTCTTTCTACTGAAGGTAGTATTAATCTTTTTAGAGAATCCTCAATTGCTTCACAAACATATTTACCACATTCATTATCTTTTTTAACTAATTTACTTTTTAAATAATCAGTTATAAATTCAGTACTATAATCAATAGATACTGTTACTACTTTTTCTTTTTCTGCTCTATTAACTGCAAGTACTCTATGAGGTTTAATTTTATTTATCTCTTCACTATAGTCATAATACATTTCATATGTCTTATTAGGGTCTTCAGCATCTTTTTTAACTTTAGTTTTAATCTTACCATGATTAAATATATTATTTCTTATATATTTTCTATAATATGCATTATCTGATATATACTCTGCAATTATATATTTAGCTCCTTCAATTGCATCTTCCTTAGTCTTAACATTTTCATTAATAAATTTATCTACAAATAAAGTATCTGGGAAAGATAATATTATTTTAGCAAGTGGTTCTAAACCAAATTTAATTGCTTCAGTAGCTTTAGTCTTCTTCTTTTCTTTATATGGTCTATATAAATCTTCTACTTCTACTAATTTAGTAGCACTAAGTATTTGATTTTTTAATTCTTCAGTAAGTAATCCTTTTTCATCAATTAATCTTATTACATCTTCTTTTCTTTCTAATAAGTTTAATTCATATTTGTATCTATCTGATATATTTTTAATTTGTTCTTCATCTAAATTACCTGTCACATCTTTTCTATATCTTGCTATAAAAGGAATAGTATCTCCTTCTTCAAGTAAAGCTAATGTTTTAGTAATTTGTTCCTCTTTAATATTATTTTCTAACGCTAATTGTTTTATTATGCTTTCATTCATTTTAATCACCTATATCATTATACCATAAAAAAAAGCATTATTAATTAATGCTTTTTTAGATTATTCTTAATAACTCCTGCTCCTGGTATGAGACTATTAAGACGGCTTTCTACTTCATCATCATCGCTTTTTCTTAATTCCTCAGTGCTTTTATGGCCTCTCATAGCATCTTCTTCTTTATTAGCTAATGGTGAAGCCATTGCTTTATAATCACCTTTATTAAGTTCTAACACAAATCTTAGTACTGAATGATCAGGATCATCGACAAATATTCCATCGCCTTTACCTACTTGATAATCAGCTTCTACAAATACAGGATGTAAGTTACTATCTAAAATCATTGATCTAGTTTCTGAATATAATTTTACTAATTCTTTTTTCAAATCAGCTACTTTAGATTTATCTATTACAAATTCTAAACCAGTATATCCCTTAACTTTATCTATTTCGTCTTTAAATTCTCCGATTAATACAAATCCCTCATCGACTTTCTTCTCAGAATTTGCATAAATTTCACATACTTTATCTCTTGTTTCATTAAGAGCATCTATTTGTTCTTGTTTTTCTGGTGTCATGTTACATCCCTCCTTTATTATTATAGCATAATTATTTATCTGTGTTAACTAAACTTGCTTTGTGTACAATATCTTTACCTAATTTATTATTTATATTATCCAATAACTTATCTATTTCTTTATCTTTTAATACTTTTTCATTCTCTTCAAACAAAGATAATTGAATATCATTATTTGTAGATAAATCAGTAACTCTAAGTCCTATTAATCTAACCGGTTCTAGATTCCATAATTTATTAAATAGTTCTTTACTATATTTATATATTTCTTCCTTACTATTAATATTATTTTTTAATTTAATCTGATGATTATAAGTCTTAAAGTCTCTATATCTAATAGTTACTATTATTACTCCACAGTATTTATTCTTTCTTTTTAAATAATTTGATATATCTTCAGAAAAATTATTTAAATACTCAAACAATATTTTCTTGTCTTCAGTATCTTCAGATAAAGTTCTAGAAAAACCTATTCCTTTTCTTTCAATATGTCTATACTCTACTTTAGAATTATCTATACCATTAGCATATTCATAAAGCATAGTACCCATAGATTTCATATAATAATGTAATTTATTTTGATCATAATTTGCAAGTTCTCCAATTGTATTAATACCAAGTCTTCTTAATCTTGCGCAAGATGATTTGCCTGCCATAAATAAATCTGATATATCAAGTGGCCACATCTTTTCTTTAATTTCAGAAGTATATAAAGTATGCACCTTATCTGGTTTTTCAAAGTCACTCGCCATCTTAGCAAGTAATTTATTGTTACCGATTCCGATATTAACCGTGAAACCAAATTTCCTCTTAATGGTATCTTTTAATTTATATGCAAATTTTACTTCATCTCCATACATTCTTTTACTTGGAGTATATTCTACAAAACATTCATCTATAGAGAATTGTTCTACTTCCTCAAACAAAGATCTAATATAATCAAATAATTTTTTTGAACATTCTGCGTAGAAATAATAATCTGGATGTACTACTATAATATCTCTATATATTTTTCTTGCATCTCTTAAATTCATAGGTGCTCTTATGCCCTTCTTTTTCGCAGGTATAGAACTAGCTACTATTATTCCGTTTCTAGTAGATTCTCTACCAGATACTACAGATATTTCTTTTCTAATATCTTTTTTAGATCCTTCTTTTAATAATTTTAAAGCTGACCATGATAAAAAAGCGCTATTAACATCTATATGTAATACTATTCTTTCCATCATAATCACCCATCTTAATTATATCATACAAACATTCGATAAAACAATCGAACAAAAAAAGAAGATTATTTATCTTCTTTTTTTCCCATTAATTCTTCCTTTTTCATATATTTAGTTTCTTGTTTTTCATAACCATATTTGAATTCTTTATCAACAACTCCATCTATATCAATATCTAATATACTAGAGTTATCTTCTTCTACATTTTTATTCTTTTTAGTTTTTGAAGTTACAAGTAATATAATTGCTACTATAAGTACTAATACTCCTAAACCTATACAAATATATAAACCATAATTATCAATAATTTCTTTCATATATAATCTCCATATCATTAATAATGATACCACAAACGCCCTCCGATTTCAATTGATTTTTACCCCCTGATTGTATATAATATGTAATAAGGAGGTAGAAAATGATTTTTGGTTTAATAGGTATTATTTTATTTATTATATTAATTTCAATTAGACAAGTATCTGAATATGAAAGAGGTATTAAATTTAGATTTGGTAAATTTAAAAAAATAATGAAACCAGGTTGGAATATAGTACTACCAATAATTGAATCATATAGAAAAGTAGATATCAGAACAAAAGCAGTTGATGTTCCTGAACAAGACGCAATTACTAAAGATAATGTATCTATTAGAATTAATGCAGTTATCTATTATAAAGTATTTGATGCTTCTAAAGCTATATTAGCAGTTGAAAGATATCAATATGCTGTTGGACAACTTGCACAAACTACTATGAGAAATGCAGTTGGTGCTATTTCATTAGATGAATTACTTTCTGAAAGAGATAAAATATCTACTGAAATTTGTAAAGTAATCGATGAAGCTACTGATCCTTGGGGAATCAAAGTAGAAAATGTTGAATTAAAAGATGTAAAATTACCAGAAGAAATGCAAAGAGTTATTGCTAAAGTTGCAGAAGCTGAAAGAGAAAAACAAGCAGTTATTACTAAAGCTGCTGGTGAAAAAGAAGCTGCTGACAACTTAGCAGAAGCTGCTACTAAATTAAGTGGTTCTCCTGGAGCATTACATTTAAGAACATTAGCTACTTTAAATGATTTATCTTCAGATCAATCTAATACTATAATATTTGCTATTCCAATAGAAGTACTTAGTGCTTTTGGACAAAGTAATGTTACAGACGTAGTAAATAAAGTAAAAAACATAAATAAAAAAGACTAATTAATTAGTCTTTTTTAATTTATTAACTATTTCTATATCTGCACCTAACCAATCAACAGAATCTATTTCATCAATAGATAACCATTTCATAGACTCATGTTCTAATCTTTCTTCATCATGATATAAAAGTTCTAAATTATCATTTAATAATGAACAATAATAAGTGTGCATTGTTAAATGGAAATTTGGATAATCATATTCTACTGTACATATATAATCATTTACTTCTATATCTGCATTTAATTCTTCTTTTATTTCTCTTTTTAATGCTTCTTCTTTTGTTTCATTAGCTTCAGGTTTTCCACCAGGGAATTCCCATCCACCTTTGAATTCTCCATACCCTCTTTGTGTTGCTAATATTTTATTATCTTTAACTATAACTGCTGCTACTACTTCTACTCTTTTCATATTATCCCTCATAACTAAGTCTTAATAATTTCTTTTGTTGATTTGTTTCTAATCTAGTTGCTCTTTTTATTTGGCTATTAATTGTTTTTCTATAAAATTTTCTTGCAGGTCTAGAAATTTCTTCATGTTCGACATAAGATTTCATTTCATGATATGGATCTCCTAAAACAGGTTCTTTATCCGCTCTCATATCAAGTGATAAAAGATTTTTTAGGAACTCTAATTCTTTTTCAGATAATTTTACTAATGCATGTTGTAATTCTATTTGATGTACATTATTTGGTTTTTCTATTCTTTCTCTTTGTTCACATATAGCAAGAGCCTCTGCATATGTATCATTTAACATTTCCCAATCATCACTACAATTTACAAATGAATCTAATATTGTGTCACTAATTAAGTCTAATCCATATAATCCTATTTTTTTGAATGTTATTTCTATTTCTTTTTTCGTTAATCCTAAATATGTATTTTTTGAAACCATATTAAACCTCCCTTAATTCGTCTTCTTTTACAAGAACACCTTTAGAGTTTTCTTTATAAACTCTATTTTTATTTTTTTCTATTTTTAATTCTATTTCTTTACCTAAATCTATATTAAGTATTTCTGCTATACCTAATAAATATATAGCTGCATCTGCAAGTTCTTCTCCTACATCATCTTGTTTTTTTAACCATGCTATATAAGCTTCACTAAGTTCTCCATGAGCTAAACAAAATTCCATGTTTAAATCTGTTACATTAAATCCATGTCTAACTTTGTTTTCATAAACTTCTTTTTGCAATTTCTTAGTATCCATAAACATCCTACTTTCTTGATTCTTCTAATGCTTTCTTAATTAAGAATTTAGATAATATTACATCTGCATCGCATAAATCATAATCTAATAATTCTTCTATATTAACCCATTTATATTCTGAATGAATACTTAAATCAAATTCTCCACTTATATAATCACATTCATAGATTTTTAAATCTACTATGTGGCCTGGATATTCACATATACTATGTGTTAAATAATCATTGATATTTGTTTTAATTTTAAATAATTCAGTGAATGCTCTTTCTAAAGTCTTCTTTTCATCTTCAAGACCTTGTCTTCTTCCTCCAGGGAATTCCCATTTGCCTTTTAAATGATCTTCTTTATTTCTTCTTGCAATTAAGCATTTACCATCTTTCATAATAAGTCCACATACTACATCTAGTATTTTTTTATTTTCTACTACATTAGTAACTTCAAATGGTAATCCATTCTTTTTAATAACTTGTTTTAAGAATAAATTGATTGCAGAACTCATTGATAGTCCTAAATCTGTAAGAACCATAGTGGCATCTTTCTTAACATTACTATCTATTTGTATGTTAATAGCACTTGTTTTATTCTCCATATTTCTCACCTCTGAAAATAATATAACACCAAAAAAATACCGTGTCAACAAAAAAACTACAAAAATACTACAATTTTACTACATTGGCATTTTTGATAAAAAATAAAAGATAACTATGTTATCTTTTTATTCTTCTAAATAATCAATTATTCTATTATATATTTTTTCATGTCCTTCTTTTGTAGGATGTAATCCATCGATTAGATCTTCTGGTTTTAATACATCAAACATAGGAATATAATCAATTTCATTATCTTTAGCAAATTTTTCTAGAGCATTATCATACTCTATTATAGAATCATTAATATAGTCTTCATCATTAACTGGCATTAATCCAAGAAGTATTAATCCTACCCCTTGTTTACTAATATAATCTGTTATACAAGTTATATTTGATATATATTCTTCAACACTATTTTCTCCACTTGCTTCATATTCGTATACATCATTAATACCAATAGATAATATTACTACATCATCAAAACCATCATAACGATATATTCTATAAATATCATCTATTTTATCTAATATGTCTTTACTAGTTGCTCCTGGGAAACCTACTACATGAACAAAATTCTTACACATATCTGTTCCATCTCTATTAACGATATCTCTCTTTAGCATAGTTGCCCATCCTAAAGTTTCAAAATCTCCTATTCCATATGTAATACTGTCTCCAATAACAATAAAGTTTTTATTCATATTACTCTCCTATAATATTCTTTATTTTATCTATTAATTCTTCTTTTTGATCTACAGTATAATATCCTTCTATTTTACCTAGAAGCTTACCTTCTTTAAAAAATAATAATGAAGGCAATTCCTTGATATCATATTTTTTCTTAAACTCTTCTGTTTTTACTGCTACTTTTCGATATACTGAATCCCCTAATTCTTTCATTATTTCTTTAATAGGTATAGATTTAATTAAACATTCAATAGTATCTTCAATATATACTTCTACCATGCAAAGTTTTGAAGTAGTTAAAACACTATCAAGTTCTTCTTCGGTACAACTAAAAGGCATATTTATTGGTGTTGCTCCATATCTATCTGCCTGAAGATCAGAAATTGTTCTTGGATCTTTATCAATTTCTTCTTTTATTCTTTCTAAATCTTCTAATGTTTTAGCGTATCTAATTGCACCTACTTGACAACTTCTTTCTGATGTTGCGCATAACCCACAGTCTATACACTTTTCTTTATCAATCTCTAAAGTTTTCTTTTCTTTGTTCCAATGGAAAGCTCCTGTTGGGCATACATTAATCGCATTACAAGCTTCTGCATTATCGCATATTTTAAAATTAATAATTACTGGCATTATTTCACCTTACTTCTTAACATTTTAACTACATTTATTAATGTTTTAATAAATTGATCTATTTCTTCTTTAGTAGTATATTTACCTAAACTAACTCTTATTGGGCTATATTCTTCTAAATTAGCATGACATGCAGTTAATACATGTGATGGTACTGCAAGTTCTGAATTACATGCAGATCCTGTTGATACTAATACTCCAAACGATTCAAGTACTAACATTAATTCATCTGCTTTAACATTTTTAAAAGCAATACTTGATGTATTTGGAGTTCTATTATCTAAATCTCCATATATAAATACATCTTCTATATTCTTTTTAATTTCAGATTCCATATAGTCTCTTAATACTTTTTCTTCTTCTGATTTTTTATAATTATCATTTATTATCATTTCACATGATTTACCAAGACCTATTATATATGGAACATTTTCTGTTCCACCTCTTCTATTTTTTTCTTGATGTCCAAATATTAAAGGAATAAATTTCTTATCTCTTACATAAAGAATTCCTATTCCTTTAGGAACATTTATTTTATGGCCAGATATAGATAACATATCTACATTTAAATCTTCTACATCAATTTTTATTTTACCTGCTGCTTGTACTGCATCAGTATGCATTATTATATTATTTTCCTTAGCTATTTTAGCTATTTCTTTTATTGGATATATATTACCTATTTCATTATTAGCCATCATTACAGATATTAAACATGTATCTGGAGTTATTTCTTTTTTTAATTCTTCTAGATCTAATCTACCTTTATCATCTACTTCAAGAAAAGTTATTTCATATCCTTCTCTTTCTAGATAACCCATAGTTTCTATTATGGAAGCATGTTCTACTTTAGTAGTTATAATATGTTTTTTATTTGGATTTAATTTAATAGCATTCATAATAGCAGTTGCATTACTTTCGCTACCACAGCTAGTAAATATAATATTATCTGGATTACAATTTAATAATCTTGCTACATTATTTCTAGCTTCATTAACTTTCTCTTTAATATCTTTACCAAAGCTATATGTACTACTAGGATTACCATATTCTTCTTTTAAATATGGAAGCATAGCATTTAATACTTCTTCATCTACTTTAGTAGTAGCATTATTATCTAAATAAATCATGTAAAATCACCTAAATAAATTATATCATTTAATCAAATAAAAAACTAGTCATAGACTAGTTTAAAACCCATAGAGTTACAATAATTCCATCACCATAACATGTATACATAATTAAATCTGAATCCATGTCAAAGAATGAATTACCTGCAGTATCTACTAAATCTGGTCCTGTATTATATCCAAATTCTTTTCTTATCATTCTATAGCTAATTGAGTTCCCATCTGAAAATTTAATATATGCAGTACTTCCATCATATAAGTCATATAGAACATTAAATCCATGAGTACTGTGATCTGCTATAACTAATCTACCATGACTAGCATAATAAGCAGCACTATCATAATTATCTACTATTTCTTGTAATGATAAACTAGATTCTGTATAAACATTATAGTCATATAGTGCAGCCTCATACCATGATAGATATAATCTACCATAAGTACCATAGTTTATACTATAAGTCTCATAAGTGTCATAGTTTTCATAGCTATCATAACTCTCAGTATAAGTATCAGTTTGTTCAACATATTCTTCAACCGAAGAAGTTTCCACAGTAGAATCTTCTGTTTCTTCTATTGTTGCAGTCTCTGCTTCTGGTTCATATTCTACTAATACGCTACTCTCTAATTTTTTAGTATTATCAATAATATTAGTATTAGTAGCACTAATATTATTAACTAAGAATAAATATGTACATAATAGTACAGTTAAGTATTTTTTCATAACAAACCCCTTGAATAGCGATATATTTAAGCATAAAAGGTTATGTTTGTCAAATTTTGCCACAAAAAAACTAGTCCTTGACTAGTCTTATTTTTTAATGGAGCAGATGAGCGGAATCGAACCGCCGTCTAAGCCTTGGCAAGGCCTCATACTAACCTCTGTACTACATCTGCAAATATATTTGGAGGACCCAGTCGGATTTGAACCAACGATCAGGGAGTTGCAGTCCCGTGCCTTACCACTTGGCTATGGGTCCAAGCAAGAATAATTATAGCAAAATATTATTCTTGTTTCAATATATATTTATTAAATAGTATCATTTTTTGGTTTAATTTCAAGAATATATTCAGAAAGATTAGTTTCTATTTCTACTAATGCTTTTGAATCTATATTAGATAATCTAATTACTTCTTTAACTGTATCTATATCTAATTTACCAAATATTAATCCTTTAGATAATTCAAAATCATTAAACATATCTGGTGTTATAGAAGTCATATTATATCCCCAAAGAACTCTTTTTTGCGCTAATAATATTCTTTTATTAGTTAATGCAATTAAACATGTAGAAAATATATTAAATGAATCTGGATTCTTTTGTGCTGGAAAAACATAATATACGTCTTCATCTTTATTTAAGTGTTTGCTTATAACTTTTGAATGTTGTCTTATTCTCCAAGCTAAAGTCATTGGATATCTTTTTAGATATTCACTAGCTTCTTTATAAATTCCATCTTCTGTGGATATTACTTTTTTAGTCATAATAATACCTCGTTTCTAGAATTATTATATAACATATGCTCTTATTTTTCAATTAAAAAAAGAGATATTATCTCTTTAATTTTAATTCCTTAGTATCACCTTTTTTCTCATGTTTTTCTAACGCAATTAATCCTGCTGTTACAAGCATGAATCCTACTAATCCTCCAACAAGTATTACTGGAGAAGTTGAATTACTATTTTTGACTATTACATAATTAGATTCATTAATACTATATAATGTAGCTTCATAATAAGATCCTCTATCTATATCTTCTTTTGAAATGTTATTACTTTCTTGTATATAAGTTTTTGCAGGCTCACCAAATAATTCCTCTATTTTAGTATCATTATTTTCTAACCCTTTTATATCTTCATATGTTTTTTCACCGACAATATATTCTTTAACATTTCTTTGATAATTTCCTTCATCATTTAATTCCCAAGCCCCATAAGATATAAAACTATCAGTTAAATTAGTTTCATTATCCGGATTAAACGATTTAAATTGTTTGCTTTCTAAATATTCCCCATCGCTAGTAAATATTCTTCTAGAATGTTCATACTCTCTTTGTTTAGCCATACTACATGATGATGCTAAACATATTGTAGTTATTGGGATTAACACTGCTAATCTTTTTCTTATACTAGTTTTTAATTTCTTATTAGTCTTCTTTAACTTACGCATAATATATCCCCTGATATTTAAATTATATCATATTTAAAAAAGAAGAGTATTACTCTTCTTCATTATTTAAATTTTTATATTCTTCTAATACTTTTAATGTTTCTACAGCAAGATAAGCTGCTCTAGGATTATCTTTATTATAATCTTGAAGTAATTCTATACCTTCATCTATATCTATAAAGAATCCTCTTAAGTTATCTTCTTTTTCATTTTTAGTTAAATTAAAATATTCAATTGTATCATCAGAAGTATAACCACTAAAATAATATGTTTTAACTAATCTATTTACTAAAGATCCATCTTCTATTTCATAATCTCTTAAATAGTTATAAACTACTGCGAATGGTTCTATATCATCAAGTAATATATTAATAGTAGTTTCTTCCATTAATTCTCTTTTAACTGCATCAACTGGTGTTTCTCCTTCTTCTATTTTTCCACCAGGTAACATATATACTCTACCAAATCTAGCAAATACTAATTCATCATTATCATTTCTTAGAACTATTCTAGATTTTTCTAGTACATCTGTTAATTCTTCTTCTTTTAATTTTGCTTTGTTTAAAATAATCTCTTTCATATCAATACCCTCTTTAATTATTATATCAAAAAAAAGATTTAATTATAATAAATTAAATCTTTCTTTTACTTTTTCTTTACCAAGAATTCTTAATATTTCATATAAATCTGGTGTTTGACTCTTAGTAGTTACTGCTACTCTTATTACTGTGGAAACATCTGCAACAGATCCTTTAAAGTTATCTGGATTTTCTTTATATGCTTTCATATCTGAAGCATAACCAAGTTTATCACATACTTCTTTAATCTTATTAAACCATGTTTCTTTATCATCAGATTCAGAATATATTTCAATATAACTATTTAATATATTTTTAATTTCATCTTTATCTGTAATAGATTGCCATTCATAAGACTTATCTTCTTTATTAAATAATTCATCATACATATACCAGATTTGACCTTTTACATCACTAAATTTTTCATAGTCTTTTCTTGGTTTCTTTTGTTCTCTTTCTATATTAAATATTTCTTTAGAATAATCTGGATATTTTAAAAGTAATTCTTTTAATTCTTCATCATACTTACTAGCATAATCAAGTGTTCTATTATATACTTCTTCTTTAGTTAGTCTACTAATATAGTTTTTAGAAATATTATATAGTTTAGGTAAATCAAATAATGTTCCAGAAGATGATGGAATCTTTTTAAAATCAAATGTAAAATCATCTATATTACCATTTGGATTTTGATCAAGCCATCCCTCAAAATTAGAATTAGCAACAGTTGCTAAATAAAGCATAATTGCTTCTCTAGGTACTCCTGCTTCAGTAAAGTAACTAACTGCAGCTTCTGGATCTTTTCTCTTACTTAATTTTCTAATAGTACCATTATCATTTTTAGTTAGTGGTGCATAATGTACATATTTTGGAGGTTTAAATCCAAGCATTTCATTTAACTGAATATGCTTTGGAAGTGATGATAGCCATTCATCTCCTCTTATAACATGTGTAGTATGCATTAGATGATCATCTATTACTGATGCAAAATGATATGTAGGAATTCCATCGCTTTTAATAATAACTTCATCTATATCATTTTCAGGCATTTCCATAGTACCTTTAACTAAATCAGTTACTTTAATTTTATTAAAGAAACTACCTGGAGATTTAATTCTTATAATAAACTTTTCTCCATTATTAATTCTTTCAATTACTTCTTCTTTAGATAAGTTTCTATCTTTAGCATATCTACCATATATACCTATTCTTTGTTTAGATTTCATTTGTTCTTCTCTTATCTTTTCTAATTCTTCTTTAGATAAGAATGATGCATAAGCTTTATCTTCTTCAATTAATCTTTTAGCATATGCTCTATAAATATCTGCTCTTTTAGTTTGAATATATGGTCCATAATTACCAACCTCTTCAGTTTCAGAAATTGGTCCTTCATCAAAAGTAATATTAAAAGATTTTAAACTTTCTATAATACTAGAAATACCATTTTCAATACTTCTTTCTTGGTCAGTATCTTCAATTCTTAAATAACATACTCCACCACTTTGTTTTGCAAATTTCTTATCAAAGAAAGATGATTCAAGTGCTCCAATATGTACAAATCCTGTTGGACTTGGTGCATATCTTGTAACCATTGCTCCTTCAGGTAAATTTCTTTCTGGATACATTTTTTCATATTCTTCCCAGGTATGTTTTACTCCTGGAAGTAATATATCTGCATATTCTTTGTTTGTCATAAATCCTCCTATTTAGTTATCTTTTTTCTTTTCTTATAATCTATGAAAGCACGCCATACACCCATTAATCTTTCTGCAGCTTTTCCAAATTTATAATTTAATCTCATGGCTTCTTTATAATACTGTGCTTCTGGAGAAGAACTATTAAATATTGCAATTTGCCTTTTCACTTCTTCATTTCTTTCCAACATTTTTTTCATTAATTCTGGTCTAAAAGTTATATTTCTAGATACTTTTTGACTAGATACTTGTCTTAGTTTTTCAGTTTCTAATGTCCAAAACCAATTTTCTGCTTTTGCTTTTTCAAGTACTTGTTCTCTAAATACTGAATAAAGTTCATCTTTTGAAACTTTATCAATTACTTCTTTATTGATTTCCCCAACTTGAGCAGGATGTTTTCTAAATAGTACTCCTAGAGTTAGACTATCAATATCAAAAGTACTTAGTACAATATTAGGATATGTATTCTCCATTGTTTCAAAATATGCTTCGCATTCATTTGCTATTACTTCAATATCTTTTGCTTCCATATTATTCATCCCCAAACTTTAATTCTTTTATTGCTAGTATATCTATATTATAGATTTCTTTAGCTATTTCGTCAGCATATAAAGTAGTTATTTTACTTTTATCTACACTAAGTAATTCTTCTACTTCTTTTACTTTTTCTACCGATGGTCCTTCAAGTTCCATATAACTTGGAATCATTGGCCATGTATCAATATCTATTTCTACATCATTTAACATATATCTAATTCTTTTATTTTCTTGATAATTTTTATATTCATAACCAAGTATTTTTAAGAACTCATTTGTTTCATCAAAATCTCCTACTGAAATTTCTAATTCTTTTGTACCATCAATTTCTCTTGTTTCTACGTTTTTATACGTAAGTGTAGTTTCTACGCCATTAGTTCTTAGTCTTATCCACTCAGATTCTCTCTTCGGTGTAAAATCATAAGTATATCTTTTATAGAACCATTCTCCTATCTTTTTAGCTCCTAGTTCTTCTAATTTTTTAATTACTTTTTCTTTATCAATTTCAAGTATTCTTTCTTCTATTTCAGTATGCATATAGCCTCCTTAAATAAAAAAGTCCCTATAAATGTAAGGACTAATTAAGCGGTACCACCTTACTTCATAGGAACTATGCTCTTTTAATTGTAACGTAATTAACGATATTGATACGTGATAAGTTTCTTCATTTAATAATTATATCTATTTTCACCATCCATAGACTCTCTAAAATAATATCTTAAACTACTCTTCTTCCACTCAATTTAATTAAATTTTAACACAAATATTATAATTCTTCAATATCCTCAGATAAACTAGTAAATAGTTCATCATAATATTGTCTATCATAATTAAGCCATCCTTCAGAAGCTTTAGTTATATCTCCTAACTTAGCTTTTAATTCTTCAGGATAATTCTTAATATCTTCTTTAGCATTTTCTAAAGTAAATTCTCCATCTAATTCATATTTCTTAGCTTGGAAATCAGATTCTAATTTAGAAACCATTAATACGAATTTAGCTTCTTCAGATTCACCTTTTATATATTCATCATATATACTTACTAAAGAACTAGGTAAAATAGATTTACCTTCATCATTATAGGATGTTCCTCCTATAACAGATTCTTCTTTATTTATTTTTCTTATTTCTTTAACAGCAATCATCTCATATACTTTTTGCATATCAAGTTTTAATCCTTTTTCATATGCAATAGTAATAGCAAGTAGTAGTGTTCCACCAATATGATCCATAACAGATTCTACATTAGAAACTCCTACTTCTTTCCAACCAGTTCTATCTATATTTTTAAGATTAATTGCCTTTAAATAAAAATCAATTATACTCTTATTCATATTTCCTCCTTATTGTTTTGGTCTTAGCCCGTGTCTATCAATATACTCTAACGCATGAACTGCATAATTTCTATCAGAGGCATAGTCATTTTTTATATCACTTGTTGGAGCATTTTCATAGTCCGCAATATCCTCATTAAATTTTTCTATTAGTTGTAATAATTCTTCATGACTAAGCTCTTTTATATACCCATATATATTTTCTACTGGATCAATATAAGCCATAAAACCACTCCCCTAAATAATTATATCATATTTTTCATCAATTAGCGAATATAGGTATAAATTACATTTCTTATTAGTTCTATTTTCTATATATTCTTTATATCCCTTTAACTGTTTAATATAGTTTTCATCGCTAATATTTTTAAGTTTATAATCAATTATATCTATATAATCAGGATATTCTATCATAAGGTCTATAATACCATGATTTAAAGAATTATCTTTTTCATACATAAATTCATATTCTTTATATATTTTACCCTTAGATATATTTTTCATTATATCTACATCTAAGAAATTAGTAATCATATTTTTAATATTATTCTCAACATTAGAATAATCAGGATTATTAAAATCAATCATTTCAAGAATATTATGTACTTTAGTACCATATTCCATATTATCTTTTATTTCTTCTGATATTAAATCATTAGTATGTTTAGAATATGATTTACTTTCTAATATTTCATTATCTTTTTCTAGTTCATTAACATTTAATTTAATATCATTAGTATCAATATAATCTTTAAAATTATATTGTTTTATTATCTTATAATCACTAGACATATCTATATCAGTAATATTAGTAATATAATCACTAAGCTTACTTTGAATAGACATAATAATATCACTAAATGATCTATATCTTAATCTTATAATATCTTCGACTATTCCTGATTCATTAAAATTACTATATTCTTCACCATTTAAATCACAAAGAAGAATCATTTTTTCTTTAGCTCTTGTTAATGCTACATAGAATAATCTTATTTTCTCAGATATTTCTTCTTTTATATAATTTTCTTTTATTAATGGTTTATATATAGTATCTCCAATACCCTCTTTAAAATATGGAGTAACTATACCATATTTCTTATCAAATAAGAAATTCTCTTGGATATCTCTAATATTAAATTCTCTATATAATCCAGCATAATAACATATATTATATTCAAGTCCTTTAGATTTATGAATAGTCATGATTCTTACTGAATTAGCATCTTCTTTATTAGATGAGAATTTAATTTCATAACTCTTATCCAATATATCATCTAGATATAAAGATATATCTTCAATAGATAAACCTATTTCTTCTTTAGTATCTAAATAATTAATTAAATATTCTAGTATTACTAAATTATTTTCTATATTACCTATCTTATTTAATTTATCTATTATATTAAATTTATCTATGATAATATTAACTATTTCTTTAGTAGTATTACTATTAATATTTATTTCTTTTAATTCTTTAAATACTTTATCATTTGAATAATTATTATTTGAATATAATTCAAATATTTCTTCATCTGTATATTCAAATACAAATGATCTAAGTACTGAAATAAATGCATGTATAAAGTCATTATCTAATTCATTATTATTTATTTTAACTAATGATATAAGAATATTTTTTATTACTAAAAGAATTATTTCATCATTAACTTTTTCTTCTTTATTTATTGATATTGGTATACCTTTATACTCAAATATTTTCTTATATAAATCAAAATCTTTAGATCTATCAAGAAGTATTACAAAATCACTATAAGTACAATCTCTTAAAACATTATTATCTTTATCATATATCTTATATTTATTATCTATCTTAGATTTAATATCATTTGCAACAATAAATATTTCTGTTTCTTCTTTAGTAAAACCTTTTTCTTTATCAAAATCATAATTATATATTTCAAAATTATTATTTTGATCAGTTTTACCTATTTCATTATATGATAAATTACCAAATGTCATTTGATGAGATAATTTATAATCTGCTCCTCCTATATTAGAGTCCATTATTAGATTAAATAAGATATTAATATTATTTAGAGTTTCTTCTCTAGATCTAAAATTCTTATTTAAATCTATTTTAATTCCTCCATCATTATTAGAGTATTTATCATATTTATTTTTAAATATATATGGATTAGCATTTCTAAATCTATAAATAGATTGTTTAACATCTCCAACCATATATACATTATTATTTTCTATTAATGAAATAAATTCTTCTTGTATATCACTAGTATCTTGATATTCATCAATCATTATTTCATTTAATGAATATTTAATTTCATTTCTAATATCTTCATTATCTTTAAGCAATTTAATAGATAATTTAGCTATATCATTAAATTCATATAAATCATTTTCATATTTAAATTTATTTAATTTAGAATTTAATTTCTTAATAATATCTATAATTATACTTACATAATCTTTAGTAGATATTATATTATCTTTAGCTTCCTCTAGAGAAGTATATATACACAATTCTTTTAAATCATCAATTTCTTTTTTAATTGCATCTTTATAATTCTTAGCTATATCTTCTGCATTTCTTAAAGTAGGAAGTTTAATATCTAAATTACTTTTAATAGAATCATAATCATTAGAATTAAGTAATCCTTTTAATGATTCATTTAATTTATCATTAAAATCTCCTTCAGTATAAAACTCTAGATTATACTTAAGTATTTTAATATTATTAATTCTCTTTAATAACAATTCATTATAATCATCAAGTACACTTTCATTAAAGTAATTATAATTATTTAGATAATCATCTAAATCAATTAATAAATCTAGTTTAGAGGAAATAGATAAAATACTCTTTCTAATATCTTTATCATCTTTCTCACAAAAATCATTTATTAGTTTTAAGAATAATTTATCATTAGATTCATAATATTCTTCGAATATAGTATCTAAATATTCTTCTTTTTTATAATTAATTAAATCTGCATCTACTATTTTTACATCTTTAGATATATTTAATTTATAATGATATCTTTTTAATATAGATAAAGCATAACTATCAAATGTAGTAATATATGCTGAATCAATTAATTTTAATTCTTCAGTTAGACCTTCTTTTTTTAGTTTAGATCTAATTCTTTCTTTCATTTCCTTAGCAGCATTATTAGTAAAAGTAAGAAGTAATAATTCATTAACATGAATACCCTCTTTTACTTTTCTAATTACTCTTTCTGATAGAACTGCAGTTTTACCAGAACCTGCTCCTGCAGAAACTATAATATTTGATTTATCTTTTTGGATGGCTTCTAATTGTGCATCTGTCCACTTAGTCATTATTATCACCTCCTAAAAAGTCTAAATCTTTTATTTCATCTAATACCTTAATATTATTTTCATTCATAAAGCATATATCTTTATACTTACAATATTCACAAGATACATTATTAAAACCTATTCTCTTTGGATCTATTTCAAAGTTAGCATCTAATATATTATCTCTTGCTTCATCTATTTTTTTATCTACTAATTTATATAAATTATCCATTTGATCTTTAGTTAATAATTTAGAATATGCTTTAAATCCATTACTTGTTTTACCTAAAGATTTAATAACTTCACTATTTTCGTAAGAACTATCAAATTCATTTAACAATTCTTCATCCGATAAAGAATATCCTTGAAGTTTTAGATTCTCTTCTTTGATGGTATTTATATTCTTTTTAGAATCTAATTTAGGTACTCCAGTTAATATTTTTTGTAAATAGAAACCTACTACTTCTGATTTTATATTACTATTTTTAGATAAGTATAAATATATAGGTAATTGCATGTTAAGACCATAATATGAATTAGACAAATTAATATTTTGAATACCGGTCTTATAATCAATAATTACCATTAGTGTTTTACCCTTATATTCATGAGTAAGTAATTTATCTATAAAACCAATAAATTTAACTTTAATAGTTTTATCTTTATTAATACTAAATTTATTTTCATATTTAGCATCTTTAAAATTACTATAACTATATTGTTTTTTAATAGTATCTATTATAAACAATAAGTCTTTCTTTAATTTATTAAAGAAGAATTTATCTTTATTATTTGAATCATATTTTAATATATAGTTATCATATTCTTTATCAAAATCAAAGTTATCTTCAAAACAAATAGATAAAATATAATGAAATAAATTACCTATAAATATAGCAAATGTTTCTTCATATTTATCTAGTTTTAATATATTATTTAAATAGAATCTAAACTTACATTTATAATAATTATCTAAAGATGAATAAGATAAAGTCAAATTATTATTAATAAGCTTATACATCTTTTCTTTATCTATACCTTTAAATTTATTATCATAAGACATATATTTAATATCTCCATAATTAGAGAATAATGTTTCAAGTCTAGAAGTCTTTTCCCCATATTTAACAAAATTATCTAGGTCTTTACCTAATAATAATTTGTTGATAGAATTAGAGTTATCTAAAGATATATCTGTATTCTTAATAACAGGATAATTTAATTCTTCGATAATATTAGATGGATAATATTCTTCGAATGGTGTTTTGAGTTTATATGTAATAATTAAATTCTTAATAGATCTAATATTATTAATAGTATTTTCTTTTACTATATTATTAACTACATTAGACTTATCTATATCAAGAATATCTTTTTCTTTATCACGTAAAAAATCTTCATCTTTTTTAATAACAGGAATACTACCTTCATTAAAACTAATTAAAAAAGCATATTCATCTTCTTTAATACTATTAAGAGATTTTATTTCTATTTCATTCTTATAACTAACTTTATTAGATTTAATATTCTTAAATTCATTAATAAGTAATTCTTTTTTAATATCTTTTTCTTTAACAAATACATATTTATTTAAAGAATTAATTATCTTATTATAGATATATAAATTATCTTCATTATCCATATCAAATATATTATTTAATTCAGATACATCTTTATCCTCATTAAATAATTCAAGATACTTCTTAACTATTTTATTTGAATAAATACTTTCTTTATTAGTATTAATATTTAAATTAAGCATATTAAAAACTTCTTTTAGTATAAAAGAATAATCTTTATTATAATTAACTATTTTTATCTTATTAATAGATATATTATTATCTATTAATTCTTTTATTTTATTACCTACGAATAATACTTCTTCGAATATAGTGTTAAATTCATATATATCATGCTTATAATCTTTTACTTCTTTATTAATTACTTCATAATCTAAATCTTTTAATAGATTTAAATCATATTTATCTATATAGTCATATCCATATATAATTATTTTTTTATTCTTAATATATGTCTTAAAGTAATCATTATATATAAGTAAATCTTTTACTTCATTTTTTACTTTTACTAGATCATCAAGTTTTTTATTATTATATTTTTTATCCTCAATATAATATAAATTATCTAATATCATTTTAGCATTATCATATTTATAATTATATTTTTTCATTAAATGATATATAGCTTTTTCATCATATGAAAAAGTAAGATTATTTATAAATTCTTTTAAAGAAAAGAATTTGATATTTTTTAATTCTTTTTCCTTAGATAAATCTAATAATAAATCTTTTTTTATATCATTTGGTACTATGTAAATAGAATTATCTTTATAAGTCATAATATCACCACTTTAATTATATCAAAAAAAAGAGATTATAAAAATCTCTATTTCTCTTCTACAAATAACTTTTTAACATTTTTATTAGGTATTAATATTTCAGTAGATTTATCCACAGTAAATACATATCTATTTGTTTTAGATTTATATTCTTCACCATCTAGTCCCCAAGAATGTTTAGGAACATCTTCGAATTCTATATCTAATCTACTTGTGGAATAATATTCACAACCCGGAACATTTTTAACACCATTTGTTTTTGCATAAACTAATGCTTTTAATATTTCTGGTTTAGTTTTTAAATTACATAATAATACTTCAAATTTATTATCATCTAATTTCATATCAGGATAAATACCTTCTACTCCACCCACTCTACTACTATTAGTAATAAATATGAATGAGAATTCTCCTTCTTTATTTTTTCCATTTACTATATATTTAATTTTATTCATTCTAATCTTTTCTTGCATTTCTGTAAATCCAAAAAGAATATATGCGATTCTACCAAATATTTCTTTCCATTTTTTAGGAGTATCAAAACTAATATTTATAAAATTACCAAATGCTGCTACATAGACAAATGGTCTACCATTCATCATAATTATATCTATATTTTTTCTAACACCTTTAAGTATTATTTCTAAGTCTCTTTTATAGTTTTGAGTTAATCCAAACATAGATCCTACATCATTAGTAGTACCAAGTGGTAAATGTGCAAGTAATAATCTTTTTTCTCTTTGCATATTACCATTTATTACTTCATCAAAAGTTCCATCTCCACCAGCTGCTATAACTAAATCTATATCATCAGGTAATTCTCTTACTTTATCTATGGCATCCCCTTGTCTCTTTGTTGTAATAACATTAAGTTCATAACCATTTTTCTCTACAACATCATAAAAAGTCCCAATTAATTGTTTGGGTTTAACTTTACCACTTTTTCTATTATATATGATTACACATTTTTTCATGAAACCACATCCTTCTTTAATTATATCATAAATTAATTACTTCAATATGCTTTTTACTATTGTATAGTAATTCTTTAACGAATATTGACGGATTTTCTTTATCTACTAATAAATATATATTGTTTTTTGTTCTAGTTAGTGCTACATAAAATAGTCTTCTCTCTTCTTCATATAAATATTTATTCTTAGGTAATATCTTTTTTTGTAATTCATTATCTATTTTATTAGGAAAACCATAATTACTATTATTAAGATTTAAAAGTATTACATTATTACTTTCTAAACCTTTAGCTTTATGTACAGTTTTAAAATTAAATACTCTATCCTTATAATATATTAAATCTTTATCTAGAGTTAATTCTTTATCAAGAATATAATCAATATTATTATTACGAGATAGAATTAATACTTCTCCCTCTAAAGAATCTAAAATCTTTTTTAATTTAATATTTATATTCTTAATATAATAAACTATTTTTATAGGTTTGTTAATACTCTTTTTAGATTTAATGCTTTTTCTTATTTGATATGGATTTTTAGTTATAAATTTATTAGAAGTTTTTATTAATTCAATTGGATTTCTATAAGTATTAGTTAATTTAATTATTTTGGTATATCCAAAATATTTTTTAAAATTAATAATCATATCTATGGAAGAACCACTAAATCTATATATTGATTGAAAATCATCTCCTACACAAAATATTTTACTAGAACATGATTCTTTAATTAATTTTATAAGATTATATCTTTCTAATGATATATCTTGAAATTCATCAATAATAATATATTTATAATATCTTTTAAATCCTTTATATTTAATTAGTTTACATGTATTCATAATTAAATCATTAAAGTCATATAATCCTTGTGAATTAAGTTCATCACTATATATGTCATATATCTTTTCTATTAGTTTTAACATTTTATTATTCCTAGATATTTTACTTAAATAAGATCTATTTATATTATAACTTTTAAATAATTTAATAAATGAAGATATTTCTCTTACAAAATATGATAAATCTTCTTCTGATATAGATTTACATATAGATAAGAATATTTCTTTAATTATATATTCTAAATAATCATTTACTAATGAATAATAAGTATTATAATCTGATAATATTTCTATTGCTAATTTATGAAAAGTATAAATATTAATATCTTCATTAATTTTATTTTTTAAATCATTAACTGAATTATTAGTAAATGATAATACTAATATTTCTTTAGGATTAATATTATTCTCTATTAAGTATTTTACTTTAGCACATATAGTTAATGTTTTTCCAGAACCTGCACTTGCTAATACTAAAGTATTTATTTCATCTGTATAAAGTGCTTGTTTTTGTTCTTTATCTAATTTAATATTATTAATTATATAGTCATTATTAATCATTTCTTTTAAATATAATTTATTGTTTTTATATATCTTATATTTTAGTATTAAATCTATTCTTTTTTTATTAGTTAAATAGTAGTTATAATCTATATATTTTCTCATAATAATATTATTCGCAAGATTTTAAATAATTCCCCTGATTCATTGACAATTATATAAATAAATTATAAAATTAAGATAATAGGAGAACTGTATATGAGAAAGAAATTTAATAAGTTAATGACTATATCATTAATCACTTCAGTAGCATTAATTATTCTAGGTCTAATATTAATATTATTCACTAAATTTTCATCAGAAATGATAGGATATGTATTTGCGATTTTATTAATAATAAATGGGGTTTTAAATATTACTGATGATTATAAACAATTTAAAGTATTCTACTTCTTCGATGGTTTTACATCTGGATTATTATCAATAATATTTGGAATAATAATTATTGCAAATATTCGTGAAAGTTATATCACATTATTAACTCCAATTATGACTGGATTATGGATTATCATTAATTCTACATTTAAATTAAGAATGGCATTAGCATTAAAAGATTCATCTAAAACAAATTGGATACTACCTTATATATTATCAGTATTAACAATTATTACAGGTTTATGTTTAATATTTAATTTTGATATGGGATTTGGATATTCTAGATTAATTGGTTTCTTAGTAATTATATATGGAGTATGTGATGTAATTGATGTATTTATATTCAAGAAAAATATTAAAGCAATTGCAAAAGTATTTGAATAAAAAAAATGAGAATTAATAATTCTCATTTTTTATTTCAAAATATGATTTTGGATGTTTACAAACTGGACATACTTCTGGAGCATATTTTCCAATTACTACATGTCCACAGTTTCTACAAATCCAAATAGTATCTTCATCTCTACTAAATACTACTTTATCATTAATATTCTTTAATAATTTTCTATATCTTTCTTCATGATGTTTTTCAATTTCACCTACTGCTCTAAATTTATAAGCAAGTTCAGTAAATCCTTCTTCTTCTGCTGTCTTAGCAAATTCTTCATACATAGAAGTCCATTCATAATTTTCACCATCTGCTGCTGCTGCTAGGTTTTCTTCAGTACTTGGTACTTCTCCACCATGTAATTCTTTAAACCACATTTTTGCATGTTCTTTTTCATTATTTGCAGTTTCTTCAAAGATAGCTGCTATTTGTTCATAACCATCTTTTTTAGCTTTACTAGCAAAATAAGTATATTTATTTCTAGCTTCTGATTCTCCTTGGAATGCCTTTAATAAATTTGCTTCTGTTTTAGATCCTTTTAATTCCATATTATCACCTCATCTTAATTTTATCATTTAAATAATGGATATTCAAGATTAGTCTTACTAATTACTTTAACTAAATCTTTTGTCATATCCTTTATTTTTGGATCAATATTTTTAGATGTTTTTATTACATTTGTTATTAATTTATAATTATCTCTAAATTGTAATAATGTATCTATTTTATTCTCTCTTAATATATCAAAGAACCCTTTAGTAAATAGTTCTCTTTCTTCATCACTATATTTAGATAACCATTTAGAAAAGCCTTCATCAAATACTTTACTAAATCTAGATAGTTTAGCTCTTTCAAATGTATTATAGTTAATTTGCCAAGTACTTGGTGCATGAGATATAAATCCTGGCATACTTGATTTAATAACTCTATCTTCTTTAGTATGTCTTAAGAATAATCCTACTATACTAGAATTAGGTATTATATGAACATATTTCTTTTCCAATTTTTTATAACGTTTAGATTCAATTTGATCTTTTCTTAATCCTGGTCCATCATTACTATATATTTTTTTAATTCTCATTTTTACAAATAAATTTGCATACATAGCGGATACTAATGCTAAATTACCACCTTTAGAATGACCTCCTAAAATTAATTTAGCATTACTAATAGTAAATTTATTTATATATTTTTTAGCAAGTACATGTGCTTCTACTGGGAAAGAATATGACATTCTTAAATCTTCTTCCCAACCACTAATTAATTCATCAGTACCTTCGAATGCTATGAAATAATAATTATTTCCTAGATCAAAAGTAACTGCAGAAAATTGTGAATTAGAATTACGATTACTAGAATAATTAAACATCTTTATATCTTTATATCTTCTTTTAGTGCATAATTTTCTTAATAGTCTTGCCCCTTCTTGATCAGTTGCAAAGAATGTTTCTATTTCCTCTTCAGTATATTTTTCATGGAACTCTTTAGTTATTTCTGCTAAAGATTTCTTTTCTTTAGTATCACTAAGTATTTCAGAAAAATCAATATATATAATCATAGATAATATAACATTATCTATTTCATTAAATTCTCTTTCTTGAAAAGTATAATCTCCATAATATTCAATATAATTATAATAATTGTGTTCAGAATTTTCTTTTGCTTCATTAATTTTTGCTTCTATTTTTTTTATTGTTCTCTTTACTACCCTTTTACCTTCTTCTAGTACTTTATTAGTATTTTTTTTAATTTCTACTGTGTTCATTTTTTTGCCTTCTTTCTTGTTTTTTTCTTTACTTCTGGTTCTTCAGGCTTATAACCAACTAAGTACTCTAATAAGTTTCTAGTTTGTTTAAATGGTAAAATAAATGAATATTTTTCTTTAGCAGCTTCTTGTATATTTCTAATATGTAATTTAAAGTTTTCATACATGATGACAACATTATTGTTTTTAGCATATTTTCTAATTTTCTTATAGAACTTAGTAGAATATATCAAATCTACAAAGAATACTCCAGTGAATATACCAAGTACATATGAAAATGATAAATGTGTACTAAACCATGCTAATCCCTTCATAACATAATCTGCAAGTAAATAATAATATAATCCTCCAAGACCTATCCAAAGAAGTGACATTGGTAAACATATTACACCTTTAAAATTAAGAAAATAGTTTCTATAATCCCATAATCTAATTTTAAATTTTAAGAAAAAGAATCCTGTTATTAATTCTAGTAATATCATACATGCTCCCATTAAAACAATGGTAATCGCTGGATGAAAATTATATTTGCCTATGAATAAATGTAATGCAGTTAATATAACTAATCCAAATCCATATATAGGTAAATAAGGTCCTACTAAAAATCCTGGATTAACCCATTTTTTACTTTCAATAAATCTTCTATAGAATAGTTCTAGAACCCATCCTATACTACTTCCAATGCAAAATAAAAATGCAAAACTTAAAAATAAACTCATATTAGTCTCCTATATATTCATTATATCAAAAAATCAAAGAATAGTCCTGTAATTATGAAAAATAATATAAATGTGGTATAATATCAAATCAGAGGAAATGTTATGAAAAAGAAAAGAACAATTAAAAAGAAAATTTTAACTGGTTTAGTAGCATCTTCTTTATTACTTGGAGCATGTGCTTGTAATAAAAAACCTGAAAAATCTAGAGAACCAGAAGTAATTATACAAACTATAATAGTTACTGCTACTCCTACGCCTACTAAAGCCATAGAACCTACTGAAACATTAGAGACTACTACTGAGACTACAATAGAAACTACTGCTACTAATACTCCAGTTCCTACTAATACACCTATACCTACTAATACACCTACTCCAACTCCAAAAGATAGTACTCCACCAACTGAATATCATAGTTCAGATGATGGATTAAATGCTTTCTGGGATGATATATATAATAAGATTAATTATATTAACTGGAGAATAGATAATACAGATTTTAATCAAATTAAAAATTCAACTATAGAACATGCTAAAAAATTAATAGATTTTATATTCTATGGTGGAACAATAGATGGAAAAACATTTGAAGAATTAAGTGATGATGCTAAACAAAAAGTTTATGAAGAATTACAAAAAGTTGATAGTTTCATAATGCAATTTATTCCAGACTATAAAGAAAAAATTGGAGAAAAATATAATTTAGTTAAAGACTTTGCTAGTACAACATTGGAAAAAGCTAAAGAAATATTTAATAGTCATGTTGAAGTAAATATAGAAAAAGGAAAAGCAAAGAAATTAGTTTTAACAAATAAAAACGAGTAATAATACTCGTTTTTTTATTCGTTAGATTCACCATTATCATTTTTATATTGGTATCTTATACTTTTACCTGACTTTTGTGGTTCAATATCATAACTATGTATAATAGTATGTAAGTTATCTATCATTTCTTTTTCAACTGCTGTAATTAAATCTAATTTATTTGGAATAGGATTACTTCTTCTTTCCATACCTTCTTTAGCAGCTAATGTTTTTAATTCTTCTAATGTATCATAATATGTTTCATTGGTTACACCAATACATTTTAATACCCCACGAGGAGCACTATATCCTTCAGTATAATGTTCAACTATATAGAACATTTTATTATCTACTATATTACCTTTACTATCTAAATATAAAAATGTATTTAAATTTTCACTATCATCTGGTCCTTTTATTTTAAATGTATCTACTCCTATTAATACTCTATTTGAATGTAATATATCCTTTAATTTATCTTGTGTAATATGTCTTGGTTGACCAAAATATGGAATATCATCCATATGAAAACTATTATCAATTATTTTATCAAATTCTAAATTACCCATATATGAAGAATTGTCAGTATTATATAATCTACCATTATATTCTCCTAAAAAAGGATTTAATGGAATATATAATGATTTAAAATTATTTACACGCTTCTTTCTAGGTTTATCAGATGAAAATCTATGTGCTTCTCTATATTTTCCACTTTCGCTATCATATTTATAATGAACAAATTCTGGATCATAAGTAGGACTTACAGTATTTATAACAACATCAACACCATTTACAAAGACATCTGATGAATCTACTTTATAATAATGGAATTCTTTATCTTCTTTAAAGAATGGTTCTTCTCTTTCTTTAGATAATATACCATCTAAAAGAATTCTTCCTTCTTCATCATAAATAACTTTTACTCTTACATTTTTACCTAAATCATTTAATTCATGATTCATAAAAACTGTAGCATCTAAATAGATAGCAGATCCATTTGCTTGATAACATACACGGCATATCATATGATCAATTGGAAGTATACCATTTTCTTCAATTCCTAAAGAGACTAAGTAGTCTTCAATTGGTTCAATTTCAATTTTATGTTCAACTTCACTCAATTCTTCTTGTAAGATTCCCACATTTTTTGCTATCGCTAATAATTTCGCTCTACGTTCTTTTGAATCTGGTAATGTGTTACATAATTGATTTTTATAACCTCTATATGCACTTATTTCAGCTTTTATTTCTTTACGTCTTCCAGTAGCATTTATTCCCATAACATCCTCCAATAAATTATGATTTATTATAACATACATATATACAAAGTCAAATTTATAATATATAATATTACTTATTTCAGGAGGGTTTATGGGAACAATACGTGATGAATTTATTTGGACTGAAGATAAATATGTCTACCATTTAACAAATGTTCCTGCTATGAAGGGTATTATAAAATCTGGTCTGATACCACAAATCGGAGATAGAAGCAAAAGAGTTGGAGATGATATAGAAGGTATATTCTTCTTTTATGATATAAAAGATACTAAATCATGGCTTGATGCAATATATAAAGATGCAGATAGATGTAGTATAGAATTATTAAGATTTAATATAAAAGGTTTAGAATGGCATGTTCATGAAATGGATATTGATGGTCTTTATATTGATCATTATCTACCAAATGGAATACCTCGTGATAAAATAGAATATGCAAGAATGTATGATAGAAAAACTGGTCTAATACAAACATTAACTACTAAAACTGATAACCCAATAATAACATGGAATCCTATTAATAAATATAAACCTATTAACCCTGGTAAAGCTTTATATTTAAGTGATAAACAAAAAAGATCAATTCAAATGAATTGATCTTTTATTAACAATTTTTTATATCTTTTATACCTATTTCTGGTATTAATACTTCATCATCAGAGTTAACTATAAATTCTACTGTCTTTGCAGCTTTCTCTATTTCTAATCCAGTAGATGTATCATAATCATTTCCTGCTTTTTTAAATAAATCTGTTTGCATAAATCCAGGATAGAATCCTGTTAATTTAATTCCTTTTTTACCTAATGAATTTTGAATAGATCTATTAAAACCTCTCATAGCCCATTTTGAAGCATTATATACTGTGGAGAAATCATCATTATCAAAACTTGCTTGAGAACATACATTTATAATAAGTCCTTTATTTCTCTTATACATATCCTTTAATACTGCTTTTGTCATGTATATAGGGCCTTTAGTATTAACATCTATACAATTACTTATTCTTTCATAATCAGTTTCTACTAAGTCTCCTGCAAGCCATACACCTGCATTATTTATTAATACATCTATTCTTCCATATTCATTAACAATACTATTAATTGTTTCTTCTATTTCAGTATAATCTGTTACGTCACATACCCTATAGTCACAATTTAATTCTTTTGCAGCGTTACTTACTTTATCTTCATTATGAGAAACAATAATAATTTTATTATCACTTAATACTTTTGCAATAGCTTTACCTAAACCATCACTACCACCTGTTATTACTATTATCTTTTCCATAAGTTCTCCTTTAATAAATATTATAACATAAAAGAACAAGATTACTCTTGTTCTTTTTGTTGTTCTTCTTGTGGAACAAATTCTAATTTTCTTGGTTTCTTAAAATCACATTTCTTACAAGTAACTTTCTCAACCAATGCTTCTGATAAACGTGTTACTGAAACTATACAAGTTAAATCTCCATATAGTCCAAAATTATCATTAACAAAGTTCTTTATACCTGGAAAAACTTTATCAAATTCATTAATTGCATAGAATATTACTTCTTTGTTTCTAGGATGTGAAGCAATTGCAAAGGCTATATTATGAGCGTCTTCGCTAGTAAATTTTTTTGATGATGATGATGTTTCACCTTCGAAATAGAATGCTCCATTACCAGCAAGAGATATTCCACGATTATTTTCTCCATAGTCAGCACCTGAACATTCATCATATTGTTCATGCATACGAAATAAAGGCCATAAGAAATATTCAGGAGTTGCATACCATAACGATCTTTCAGTTCGTAAAATTTGATCAGTTTCCTCATCTTCTCTTGCTTTTTCAATGCAAACTTTAAAATGATTATCTGATACTGCGAATTCCTTATATCCGTATTCATCATTTTCATTATAAGAGTGTAACTCTATTTCTTGTAATTGATTTCTAGCTTTACTAACATATAATCTAAGAATATATCTAGTATCACAATCATCCTTATCAGGATAAAACTCAAAAGTATGCTTTACTTGTCCCTTATTATCAAGATATTGCTTATCATAAATATATTCTCCACCTAATGTATTATGAATATGTGTTACCGCTCTATAATTATCTACATTTTTTAGGTCAGAATCCAATTCATAATGTTGAGTTTTAAGTAAATTATTATCTGTATCATAGAATGATAACTCATTATCACCAGTTTGTTCTACATTTATACTAAAGAAGCTAAAACCTTGTTTTATAGCATTAAAATGTTTTTTTAATTCTCTAGCAATTATTTCTTCACTATTTAAATTTTTCATTTTTACCTCATTTCCATAATTGTTTATATAAAAACCCCTATGTGAGGCAATATTATAGCATATTAATTTAAAAAAAGCAAAAAAGCTGCATAAGCAACTTTTTTAAGAGCGAGGTGGAACAAATTTTAATGGTTTATAATTATCTAATTTATTCCAAACAACGTTCATATCATTACATTGTGTATCTAAAGTTAATGGTTCATTAGTTTTGCTATTAAATACTCTTGCATATTCAATTTCTTCTGGAGAAACACTATGAACCATATAAAATTCTTGTGGTTCATGTATTGATTGGCCACCTCTTACATGCCACTCTAATCCTTTTATATTAAATCTAAGTAATTCTAATTCTTCGGCATTTCTTTCATAATATATAGCATTAATCCAATCTCTCATATCATAAAGATTACAGATAAAGAAAACACTTTCCTCTGTTTCTCCGATAAACTTACTTCTTTCTCCAATTTGTGGTATTAATCCTTTTTCACATATACCTTTCATAGCATCTATATTTGTTATATGATATCCATATTGATCTTTATCAAAAATAAATTCTTCACATATAAGCATATCCTTCACCCCAATAATAGGTATTATTATAAATTAAACTTAATATATATTCAATAATAAATAAAAAAAGGACTTATAAAAGTCCTATTTTTCTTAATGGGGCTTAAATACACAACATTTAAGTAAAATACCTTAGACCATTTTTTGAAATATTTCAGGTATTATAATACATTTATATTTGAAATCAAAAAAATATGCTATAATAAAAGTAAATCAGGAGGGTATTATGGAAAAAAGCTATTTTTCATCTTTTACACCAGATAGATATTATGATACTAGTTATCTACTATTATATATTGAAGGTAAAATAGGTAAATCTATCGAAGAAATAGAAGATGATATCAGAAATGCACATATTTATGTAAGTGAGGATAGAATCAATGCTTATTTAAATCAATTGTTCATAGAAAATGATGAAGAACTATTTTGGAAAATTCTTAACAATGAAAGCGAAGCAAAAGAATTATATTTTGACAGAATGGATTCAGAACAATATACGTATGATCCAGCTCAAACAAATTACTATAATGATTATTTATCAGTTTTAAGAAAAAAACTTATAACAATGCTTGAAATCATCAAAGGAATAACTGTTAGAAATCATGAGGGTATAGAGGAATATCTAAAGGAATTAGATATTAAACTAAGTAAAAGAAATAAAGAATTAAAGAAAAAAGATAAAGAAGATTATCTTGCTGGTAGAATTCTTGGAAGCGATGTTCTAAGATTAGTAAAACCATTTATATTTTTATACAAAGATTTAATGCAAATGACAGAGGAAGCTAATGACTTAGAATCATATTACTCATGGGATAGATCTGATCATATAAAGGTTGGAAAAATTGCTCCAGAATCTATATTACAAACATCAGATGAATATAGTGAAAGATATGGAGAATACATTCAAGGATTTATTCCTTATACAAAGAAACAAAAAGCAAAACAGAAAAGATTAAAAAACAAAGCTACTAACGAAGTAATTAAAACAATAAAAGATTTAAGATAAAAAAACGAACTATTATAGTTCGTTTTTTATTTTTCAAATGGGGCGGAATAAGGGAGTCGAACCCTTGCATAACAGAGCCACAATCTGCCGTGTTAACCACTTCACCAACTCCGCCATAAAAATTACATAAATAACTATATCATAATATTTTGTAAATAACAAGTATATTCTGGCTTTTTTACTTAACAATTTAATTTTTCAATGTTAAAATTTACTTAGGTGAATATATGAGAGCAAGAGTTGAAAAAAGTAGGGAATTACTATTCCTTGTATTTATGTTTTTTACTTTTTCTATAATAGGTTGGCTATGGGAAGGAATATATGATTTATTATATTTCGGTGTACTTGCCAATCACGGATATTTATTTGGACCATGGTTACCTATATATGGATTTGGTGGAATTGGAATGTATCTAATACTAAATAGATTTAAAAAATACCCAATAGTAGTATTTATGGGATCATTTGTATTTTGTACAATTATTGAATATTTTACTGGATTATATTTAGAAACTACTCAAGGTAGAACTTGGTGGACTTATAAAAATATGCCATTTAATATAGAAGGAAGAATATGTTTAATAGCTTCTATATTCTTTGGACTATCAGGTATATTATTAATATATTTTATAGCTCCTAAATTAAGAGAGTTATTTAAAAAATTAGATTATAAAAGAGTTTCAATTATAATATTATTCTTATTAGCATTATTAACTATAGACTTTGCACATTCTATAAAACAACCAAATATAGTTATAAGACATCATGTTATTAATCCTCCAATTGGAGATTTTAAATTGTTTAAAAAAAAGTAGAATCATTTGATTCTACTTTTATTTTAATTTAATAATTGCATACATAATAACTATTCCAATTATAATAGCTATTATACTGATAATAATTGCACTTGCATTACCTTTTTGACTAGATTCATCAGGAATTTCTTCAGGCATTACTTCTTTTACTTCTTTATCTTCAAATACAGTTGGTGCTAAATTATCATCTTCTACTTCTACTCTAGGAGCTTCAACTACTGGTTCTTCTATAACTGGAGTTGGTGCAGTAAATGGAGTTACATCAGGTGTTATTTCTTCTTCCTCTACTTCAGGTTCATTTACTAGTGCTGCTGCTTCCTCTTCTTGTTTCTTAGCTAGATAATCTCTATATTTAATATCCATTTCATTTTTAAATGAATTTAATTCTGATTCAATAACTTCAAATGGTTTGCTTAAATCATCATTGCTGTATTTCTTAAGAACTTCTACATATTCTTCTTGAGTAATAACAGGATTGTTTTTAGCATATTCATTTAATCTATCAATTATTTCTTTCCTTCTTAATTCTTTTAGATCAGATTTATATTTTTCGAAAAGTTGCTTCTTTTCTTCATCTGTATAATTAGTGTTGTTTAAGATTTGCATAACATTTTCGTTGTTATAATCAAACTTATTTACCATAACCCTGCCTCCTATCATATATACATATATATTATACCTTTAATATAAAGGTTTTGTAAAGGTTTTTTGGCAATTTATAATGAAAAAAAGGCCATTATGACCTTTTTAAAAATTAAACATTAATAATGATGGTTTAAGTAACATTATTATTCCAATTAGCAATAATAGTATACCTGCGATCAAGTGAGAATATTTTGTTAATTTAGTAGATATTCCTGTTATTTTAGAAGATATTACAGCGATTAAGAATATTACTATATCATCAATTAAGAAGAATAATATATATAATAGTAAATATAACATATATTCAAATAATGATAATTCATTCATAGATAATATTTGGGTAAACATAAGTGGTAATCCTACTGAACACATCATTTCAATAATATTAACACTAAATGCAAGAACTATAATTCCACATAGTGCAATTATAAATTTCTTTTCATTTACTATTTTCTTTATATTATCTATTATTCTTTTTCTTCTAGTAGGTTTAACTACTTCACATCCATCATCTTTCTTAGTTGCTTTATAATAATTATTTAAATTAATAAATCCTGCAATAAATGCAATTGCGGCTATTATAAATCTTATAATAGTTATCCTATTTAAGAATGTAGCTAAATTAAGCCATGTTAACATAAAACATAAATATGTTATACCAGAGAAAAGTATAAATGTTAAACCAAGAATTATCATCTTCTTTTTATCCTTATTATTAATTAATAAAGTAATTAAGAATAATAATATCCACATGGCACATGGATTAAATCCATCTACAAAGCCTAGTACTACAGATAATAATGGTAAAGATACAGTCTTTGCAGTTACTTTACCAAGTATTGGTAATTCAAATTCTTTATCCTTAGGTTTCTCCACAGGTTTATCTATATGATTACCATTTTTAATAAGTTCAATAACATCTATGCTTTTTTTATTAGATCTATATTTATCTATTTCATTTTTTATTTGTTTATCAGTAGTTCCTCCTAGGAATCCTACTATAGCTTTTTCTCCAATTACTAGATATGGAACTCCACTAGCATGATTATTTATCTCGTCTTGTACTTTAACAAGTAATTCTCTATTTTCACTACTATTCCATACTTCATACTTAACTAAATTAATATCACTATTATCTGTTAAATATTCCTCAAAGAACTTTTCTTCTTCTGCACAATGAGGACAACCATCACCATAGAATAAATATATGTTATATTTAGAATCTGCTTTTACACTAATTGGAATTAATAATATTAATATTAAAAATAATATATGTTTTAATAATTTATTCATACTTCTTTATTACCTCTTCTAATTGTTTATAACTTCTTTCTCCATTTAATCTTTCTATTTCTTTATCATCTTTAATAATTATTAATATAGGTAATACATCATCTGGATGATATTCTGATATATCATCCATATCAGCATCTAGTTCTACTAATTCAAAATCAT
>JAEEVN010000024.1 GCA_016290885.1 Caryophanales bacterium | reverse complement strand
TAGATAAATATGAAAATAAGGATGAAGATAGTTTTAAATTAAAAATAGTTCATACTATGAATGTTGTACAAAATGCAAAAAGAATATCAACAGAAATGAATTTGTCTGAAGAAGATATTAATCTTGCTATGTTAATAGCATATCTGCATGATCTAGGAAGATTTGAAGAATTAAAAACTATGAGTAGCTTTGATAGTGTAAGAAATGACCATGCTCTTTTTGCATCTAAAATTTTATTTGAGGGGGGATTAATTAGAGACTTTATTGATGATAATTCTTATGATGAAATAATTAGAAAGGCTATTGAAAATCATAATAAATTAAATATAGAAGATGGCTTAAATGATAGAGAATTATTACACGCAAAAATAATAAGAGATGCTGATAAATTAGATAATTTTAGAGTTAATAAAGTATCAAGCATAGAAAGTAGATTTCCAAATAAATTTAAAACAATTGAAGAATTTAATGATTCAAAAATATCAGATAATGTTTATAATAGTATTTTGAATAATGAATGTGTTGATATACATGATAGAGTATATCCGTTAGATTATTGGCTTTGTGTTTTAGCATTTATCTTTGATCTTAGTTTTAAAGAAACATTTAAAATAGTTAAAGAAAATGATTATATGAATATTCTTATAGATAGATTTAATTATACTGATAATGATACTAAAAATAAAATGGAAAGAATTAGAGATATCTTAAATAAATATATTGATGAAAAAATGAATAATTAGGGTGAATTATGGAATTATTAGATGTTTATAATGAGAAAGGGAAAACTACTGGTAAGATAGTAGAAAGAGGAACAAAAGATGAATCTTTTTTACCTGGTGAACATATAGCAATTGCACAAATATATATAGAAAATGATAAGGGAGAATTCTTATTTGAAAAGAATAATAAAAAAATAGGATTCCCATATGTTCCTGTTGGAGGGCATGTTACTAAAGGAGAAACTCCTAAAGAAACTATTATAAGAGAAGTAAAAGAAGAAATAGGACTTGATATAAGCAATGAAGATATAATAGATTTAGGATTCTTTTTGGTAGATTTTCCAGTTAGATTTTTATTTTATATAAAGAAAAATACTAATAAAAAGAATTTAAAATTACAAGAATCAGAAGTTAAAGATATAATATATTTAACTCGTGAAGATATATTAACTGGTATAGAATATGGACTTATAAAAAAAGTACATAGTGAAACTTTTAATAGAGTTATTAAATTTATAGATAATAAATAGGAGTATATATGGAATTATTAGATGTATATAATGATGAAGGAGTACCTACTGGAAAAGTAGTAGAAAGAAGCACTTATAAAGAAAATCTTTCTGAAGGAGAACATATTGCAGTAGTACAAGTTTACATACAAAATAAAAGGGGAGAATTTTTGATAGAAAAGTCCGCTAAAACTACTGGAGAAAGATATCTTCCAGTAAGTGGGCATCTTGCTTCTGGAGAAGAACCAGTGGATGGAATGGTTAGAGAAATAAAAGAAGAAATAGGACTTGATATAGATAAAGAAGAATTAGAATTTGTAAAATTCTATCTTATAGATGCACCATTAAGATATATATTTTATATAAAGAAAGATATAGATATAAAAGATCTTGAATTACAACACGATGAAGTAGACCACGTAGAATTTATGACAACAGAACAAATATTATATTTATCTGCTAATGGATTAATGGCTCCTGTTCATAGAGGAATTCTTCCAGATGTTGTAAATCATGCTATAAGACATAGAAAATATAAATAGGAGAAATCCTATTTTTTTATTGTTTTATAATGATTTTTATAGTATAATTTTATAATGTGAATAGTAGGTGTAAGATATGCATTTAAAGAAAATTAAAATGATAGGATTTAAATCATTTGTTAATCCAACTGAAATAGTTTTTGATGGTAATATAACTGGAGTGGTTGGACCAAATGGTTCAGGTAAAAGTAATATAGTAGATGCTATAAGATGGGTACTTGGAGAACAATCAATTAAATCACTTCGTGGTGAAGGATCTATGAGTGACGTTATATTCTCTGGTAGTAAAAGTAGAAGTGCATCATCTTTTGCAACAGTTATATTAACTTTTGATAATATAGATAGATATTTAGCACTTGATACTGATGAAGTATCTATTAAAAGAACTGTATATAAATCTGGTGAAAATGAATATGAAATTAATAATACTAAATGTAGACTAAAAGATATTACAGATTTATTTACAGATACTGGTGCTTCTAAAGAATCATTTAATATAATATCTCAAGGAGATATAGCAAATATTCTTTCTTCTAAACCAGAAGATAGAAGAGTTATATTTGAAGATGCATCTGGTACTTTAAAATATAAAAAGAGAAAAGAAGAATCATTAAGAAAACTTGCTAAGACTAATGATAACTTAGTAAGAATAAATGATATTATTTTAGAAAATGAAACAAGAATAAATCCATTAAAAGAACAAAAAGAAAAAGCAGAAATATATCTAAAAGATAAAGCACAATTAGAAGAAAATGAAATAGCGTTAGTAGTACATGATATTGATGAATATAATGGTACTTATAAAGAAGCTAAAAGTAAGATAGAAGAATTAAATGATAAAATAACTGAAATATTATCTAAGACATCTACTAATCAAGCAGTTATTGAAGAATTAAAAACTAAATTAAATAGTTTGAATGAAGAATTATATAATAAACAACAAGAATTAGTAAGAGTATCTTCTTCAGTAGAAAGATTATCTGGAGAAAAGAATTTAATTAGTGAAAGAAGTAAATATAATTCTGAAGATATGAAATTACATGATAATATTCTTCTATTAAAAGAACAATTATTACAAATAGAAAATGAATTAAAAACAATTGAAACTAATAGAGATATAGATTCTAAAGATAATAAAGAATTATCTACTAAATTAGAAGAAATAGAAAAAGAAATATCTAAAGAAGAAGAAAATAAATCTAGATTAGTAGAAGATTCAAATAAATGTATTAGAGATTTAACATTATTAAAATCTAGAAAAGAACAATTAGAAAATGATATAGAAAATAATTCTAATTTACCATTTGCAGTTAGAAGTATATTAGCTAATCCAAAATTAATTGGTATAGAAGGTGCTATTGGTAATTTATTTGAAACAAGTGAAGAATATGTACTTGCTATAGATGCTGCTCTTGGTGCACAAGCTTCTTATGTAGTAACAGTAAATGAAAATAATGCTAAAGATGCAGTTGAATATTTAAAATCTAATAATTTAGGTAGAGCAACATTCTATCCAATGAATGTTATTAAACCAAGATCTATTGACCCAGAAAACTTAAATAAATTAAAGTTTGATAATATTTATTTAGGAATTGCTATTGATCTAATTAATTGTGAAGATAAATATAAAAATATAATGGCTAGTCTACTTGGCAATGTAGTAGTTTGTAAGACATTAGATGATGCTAATAAAGTATCTAAATCTATTAATAATAGATATAAAATAGTTACTTTAGGTGGTGATATAGTTAATGCTGGAGGATCAATAACTGGTGGTTCTCTAAAACTTAAAAATAGTGTTTTAAATATTAAATATGAACTAGAAGAAACTATTAAAAAAATATCTGAATTAGAAAATAATTTATCTATTACTGAAGATAAAATTAATATTAGTGATGAAAACTATACTAATTTAAGTAATAAGAGAAAAGATTTAATACTTGAAATAAATACTAAGAGTGGTATTCTTCGTGATAGAGATAATAAAGAAGAAGAATTAATACTTAGAAAGAACTCAATTGAACTTGAACTTAAGAATAATAGTGATAAAGTTAATAATGTTCTTGGCGATGAAGAAAATGAAATCTTAAATAAATTTTATGAAGAAAAGAATAGAAAAGATAATTTAGAGATAGAAATTAATGAAATTATGAAGAAAATTAATGATAAGAAAGATGAACTTTATAATTATGAAACTAATCTAAAGATAGAGAATGGTGATTATAATAAATTACAAGATGAATTAAAGAAAAATGAAATAACTGTTTCTAAATTAGATGTTAGATTAGATAATTTACTAGAAATACTTTCAAGTGATTATCAAATGACATATGAAAAAGCTAAAGAAAATTATGATTTAAATATGCCAGTTGATGAAGCTAGAACTCTTGTTACTAAACTTAGAAGAGAAATTAAATCACTTGGAGAAGTTAATGTATCTGCTATTGAAGAATATAAACAAGTTAGTGAAAGATATGAATTCTTAATTAAACAAAAAGATGATTTATTAAGAGCTAGAGATATGCTTCTTGATATTATTAAACAAATGGATGATGTAATGAAAGATAAATTTGCTGAGACATTTAAGAAAGTTGAAGAAGAATTTAAGAAAACATTTAGAACATTATTTGGAGGAGGAGAAGCAGAACTTAAACTTACTGAACCAAATAATATTCTTGAAACAGGTATTGATATAGTAGCAACACCTCCAGGAAAGAAATTAAAACATATTTCATTACTATCTGGAGGAGAAAAGACATTAACTGCAATATCACTTCTATTTGCAATACTTAATGTTAGACCAGTACCATTCTGTGTACTAGATGAGGTAGAAGCAGCACTTGATGAAGTTAATGTTGATAACTTTGGTAAATACTTAAGTTCTTATAAAGAAAAGACTGAATTTATAGTAATAACACATAAAAAGAAGACTATGGAATATGCTGATACACTATATGGTGTTACTATGCAAGAATCAGGTGTATCTAAATTAGTTAGTGTTAAATTACAAGATTTAAAATAATTCTTGTAATTTAAATAAAAATAAATATAATATTATAGAAAAGAAAAGAGGAATAGTATGAGTAAAGTATATATTTTTGGTCACCAAAGACCTGATACAGATGCAGTAACTGCAGCAATTACATTATCATATTTAGAAAATCAATTAGGTATGGATTCTGAACCAAGAGTACTTGGTACAGTTAATGATGAAACTAAATATGTATTAGATCATTTTAATGTAAAAGAACCAAAATATTTAAATGATGTAAGATTACAATTAAAAGATATTAAATATCATAAAAATATGATGCTAAATGGTAATTCTACTGTTAAAGCAACATATGATTATTTAGTAGAAAATGGTATTACAGGATTACCAATAGTAGGTGATGATAATAAATATTTAGGAATAGTTACTTTAAAAGATTTAGCAAGAGAGATAATTAGTGGAGATTTTAATAAATTAGATACTAGTTATGAAAATATTTTAAATACTTTAGATGGAGAAGAAGTATTAAAATTTGATGATAGTATTAAAGGAGATTTATTAGTAGCATCTTATAATAAAGAAACATTTAAGAAAGATGTAGATTTATCTTCAGATAATATTCTTTTAGTAGGAGATAGACATACTATTCATGAATACGCTATCGAAAGCAAAATTAAATTATTAATAGTAACTGGTTCTAAAGAAATAACTAAAGAAAATATAGAACTTGCTAAAAAGAATAAAGTTAATATTATTAAAACTAATTTAGATACATTTAGTGCATCTAAATTAATTGGATTATCTAATAAAGTTAAAAATATTCTTCATAGAGAATCTATTACATTTAAAGAAAGTGATTTCTATGATGACTTTGTAGAAGAAACTAAAAAATTAAAACATAACAATTATCCAATTGTTAACTCATCAGATAAATGTTTAGGTTTAATAAGAGTTACTGATATAGTAGAAAAAGATAATAAGAAAGTAATTCTTGTTGATCACCAAGAAGCAGAACAAAGTGCTCCTGGTCTAGAAGAAGCTGAAATAGTAGGTATAGTAGATCACCATAAAATTGGTAATATTTCTACTAAATCACCAATTAACTTTAGAAATATGGCTGTTGGATCTTCTAATACTATTATTTATCAATTATATAAAGAAAATAATATTAAAGTACCTAATGATATAGCAGGACTAATGATATCAGGTATTCTATCTGATACATTAATACTTCAAAGTCCTACTACTACAGATTTAGATAGAGAAACAGTAAATGAACTTGCTAAACTATTAAAAATTGATTATGAAAAATATGCAATTGAAATGTTTAAAGCAGGAACTTCTCTTAAAGGTAAAACTTATGATGAAGTTATTAATACAGATCTTAAGATCTTCACTTCAGGAGATACTAAATTTGCAGTTGCTCAAGTATTTACTCTTGATATAGATGAAATTAATAAAGATATAGATAATTACTTAAAAGCATTAGAAGAAAACAATACAAAACTTGGATGCAAATTTACTATGCTTGCATTTACAGATGTAATTAAAAATGGTTCATATGTTATCTATACTGAAGAAGCTAAAGACATTTTAGCAGCAGGCTATAAGAAAGCTGATTTCAAACAAATGACATATATTGATGGACTTGCTTCAAGAAAGAAACAAATGGTTCCAGTAATTCTTTCAGAATTAGAATAAAAATAAGACATAAGTCTTATTTTTTTTATTTTTTATGTTATAATTATATATAGAAAATGGAGGGTATCCATGAAAAAAAGATTATTATTTACAGCAAACACTTTAGATATTGGAGGAATAGAAAAAGCTCTTATTAATTTACTTAATAATATAGACTATTCTAAATATGAAGTAACATTAGTATTAGAAAAGAAAGAGGGTGCATTCTTAAAAGATTTAAATAAGAATGTTATCTTAAAAGAATTAAAAGTATCTACCTTAAAGATAACTCCTATAAGAAAACTAATTAATTTCAGTAGAAAGTTAATATTCAAATTAAAAAACCAAAACAAATATGATTTTAGTTGTTGTTATGCAACATATTCATATAGTGCAAATAAACTTGCTTTAATTGGATCAACTAATTCATCTTTATATGTTCATAGTAATTATAAAGATTTGTATAATAAAGAAGAATTTTGTGAATTCTTTAATACAAGGAATGTTGATAAATTTAAACATATAATATTTGTATCTAATGAATCAAAAGATTGCTTTGAAAAAATATATCCAAGTTTAAAAGAAAAATTAGTAGTAATTAATAATCTTATAAATGTAGATAATATTATTAAATTATCTAAAGAAAAATTATCTCTAAAGAAAAATAATAAAACGTTATTATTTGTAGGAAGATTAGATGATTCTTCTAAAAAACTAGGAAGAGCAATTAACTTAGTTAAAAATATATCTAATATAGATTTATGGATAGTAGGAGATGGACCAGATAGATATAAATATGAAGCTCTAGTAACTAAAAATGATTTGAATGATAGAATTACATTTTTTGGTAGAAAAGAAAATCCATATCCATATATGAAAGAATGTGATTATATAATTTTAACATCTGATTATGAAGGATTTCCAGTTACTTATTTAGAAGCATTAGTTTTAAATAAAACAATAATAACTACTATACCAGTATCAGATGATAAAATTGATATAAGAGATTATGCATATATAATATCTAAGAATGAAGATAAAATGGTAAAAGAAGTTAAAAATATTCTTGATAAATCTAAAAGAAATAAAATTGTTTCTATAGATAATATTCAAAAAGAAAGAATAAAAGATTTAGAAAACTTATTTAATGAGGTGATATAATGCCTAAATTTAGTATAATAATGCCTGGATATAATGTTGAAGATTATATTGAAAGAGCAGTTAAGAGTGTACTTAATCAATCATTTAGTGATTATGAATTAATAATTGTAAATGATGGATCAACAGATAAAACAAAAGATATATGTAATAGTTTCAAGGATAAAAGAATAAGTGTAATTCATAAAAAGAATGGCGGATTATCTGATGCTAGAAATGAAGGCGTTAAGAAAGCTAAAGGAGAATATATAATATTCATTGATTCAGATGATTTTTGGGATAAAGATTTATTAAAAGAAATTAATAAATCTTTAGATAATAATCCTGACGTAGTTAGATTCCAAATTAGAGAAGTTGATGAAAATAATAACAAAAAAGATTATCCTGAATCATCATTTAAATCTAAATCGGGTGAAGAGGCATTCTCTTTAATAACAAGATATCACTTTGTTGAAAATGCATGGGCATATGCAATTAAAAGAGAATATTATTTAAAAGAAAAATTTGAATTTAAAAAGGGTGCAATTCATGAAGATTATGGATTAACACCATTGATTATAATTAAAGCTAACATTGTTAATAGCATTAATTATATTGGATATAATTACTGTATAAGAAGCAATAGTATTATGACTAATAATGATTATAATAAAGTGAAAAAGAAGGTTAGTGATTTCTACGAACATTATTTATATCTAAATGAAGAGATAGATAAGGTCAAGGTTGATAAAACTATATTTAAAAGTTTTATAGCAAATAGTTTAATTCTAAAAATATGTGAATTAAAAGGTAAAGATTACAAAGAATATAAAAATAAATTGAAACAAGATAAAGTATTAGATAATGTGTTATCAGATACATTATCTAGAAAAATAAAGAAGATAATTATGAATATTAGCCCAAAAATATATTCAAGAATAAGGTCTAAATAGAGGTGTTTTATGAGTAAAAATAAGAAATTAATATCAATTATTGTTCCTTGTTATAATGAAGAGGAATCAATACCACTATTCTATAAAGAAATAGAAAAAGTAAGAAACAAATTAACTGAAGTTGATTTTGAATATATCTTTATCGATGATGGATGTAAAGATAATAGTTTAGGAGAAATAAGAGAATTAGCACGTAAAAATTCATGTGTTAGATATATATCTATGTCTAGAAACTTTGGTAAAGAAGCTGGTATGTATGCAGGATTAGAAGCATCTAAGGGTGATTATGTTGCAATCATGGATGTTGATTTACAAGACCCACCAGAAATGATTTTAGATATGTATAAAACACTTACTACAGAAGATTATGACTGTGTTGCATTACATTCACCAGATCATAAAGATTATGGCTTTGTACGTAAATTATTTACTAAAATGTGGTATAGCT
>JAEEVN010000023.1 GCA_016290885.1 Caryophanales bacterium | reverse complement strand
TCCAGATCATCTATTAATTTTCTAGATTCTTCTAATAATATTTTTTTGTTTTCAGCTTCTATAAAATGTTCAATTTGTTTATCGAAGTTAACTTTATTTGCATTTAAGTTAAGTTTTTCATCTAATTTATAACATTTCATATTTAAATTTGGTATTTGATACAATGCTTTTAACATTGAAAAGAATAAATTCTTTTCTTGATTACTTGTCAATGATAAATCAATTGCTTTTACTTCAATTAATGTTGCTACTTCACCAGATTTCAAATATATTAATCCATCTTCGCCTATTTCTTTTACATTAGTAATTACTTTCGAATTCTTAATTCTTTTTTTCATACTGGAACGAGATGAATATTTTCTTTTATTCTTGTTATCTAATTTTTTAATCTTATTTAGATTTTTTTCATCTTTAGTTTTTCTTTCCAATCTATATCATCTCCATTTCTTATATAATAATAATTTTTACATTTAAATATATACTTAACAAATAAAATTGCTACTTTATACATTCTATTTTTTTTAGATACCTTAACAGGTAACATTAGGAAAACACAAATTGTCAAAAATAATATTGAAAATAATTTATGACTAGTAAATGAAAATAAGAATAAAAAGAATATAAGCATTGGTAAACCTATATACAAATCTTGCATTTCTATATATTTTCCTAAAGTCTTTTTAATACTTGGTACTGTTATATACATATTATTCATCCCTTCCTCTATATCTTCTTCTATACATTGTTCTTGTTGGTGCTATACTTTGCATTGCAGAAGCCATTGAATTAGCTCCAGCATTCATCATATTAGATCCAAATCTTGATAACTTACTTTGAGAATGAGGTTTTCCAGAAGAATCTACATTATTTCTTCTTAAATTAGATGATGCCTGTAAATAGTCACCAACCATTTTAAGATTACTTCCAATTCCTCCAGGCGAAGAATCTCCACCCATTTTAGAACCAAAATTAGATACTGCTTGTCCTACTTTTCCTAAAGCAGAATTACCAACTCCTCCAACTTTAGAAGTTCCTTTTAAAATTGCACCTGCTCCCATTAAACCAGCTCCTGCTGTTGCAAGTCCTCCTGCAGTTGCTAAACCTCCCATAGCATGACCAAATCCCATCATTGCCATAAGTTGTTCTCTACCAGAGTTTGCAGATACATTACCACCAATAAATCTATTTACTACTTGTGATCCAGTTAATAAGAATGAACCACAACCAATATACATTATTGATTTAATTACAATGTCTTTAAATGAATTACTAAAGAATGTTGTTTCATTTATTTGCCCCATAACAATTGCTGTTAGTGAAATAATTAACATTATTACTGCTCCTTGAAGCATTAACGATACTAACTGTTGAACTACAGCTTGTCTTCTCTCTTTATTTCCTATTGAAGTTGCAAATACTATCGGACTAATCACAAATAAAAATAAGAATTCTATTTGTCTTCTTGCTAACATCATTCCACAAAAGAATAATGAGTATAAGAAGAAACCTCCAACGATTATTGATAATAACCAATCAATTTCATATTTATAATCTTTTTCATCTGGTAAAATCCAACGAGAAGATGTTACATATTTATCGTTATACATCTTTTTACCATTGAAGTTGCCATTTGAAATATTTTTTGCAATATTTTCACCTTTAAATTCATCTGAATCTTTATATCCATCTGAATAATCAATAAACATTGTTAGCATTGAATCTGAAATTGTTACATTTTCATTAGAAAAAATGTTAGAAGTAAATCCTGCTAGTTTAATAGAAAATGTACTTGCTTGAACAAATAAAAATGTACTCATAATTATAAGTACACCACATTTTATTATTTCTTTTACAATTCCCTCAGAACTTTGACTTTCATCTGGATCAATTATTTTTTTTGCAAATCTTGTAATAGCAAACAAACCTAATAATGTAACTGCAATAGCAATTACACCTTTTTGAAAGTTAACAAAATTATTATCACCAGATACAGAATTAATAATATCAAAAGCATTTAAACCTTTTAAAATATCAAAAAGACTATCTATTAGATTATATATAAAGTAAACTAACTTCCAACCTAAAGTTCTTAATAAATCTAATGCTTTTAATAACATTTAACCACCTCCTAGAATAAGTCTATGATTAGATTAACAATTGAAATAGCTAGAATTATACCTACTATACCAAACATAGTTTGAATAATTCTTTGCTTAACTCTTGGTTTTTGATCAACATCAACAACTGCATATAATATAAATCCAACTATTAGTGACACACCTGCAGCTGCAATTCCAACTCTTAAAGCCCAAGTTGAAAATGTTTGAATTGCTTTGATAATTGAATCAACATTATATCCTCCACCTTCTAGGTGATCAATTTTTAATAATTGTATATAATTTTTAATCATATTCATTCCTCCTCTTAAAAAAATAATTTTTAAAAGCAAAGAAGTGATATAATATTCACTGGAGTTATTTTGCTGTCGGGCGATTTAACTCTTTTTCTTTGCTTTTAATCATAAATAAACTACATATCTAAATCATCGTCTTCTTCGATAACATTATTTATATCTTTTGCTTTAGATGATATAAATGAAATTCTATCAGCGACTATTTGTGTAGATTTTTTCTTTTCACCATCTTCATTTTCATAAGATGATGTTTCAACACGACCTTTTATTCCGATAATATCGCCTTTTTTACAATATTCGGAAGTTGTTTCAGCCATAGGTCCGAATGCTACTACATCCAAAAAGTCAGCATCATAAACGCCATCAGCATTTTTATAGCTTCTTTGAACAGCAATAGTAAAATTAGAATATTTTTTACCATTTTCTGATTCTTTTACTTCTGGATCTGCAACTAATCTACCTACACCAAAAAAATTATTCATCATATTTTTCCTCCTTTCAAATATTTAGTTTTATTTTTATTCAGGTTATCTATAACTGAATATTCTACTTAATGCACATCACCTCCTTTAATCAAAATAAAAATTAGTTACCTTTTGTGATTATTTTTTCAGCAACTAATTTCTTATTCATATAATTAAAGTTATCATTCAAATTTCGTATTTCTGATTCTATATGACCAAAAATTCCAACCAAATCATTTTCATTTAAATTATCAATATAAGTAATTAATTCTTTATCATATATATCAATTTCTATAAATGTTGGTTCTTTTTTATTTATTGGATACATTAATGCAATTAAAATAATGTAATGATTTTCATTATCTTTATAATTATGAATGTATCTTCCTGCGAGTTTAAAACTGTTATAATTCATTACTTGGTTTCACCTCTTTCATCAACATCCCATAGATAAATTAATTGATTTTGAATCTTTTCCCAAAAATATCCTAGATTTTTATATGTTTTATCAAATTTTCTAATGTCATCTCTATCTAGAAACACTCTATATTCATCCATGCTTTTCATTAATTCTCCTATCTGATCACTAAAATCACTTAATGCTTCTACTTCAGCATTTTTTAAATCTTCAAATTTACTATTTTTTTTAATATTATTTTCTATTTTTTTCATAGTTCTATATCCTCCTCATCATTAAGCCAATCATACCCATCATCTGGATATAATTCATCTGGCATATTATTAAATCTATTTAGGTTAGAATTAATTGAATTTTTTAAATATCCAAGTTTATTCTTTATTTCATAACCTTCTTCATCAATGAATTCTCTTTTAATAACTCTTGAAACAACATAATTAAATACAGTAATTAATTCTCTATATGAATGCCCTTTTTTAAGTAAATCTTCAAAAAAATCATCATAATAATAAAGTTGTAAATCTTCCTTATCAATATAACCAGAATTAATTAGCTCTAAGGTTAATCTGTTATGTTCCTCAGGATTAAAAAAAGAAGATGTATATCCTTTAAAAGGTTTATCTTCTTTATCTTTATTTATATTAGTATTTATTATATCCGTATCGGTTTGAAGGCATTCACTATCCACCCCTTCATACCGTACATCTGGATAAAATCCATTTTTAAGGTCAATATCAAACGGAATCTCATAAATAGTATAAATATACTCATAAAGTCCTTTTTCATTCTTAAACTTGTCTATTTTAAGGTATTTGAGGTCTTTTAATTTATTTATATTAGTTCTAACATTTCTTTCACCAACATTTAAATCATTTTGAATACTTTTATAATTAAAATGCCAATTATCAGGTTTTCTTAACATATAAATTAAATAACCTTTGCCTTCTGGATCTAATCTTTTATCATCTATTAAGTAATTATCTACTGTTGTATAACGATTTACTTTTTGTTTTCTCATTATTGGCATTTAAAAACACCTCCTTCATTCCAAAATAAAAAGAGCTATTTGCTCTTTATACTTCCGTATCATCATATTTTATATTATGTTTCTTTAATATTTCTTGTTGTTTTTCCTTATTAATGTATTCAAGTTCAACATAAAATCTTACATCCTCAAGATCTAAGTTTTTTCTATGATATGGATGTACTACTTTGTCTAATAAGTAATACAATTTTTCTGTAATATCTGATAAAGAATCATTATTATTATAAGCCGAACATTCTTTTATTGAAGATATAATACTATACAGTCTTATATCTTGATTTGAAACATTTCTAATATATGTATAATCATTTATTTTTTTATCTGGCTTTAAATAATCTGTCGAATCTTTTTCTTTTGAATCTGGAATTCTCGTATAATATCCAAGAACTACTCCCATCCATCCAATTAATTCATTAACTTCTTCGTTTACACTTTCTGTTATTTCTAATATAGTAAATAACTCTTCATAAAAATGTAATCGTTTTTTATCAGATCTATCAATCGTTGAATTAGTATAGTCATATTTAGGCATACATTTCACTCCTTGAAATAATTATATACTTAAATTATTCTAAATTAACTCTGCGATTACAATTATTTGTTTATTTGTATTATGTTTGCAAGTTATTAATGTTAAAGTACTTTTATTTTTATTTCTAATTATCTCTGCTGTTCCTGTTTTATCAATTAAATATATATCTACAATCTTATATTCATAAGTTTTTGATTTGTACTCAATTGAAATCTCATCACCAAGTTTTAATTTATCTAAATTTCTAAAATAAGATATTCTTGCATTACCAGAATGAGCTGCTAAGATAACATTACCATTAACTTCATCAGGCATTGAAGAATCTTTCAATATCTCAACATTATATTTGATATTATTAAGATAACTATTCCTATCTACTAGTCCTCTTACTAATTTTATTTTTGGTATTTTAAGAACTGCTATATAATTTATTTTTTCTTCTTTTTTCTCTTCCTTTGGTTTTTCTTCTGTAGGTTCTTCAATTATATCCTCAGTAGTTTCCTCATTTTCATAAAATTCTGCAATAGCAATATCCTCGTCATCATTTATTGCTTTATTTGAATAATAATCATACCCTATTAATCCAATTCCAACAATAATTAGAAAAGAGCCGATTATTAACCAGCTCTTATTTCTTTTCATCTGAGTCACCTTTATTTTTCTTTTTACTTAAAATAACAAATCCAACTCCAGCAATTATTAATGTTACACCACTAAAGATTAATTCTTTATAATCGGTAGCATCTGTTATTGGTACTTGTATTATTTTATGATCTTTCATTACAGATTTAACTATTTCTCCATCTTCTCTAATTTCAAACCACATCTTTTCAGTATTTAATTCGTATCCCTCAGGTGCTTCTTTCTCTAAAATGTAATATTTACCATAAGTTAATTCTTCTATAGTAATCTTACCATTCTCATCAGTTCTACCTTCAAATACCAATTCATCATTTTCGTTATAAATTTGAATTAAAGTGTTTGGTAAGGTTTCATCTGTAGAAAAATCTAATTTAGTAAAATCAAGTGAACCTGTTATCTTTTTATCTTTCATAGTAGATTTAACAACTTCACCATTTTCTAATATTTCAAATACCATTTTTTCTTCGTTTAAAGTATATCCTTCTGGAGCTTCTTTTTCTAAAATATAATATTTACCAACTACAATATCTTTAATTGTTATTTTACCATTCTCATCAGTTCTACCAGAAAAAATCATTTCATCATTTTCTGTATAAACTTCAATTAAAGTATTTGGTAATGGCTCATCAGTTGATAAATCAGTTTTTGTAAATTCTAAACTACCTTTTTTAAGATAATTCATTTTACTAACACTTTCATATACAATTGGAGTTTGATTATCTTTTTCTTTTAATTCAATCTCATGCTTTGTATTATCTAAAATATATTTGCTACCAGTTTCAACTTCAATAACATAATACTTACCTAATGGTAATTTTTTAGATATAGCATATCCTTCATCATTAGTTGTAATAGTATCAACTAAAGCTCCTTTTTCATAGTAAAGAACTGTTTTATCTGATGATAAAATATCTTCACTAGCATGAATTTCAAATTTAACTTTATTTAAAGGTATTTCTTCATATGTAATAGAATTATTTTCAATTACTGCTTTCTCACCTTTTTTATTAATTTCAATTTGTCCTTTAATTGCTTGATCTACAAAATCTACAGTTACGATTAATCCATAACTTGTATATTTATAATTTGATTCATCACCTATCGAAAAACTAACTCCATCTTTATTTATTAGATATCCTTTAGGAGTTTTAATTTCTACAATTTTATAATTACCTGCTTCTAATTTTAAATATGTTTGAGTTTTACCAGATTCATCTGTAGTAAATGTATCTAATACTTTACCTCCAACATATTGTGATACATATTGATTTGTATCTGTATTTAAAATTTTAAATGATGTATCTGCAAGTTTAATTATTTTGCCTGTTTCTGCATCTTTCTTTACTATTTCAACATAAGCAGCTAATTTATTATTTAAAATGTTATAGTATTGCTCTTTTTCAGATTCATAATCTACTGTTACATAGAAATCATATATCTTTTCATAATTTGGTGAACTATTTACTTGATGAAACTTCCATACACCAAATGGAAGATCAAATGTTGCATAACCATTTTTGTCGGTAGTAATAGTAGTTAAAACATTTCCATCTGGATAACTAATTTCAAATTTGATATCTTTTTCTGCAGTTAAGAATTCTGTATTTCCATTTATATATTCATATTGTTTTAAAATACTTACATAATTTGTAACTACTTCTTCTGTAACATTCATTGATACAGTTGCTTGTCCTTTAGAATCAAAATCATATTTACTACTATCTAAATAATAACCATTTGATGGTGTTATTTCTTTTAAATAATAAGAACCATAACTTAATACATTACCACTTTTTGCATATCCGTTTTCATCTGTTGTAATTCTTGCTACTTCTGTTCCATCAGTATTATAAATTCCATAAATAGCTCCTTTTAAAGTTGCTTGTCCTTGTGCTTTTTCAGTATCCCTATCTGCCTTTACCATTTCAAGACTTCCAAGATATGAATTAATTTTGAAACTTGCAACTACTGGATCAACTGAACCTGGAACCATCATGTTTTGTTTACCTTCAACTGTAAATATTTTGTATTCACTACTATAAGGCATTTGTTTTGTTAACTTAACAGTTATATTTCCATTTACTGTTGGAGTTATTGTTAAATTATTACCATCAACTGAATAATTTGCTCCAGTTACTGATATATTATAATTTCCTAATAAATTATTTGTATCTGTAATTGTAAGTGTTTCTCCTACCTGTAAAGTATATTCCCCACCATTGAATGATGGTTTATCATAGTGATGTTCTATTAATCTATTTATTTCTGCTCTTTCAGCTGAAATATCTACTACTGTTCCATTTCCATAACGAGCAGTAGAAAATTTAGTATTATCACCAATACCGATAATAGTATCCCATAACATACCTTGAGTAGCCATACGATATTTTTCAGTATTGTGTCCTGGATATGTATAACCATAATATCCAATTAACAATAATCTTTCTTTTATTGAATTAGGTAATCCAGTAGCTGAATAATTAGTTTGAGGATAATTTACTCCTTCAACTACTCCTGGTTCAATACAATATGCTACTTCATTATCCATAGTATAATGTTTAAAATACCAAGAATGTTCACTTCCATCTGGATAATACCTATCATAATAATATTGAGTATTTTCTTGATGTAATGTTGCAGCGAATACATTTGGTGCTGTCATAAAACCACATACAAACATTGCTGCTATAAATAATAAATATTTTAATTTTCCTTTCATATTTCCTCCTTATTTTTTGCACAAAAAAACACCTGTTAAGGTGCATTTAAATATTTATCTATATTTGGACATATCTATTTGGTTTTTATATCTATTGCAATTGTCCGAGTTACAAAAGATATTTAAATAATATCCTAGTACTTTCCCAGTTGTTGAAGTTACCTCATAACATCTATAGTAATTAATATCTACAGTATCAATAAAAGCAATTTCTTCACCAGCAGATAAACATTTACTTTGAGTAGATGTTTCTATCTTTCCATGATGTATTGAATAAAACCAACTATTAGTATCTATAATATCATCACGAACTTCTTCCTTAACTTTTGGAGGTTCTTCCTCTTTTTGTTCTGGAATTACTTCTTGATTATTATCTTCTTCTTTTATTTCTTGTTTAGGTTCACTAACTGTTGGTTCCTTTTTAACCTCTTTAACTGTTTTAGTTTTATTGTTTACGACATTAGGGTTACTAGTATTATGGCTCTCCAAATCATTCTTATTAGAGTCAGAAATGCTAGAACTGTCATTTTCAACATTGTTATTATCAATTTCATTAATTTCTGTAATAAATTCATCTTCTTTATCCTCCTTAATTTCTTCTTTTATTTCTTCTGCAATCTCATTATTAATTTCTTTTTCAAAATTATTTTTAGGATACAAAAGTAATAATAAAATACCAATTAGTAGAATCACAGATGAAAGAGTTAATAGTACTTTTTTCATTCTATTCCACCTCTTACAATAATTTTATCGAATATATAATAACTTTACTAGGATGCTACAAATCTAGATCATTTGAATCACCCCTTTCAAGTTGATTAGAGTAATTCTCTAAAGCTTTTATTATATAATCTTCTACATATCTTTTATCTCTTTGAATTAAACCATAAGGTAAATGAGCAACAATTTTATCTCTATTAAAGGATATTTGTTCTCTTTGATTACCTTTTGATTCTGATAAAATCTCTTCTAAACTATCAGCATTTAGTTTTTTCTTTTCTGATAATTTTCTAATTCTTATTGCCTGACTATGTGATGGACTTGCATCATCATAAGTCATTTCAGAATATACCAGCATTTGCTCATCTTTATTTAAATAAGATAATTCAACAGCAGGTAGTAATCCCATTGTTATTGAATGCTTATCATTCTTTTCATATGTATTATCAACTATTTTTAATAACTCAGGAATAAGATGAGTTAATCTTATATATCTATAAATCTGGGTTTTTGTATCTTTGATTGAATCAACAGAATGTGACTTTGTTCCATCATGGGACAAAGTTTTGCCTTGATGTTTTATTGCTTCTAATCTCATCTTATAGGCAAATGCTTT